>JAVKST010000146.1:0-6152 GCA_039583515.1 Gaiellaceae bacterium
GCCCGCCGCTGCAGCTCGTTCGTCGTCGGGTCCTCGTGGAACTGCTCGTCCCCCACCTCGGCCGCGGCCATCGCGGCGAGCATCCCCGCCGTCGGCTTCGTCACGGTGTCCGAGCGGAGGTCGATCACGGGCAGGCAACGCTACCGTAGCCGCGTGGACCTCCTCCTCCTCGAGCGAACGCTCGCCGAACGAGGCGAGCCCGCGTTCCGCGCCCGCCAGGTGTGGGAGTGGACGGCCCGCGGCGCGAGCGGCTACGAGTCGATGACGAACCTGCCGCGCGCGCTGCGCGAGGAGCTCGCGGCGGCGGTGCCGTTCTCGACTCTCGAGGTCGAGACCGAGCGCGAGTCGCGCGACGGGACGGTGAAGACGCTCTTCCGCACGGCCGACGGGCACCCGGTGGAGGCGGTCGTGATGCGCTACCGCGACGGCCGCCGCTCGCTCTGCCTCTCCTCGCAGTCCGGCTGCCCGCTCACGTGCACGTTCTGCGCCACGGGCGCGATGGCGTTCGGCCGCAACCTGACGGCCTCGGAGATCCTCGATCAGGCGCTCCACTTCCGGCGGCTGACCGAGGTCGATCACGCGGTCTTCATGGGGATGGGCGAGCCGATGCTCAACCTCGACGAGGTGCTGCCCGCGGCGCGCCGGCTCCCCGACCTCGGGATCACACACAGGCGGACGACGATCTCGACCGTCGGCTGGCTCCCCGGCCTCCGCCGCTTCGTCGAAGAGGTGGACGAGCCGATTCGCCTGGCGCTCTCGCTCCACGCCCCGGACGACGAGCTGCGGTCGCGGATCATGCCGGTGAACGACCGCTACCCGCTCGCGGACGTCGTCGCCGAGTGCCGCCGCCACGCGGCCGCGACGAACCGTCGCGTCTTCGTGGAGTACGTGATGCTCGCCGGGGTCAACGACTCGCCCGAGCAGGCACGTACGCTCGCCGCCCTCCTCGGGCGGGACGGGTTCAAGGTCAATCTCATCCCCTTCAACCCGTGGGCTGGAAGCGCCGCCGGCAAAGCAGCCGGCGCCCGGCCGGAAGATCGGCCGCCTCCGGCGGCTGCCGCGGATGCGGGACTCTACAACCCGTCCGCGCGCGAGCGGATCGCCGCGTTCCGCGCCGTGCTCGACCGGGCGCACGTTCCGGCGACGGTGCGGCTGACGCGTGGCCGGGACATCGAAGCGGCATGCGGCCAGCTCGCCGGAGCGCCCCGCGTGGTCAGTGGCGGTTCGCGTCGTTCTCGAGCCAGCGACCCGACACCCGCGACATGAACTCCGGCTGGCGCCGGAAGCCGAGCATCCCGTAGAACGCCTGCCCGTCGTCAGTCTGGAGGCCGACGTGCTGGCCCGGCACCGCGTCGCAGAGGCGCTCCACCATGGCCTGGCCGATCCCGCGCCGGCGGTGGCTCGACGCCGTCCAGACGTCGAGGAGATACGCGTTGCAGACGCCGTCCGAGAGCAGCCGGGCCATCCCCACGACCCGCTCGCCGTCCCAAGCGATCGCGACGTGCTGGGACTCCTCGAACGAGCGGCGCAGCGCCGCCGGCGAGCGGCCGTTGTCGAACTGGTCGGCGGCGAGGTCGGCCTTCGCGCGCTCCCAGTCGACGCCGTCGAGCGTGTCCGAGACCCGGATCCCGTCCACCGCCGCGGCTCAGACGCCCTTCGGAGCCTCGGCCGCGACGGGCCGCGTCTCCGCGTCCGGGTCCGGGTGCTGCTCGAACGCGTACTTCACGACGGGCTGCTTCGCCGCCCGCACTTCGTCGAGGCGCTTCACGGGGCGGTGGTGCGGCGCCTCCTTCAGCAGCTTCGGCTCCTCAGCCGCCTCTCGCGCGATCGCGAGCATCGCCTCGCAGAACGCGTCCAGCGTCTCCCTCGCCTCCGTCTCCGTGGGCTCGATCATCAGCGCCTCCGGGACGATCAGCGGGAAGTAGATGGTCGGCGGGTGGAACCCGTAGTCCATCAGCCGCTTCGCGACGTCGAGAGCCGTGATTCCGTGCTCCCGCTTCAGGCTGCGCGCCGAGAGCACGAACTCGTGCATGCAGAGCCGGTCGAACGGCAGGTCGTACGCCTCCTTCAGCCGCGCGAGGACGTAGTTCGCGTTCAGGACGGCCGCCTCGGACATCTCGCGCAGCCGCGGCCCCCACATCCGGAGGAACGCATATGAGCGTACGAACACGCCGAAGGGCCCCGCGAAGCCGCGCACCCTCCCGATCGTCTGCGGCCGGTCGAAGTCGTAGCCGAACGTCCCGTCCTCGCGGCGAACGACCGCGGGCGCCGGCAGGTACGGCTCGAGGGTCTTGCGCACCGCCACCGGGCCGCCGCCGGGGCCGCCGCCGCCGTGCGGCTGCGAGAACGTCTTGTGCAGGTTGATGTGGACGATGTCGAAGCCCATGTCGCCCGGCCGCGAGATCCCGCAGACCGCGTTCAGGTTCGCGCCGTCGTAGTACATGAGCGCGCCTGCGCCGTGGAAGATCCGCTCGATCTCCTCGATGTTCTCGTCGAAGAGCCCGAGCGTGGACGGGTTCGTCAGCATCAGCGCGGCCGTGTGCTCGTCGACCTTGCCGCGCAGGTCGTCGACCTCGATGTTCCCGCGCGCGTCCGTCCGCACCGGCGTCAACTCGTAGCCCGCCATCGTCACGGACGCCGGATTGGTGCCGTGGGCCGTGTCGGGAATGACGACCTTGCGCCGCTGCTCCGCCTCGCCCAGCGCCGTGAAGTGGGCGCGGACGAGCATCAGGCCCGTCAGCTCACCCTGCGAGCCGGCCGCCGGCTGCAGCGAGACCGCGTCGAGACCGGTCACCTCGGCGAGGATCTCCTGCAGCCGCCACATCAGCTCGAGCGCGCCCTGGGCGCCGTTCTCCTCCTGGAGCGGGTGCAGCCGGGCGAACCCCGGCAGCGCCGCGAGGCGCTCGTTGATCCGCGGGTTGTACTTCATCGTGCAGGAGCCGAGCGGGTAGAAGCCCGTGTCCACGCCGAAGTTGCGCGTCGAGAGCTCGGTGAAGTGCCGGACGAGCTCGAACTCCGCCACCTCGGGCAGCCGCGGCGGCTCCTCGCGTCGGAGCGACTCGGGCAGCTCCGGCTCCGGGAGCCCGCCGTACCGCGGGACCTGCGACGCCCGGCGCCCCGGCCGGGACTTCTCGTAGATCAGCTTCATCCGGCAACCTCGGCGAGGACGTCCGCCAGGCGGTCGATCTCCGCCGGCGTGCGCCGCTCGGTGACCGCGACGAGCAGGACGTCGTCCATGCCCGGGTAGTCGCGCCCGAGGGCGTAGCCGGGGTGGACGCCCCGCTCGCGCCCCGCTGCGACGACGTCGTGGGCGTTCCGTCCGACCCGCACGGCAAACTCCTTGAACGTTGTCTTCTCTGGAAACAGCGGCTCGACCCCGGCCCGCTCGGCAAGGCGCTGCTTCGCGTAGGCGCCGAGGGAGATGCAGGTCTCCCCCAGCTCGCGCAGTCCCTGCGGTCCGAGCCACGTGAGGTAGACGAGGCCGCCGAGCGCGAGCAGCGTCTGGTTCGTCGTGATGTTGGAGGTGGCCTTCTCGCGGCGGATGTGCTGCTCGCGAGTCTGCAGGGTGAGGACATAGCCGCGCTCACCCGCGGCGTCTACCGTCTCGCCGACGATCCGTCCTGGCATGCGCCGGATGAACTCCTGCCGCGCGGCGAGGAAGCCGTAGTGCGGCCCGCCGTAGGAGGGAACGTTGCCGGCGGCCTGGCCCTCGCCGACGGCGATCGCAGCGCCATAGCGTCCCGGCGCCTCGAGCACCCCGAGCGAGAGCGGGTCGGCGTGGACGACGGGCAGCGCTCCGGCCTCGTTCGCCGCGGCGGCGAGCTCCGGCGCCGGCTCGAGGCAGCCGAAGAAGTTCGGCTGCTGGAAGATGACCGCGGCGGCGTCCTCTGCCGCCCGCGCCAGCTCGTCCGCATCGGTCGTCCCGCCCGCGTGCGGCACCTCGACCACCTCGAGACCGAAGCCCGGCGCGTAGGTCTTGACGACCTGGCGCACCTGGGGGCTCGTCGCCTCCGTGACGACGAGCTTCGTCCTGCCGGTCGCGTGCTTGGCGACGTAGCACGCGTCGGCGGCCACCGTCGTGCCGTCGTAGCCGGAGGCGTTCGAGACGTCCATCCCGGTGAGCTCGCAGATCGCGGTCTGGTACTCGAAGATCGCCTGCAGCACGCCCTGGCTCATCTCGGGCTGGTACGGCGTGTACGCCGTCAGCAGCTCGCCGCGCTGGAGCACCGCGTCGACCACGGCCGGGACGTAGTGGTCGTAGATCCCGGCGCCGAGGAAGGAGACCTCGCTGCTCGCGTCGGCGTTCCGCGCCGCGAGCGCCGAGACGTGCTCGAACAGCTCCTGCTCCGAGAGCGGCGGCTCGAGGTCGAGCGGGCGGTCGAAGCGGACGCCTGCGGCGATGTCGCCAAACAGGTCGTCGAGAGAGTCGACGCCCACCGTCCGGAGCATCTCCTGCCGGTCGGTATCGGTGAGCGCGAGGAACGGGTGCTGCGTCACTGCTGGGCGAGGACCCCGCGGTAGCCTTCGGCGTCGAGCAGCGCGCCGACCTCGCCGGCGTCCGCGAGGCGGATACGCACGAGCCATCCTTCCCCGTACGGGTCCTCGTTCACCGTCTCCGGTGCGTCGACGACGCGCTCGTTGACCTCCAGCACCTCGCCCGAGAGGGGAGCGATCACGTCCGAGACCGCCTTGACCGACTCGATCTCGCCGTACGCCTCGTCCTTCCTGATCGCCCCACCTGCCTCCGGCGGCTCGAAGTGGACGAGCTCGCCGAGCGAGTCGGCGGCGAACCAGGTGATGCCGAGGACGGCCTCGTCGCCCTCGACACGCGCCCAGTCGTGCTCCGGGTGGTACTTGAGGTCGTCGGGGTAACTCGCGGCGGCTGCCACTCAGCCCTCCCTCTTTTGCGGCTTGTAGATCGGTTTCTTCACGACCCTCGCCCGGCGAGCCCGCCCGCGGACGTCGAGGACGAGCTCCGTTCCCGGCTGGGCCTGCGCCGCCGGCACGTAGCCCATGCCGATCCCGACGTCGAGCATCGGCGAGTGCGACCCGGAGGTGACCTCTCCGCCTCCTTCGATCGACATCCCCTGGCGCGGGATCGCCTTGTCCTCCATCGTGAACGCGACGAGCCGGCGCTCGGGTCCGTCGGCCTTGACCCGGCGCACGACGTGGGCGCCGCTGAACTCCTTGTCGAGTGCGCAGGCCCAGCCGAGACCGGCCGAAATTGGATCGGTCTTGGGCGTGATGTCGTTGCCGTGTAGCGGGTAGCAGACCTCGAGCCGGAGGGTGTCGCGCGCGCCGAGGCCGCACGGGGCGACGCCGCGCGCGAGGACGGCGTCCCAGAGGCGGACGGCGTCCTCGGCCATACAGAGGAGCTCGCATCCGTCCTCGCCGGTGTAGCCGGTGCGGCTGGCCATCACCTCCACGCCGTCGAGCGACGTCTCCGCGAACGTGAACGGCCGGGCGGGAGGCAGGCCGAGCCGCCCGATGGCGCGCGGGCCCTGGACGGCGAGGAGCGCGTACTCGTCGGAGACGTCTCGCACGTCCGAGCCCGGGATCTCACGCTCCTTCAGCCACGAGTAGTCTGCTTCGCGGTTCGCCGCGTTCACCACCAGCAGGTACGTCCGCTCGGCGAGCCGGTACGCGATCACGTCGTCGACGATCCCGCCTTCCTGGTTCGTGAGCAGCGTGTACTGCGACTGGCCCGCCGCGATCCGGTCGAGGTCGTTCGAAAGCGTCGACTGCAGCAGCTCGTGCGCGCGCGGCCCCTCGACCTCCAGCTCCCCCATGTGGGAGACGTCGAAAACCCCGGCGTCCGCACGGACTGCCCGATGCTCGGCGATCACGCCCGCGTACTGGACCGGCATCTCCCAGCCCGCGAACGGCACCAGCCGCGCCCCGAGCTCGACATGCCGGTGGTGGAGCGGCGTGTGCTGGAGCGTCTCGGGCATGGCCACGGCCGATCCTAGAGGCTGGCGACCGGCGCCGGATCGGTGGAAACCCCTCCAGAACGGAGCCGCCCCGGCAGTCCGAAGACGGCCGGGGCGGCGGCTCCCGGGTGATGAACTTCGGCAAGTCCAAGGCCAAGCTGATCACCAAGGACACGCCGAAGACCACGTTCGCCGACGTGGCCGGGGCCGACGAGCCGATCG
>JAVKST010000147.1:0-6117 GCA_039583515.1 Gaiellaceae bacterium
CGCGGTTCGACGACCACTGTCCATCTGGCCCATGGCGGCTATCGCGATTTGCAGCGACTTCGCGACTCAGTGCCCCCGGCAAGAATCGAACTTGCGCACGCGGTTTAGGAAACCGCTGCTCTATCCACTGAGCTACGGGGGCCAGGCGACATTCTGCCCGCGGCGAGCGGCGCCTCCGGCTCAGCGTCAACGTAGGGCAGCCCGGCGGTGAGCCGTTGCAGTCCCCCGCAGTCCCCTTTGCTCGTGCGCGCTAGCCGGCGGCGCCGACGGGTTCCTCGGTGCGGATCAGCCCCTGCCCCTGCGGGAACCTGTCCCACGCCGCAAACGCGAGGTGCCCGAACTCCGACGCGAGGATCGCGCCGGCCGCGCCCGTGCCGAGCGCCGTCCACATCACGGCCGATCCGCGCGCCTCGATCCCCAGCTTCGCGTCGAGCGAGCGCGGCCCGGGCCCGCTGTCGGCCAGCGCCGCGAGCGATGCGAGGATGACGGCGGGCAGCTCGACGCCGCCGTCCGAGTTCCACGCGCCGTTCTTCCAGTGCACGTGCCGAATCGCGTTCGTCATCACGCCCGTGAGCATGCTGGCCGCCGCCGGCGTGAAGAGGCCGAGCGCGAGCAGCGAGCCGCCGCCCGCCTCCGCCGCGCCTGCGAGATATGCGTGCTCGCGGCCGGGCCGCAGGCCGATCTGCTCGAAGAACTGTCCCGTTCCCTCCGGCCCGCTGCCACCGAACCAGCCGGCGAGCTTCTGCATCCCGTGGCCGAAGAAGTAGCCGCCGATCGTCGCGCGCAGCAGCAGTTTTCCCATCCCCATCGTCTCCTCCTCGTGTCGCTCCGCGAGCGGCTACCCGCCGCGAGCTACGGGAAACGCCGCGGGCGGTACAGTCCGAGCATGAGCGGCTTCAGCATCGCCCGGCTGCTCGACGCGCGCCGCGGCGAAGATCTCGACCTCTGGGCGCGGACGATCAACCCGCAGTTCGTGCGGGTGCTGCGGACGATCGGCTTCGACCGGACCTGGGCCCGAGCCGAGGGCGCGTACCTCTACGACGCCGACGGCGCGCGCTACCTCGACATGCTCGGCGGCTTCGGGATGTACGGCGTCGGGCGCAACAACCCGCACGTCCGGGCAGCGCTGGTCGAGGCCCTGGAGCTGGAGACGCCGGGGATGCTCGCCATGGGTGCGACCCTGCTGCCGGGGCTGCTCGCCGAGGAGCTGATCGGGCTCGCCGGCGGCCGGATCGGCCGCTGCCTGTTCACGAGCACCGGCACCGGCTCCGTCGAGGCGGCGCTCAAGCTCGGCCGCGCCGCGACGAAGCGGAGCCGTGTCCTCTCGACGGAGCACGGCTTCCACGGGCTCACGCTCGGCGCCCTCTCCGCGAACGGAAACGCCGAGTTCACCGCCCGCTTCCAGCCGCTCCTTCCCGGCTTCGACCGCGTCCCGTTCGGCGACCTCGACGCGCTGGAGCAGCAGCTGCGCAGCGAGGAGGTCGCGCTCTTCCTCGTCGAGCCGGTCCAGGGCAAGGGCATCCACCTGCCGCCGGCGGGCTACCTCGAGGGAGCGCAGGAGCTGTGCCGCCGCTACGGGACGCTCTTCTGCGTCGACGAGGTCCTGACCGGCTTCGGCCGCACGGGGCGGATGTTCGCCTTCCAGCACTGGGGCCTGGAGCCGGACATGGTCACCGTCGCGAAGTCGCTCTCGGGCGGCTACGTCCCGGTGGGCGCGCTCCTGATGTCGACCGCCGTCCACGAGGCGGTGTTCGACTCGATGCCGCACGCGCTGTCGCACGGCTCGACGTTCGCGCCGAACGAGCTCGCCATGGCCGCCGGCCTCGCGACGCTGAACGAGCTGCGCGAGCAGCGGCTCGTCGAGCGCTCGGCGCAGCTCGGCGACCGGCTGCTCGAGCTCACGCGGCCGCTGCTGGACGAGTTCGAGGTGGTGAAGGAGGTGCGCGGGCTCGGCCTGGCGTGGGCGATCGAGTTCGGCGAGCCCCGCGGCGGGGCGCGCATCACCTACCGGATGATCGAGCGTGCGCAGCGCGGCCTCTTCGCCCAGCTCGTCGTCGTCCCGCTCTTCACCGAGCACCGGATCCTGAGCCAGGTGGCCGGCCACGACATGGCGGTCGTCCGCGTCCTGCCGCCGCTGATGCTGGCGGACGAGGACGTCGAGGAGTTCGCGGACGCTCTCCGCGCGACGATCCGGGACGCGCAGCGGATGCCGAAGTCGCTGACGAAGTTCGCGCTGTCAGCGGCCAGCGCCGGCGTCCGCCGCTAGCTCGCGGATCCGCTCTCGCTCCTCGTCCAGCACGTTCCCATCGGCCAGCCGACGCTCGACCGCCAGCGGGAGGTGCCTGAGCACCGCGTCGCGGTCGAAGTGGGCGAGGAACCGGTCGGCGAACTCGACGCCGAGCCGCCCGACTCCGCTGCTGGTCGCGCAGATCACCCAGGCCATGGCGACGTCGAGTGGCGGTGCGCCGCGCCGGGCGTTCGCCCAGTCGATGACGACGGGCCCGCTCGGCGAGAGGATGACGTTCGCGGGGTGGAAGTCGAGATGCAGGACTCGTTCACCCTGGCCGGCTGCGGTCAGGCCGGCAGGCGCCTCGATGGCGTGCAGCCGGTCGTGCAATCCCGCCAGCGCGCCCGCGTGCTCGTCCATCGCGGCCGGCCGCTCCTCGAGCGCCTCGAACATCGTCTTGCCCTCGATCCGCTCGAGCACGAGCGAGTCGGGGCCGACCTCGAGCACGTCCGGGACCGGATAGCCGTGCTCGCGCGCATGCCGCATCACGAGGGCCTCGCGCTCCGGATCGCCACCGGCCCTGAAACGCCGCAGGACACGACCGTCGCCGAGGTCGAAGATCTCCGAGGCGCGGCCCGCGGCGATCAGACGCGGCCCCACGAGCTCAGCCCCGTTCCACCGGCAGGCCGCGCTTCGACCAGTCGCTCCAGGAGCCGGGATAGAGGCGACCCCCGCGGCCCGCGAGCCAGGCGCGGTGAAGGGTGACGCAGGCGGTGACGCCCGAGCCGCAGTACGCGGCGAGCTCGCCCGGCGGCAGCTCGGGCAGCGGCTCGTCCCACGGCGCATTCGCCGCCCCCGGGATCCGGCCCGGCGGGTCGTCGACCTCGTTCGGCTCGCCGCGCCAGCGGCTCGCCGCCCGCGCGTCGACGAGCACGAGGGCGGGATCGGCGAGACGGCGCGCGATCTCTTCGGCGTCGATCGTGTCGGGCTCGCGCGCGTGCGGCACGAAACCGACGCCCTCGGTCTCCTCCTCTCCGGTCCGGAGGTCGCCTCCCCAGGCGCCGATCCCGCCGCGGAGCACCGCGCAGTCGTCGTGGCCGAAATGGCGGAGCAGCCACCAGAGCCGCTCGGCACCGCCGAACGAGCCGTAGGCGACGACGAAGACGCCGTCTCCGATCCCGGCGCGGCCGGCCGCGGCGGCGAACCTCTCCTCCGACGGAAGCGGATGGCGCCCGGCATCCAGCACGGAGGTGTCCGAGAGGTCGGCGTCGACGTCGAGGAACGACGCCCCGGGGATATGGCCTTCCAGGTAGAGCTCGCGCCCCCTCTCCGGCCTGCCGAGCTCCCAGCGGCAATCGACGAACTGGTACGGCACAGTCGAGACGCTACTGCCGGCGTCGACCGGCTGCGGCCGATCCTCTACCTCGCCGCGGGACAAGCGACAGGGCCTTGGGGTTCCTGCAGCGTCTCGACGGTCGCGGAAGACGTCAGCGCGCGCGACTCGGCGTCCACACCGCGGCCAGGATGCCGAGCCCGACGAGCGTGCCGCCGCCGACCCAGCGCTGCACGCGCGCGATCCTCGCCGTCCCCCGCAAGCGTACGGCCACCGCCCCGGCCGCCAGCGCCCACACGCTGTCGCTCAGGCAGCCGAGCAGCGCGAAGCTCAGGCCGAGCACCAGCACCTGCAGCCAGACGTGGCGGGCGTGCGGGTCGACGAACTGGGGCAGGAACGCGAAGACGAAGACGATCGTCTTCGGGTTCGTGAGGTTGACGATGACCCCCTGCGCGTATGCCCTTCGCCGCGTGCGGGGCACGACGGACTCCTCCGCCGGCTCGAGGCCGCGGCCGAGGAGGCGCCGCAGCCCGAGCAGGAGCAGGTACGCGGCGCCGACGTACCTGACGGCGTCGAACGCGACCGTCGAGGCCAGGATCAGCGACGAAAGCCCCGCGGTTGCGAGCGCGACGTGGGTGACGGTCGCCGTGGTGATGCCGGCGACCGACGCGAGGCCGCCCGCCCGCCCCATCTCGATGCTGCGCGTGACGACGTAGAGGACGGCCGGGCCCGGGATCGCGAGCAGCGCCATCCCGGTCGCGAGGAAGACCGCGTACGTCGACAGCGACGGCACCCGAGCGAGACTAGCGTCACGTCTCCGCGGCGGGCTCGAGCCGCCGCTCCGCGAGGGCTGCTCGCGCCTGCGCCTGCGCGTGCGCGTGCGCGAGCCCGAGGTGGCCGTGCGACTCCGTCCCGTAGCCGCCGGGAACAGGGATGTAGAACTCGGGATAGCCCCACATGCCGTGCTCGGCGACGTCGAGACCGGCGGTCTCGACGTGCGGCTCGACGCGGATCCCCCAGAGCCGCTTCAACGTCCAGAGCGCGCCGTACGACGCCGCGAAGGTGAAGGCTCCGACGGCGGCGAGACCGAGCGCCTGCACGCCGAGCTGGTGCGGAGAGCCGGTGTAGAGGAGCCCGCCGCGTCCCACTCCCACCGTGCGAGCGAGCGCGGGGAGCGCGAACAGGCCGGTGGCGAGCGTTCCCCAGACGCCCGCGAGCCCGTGCACCGCGACGGCGCCGATCGGGTCGTCGATCCCGAGCCCCTCGACGAACGGCACGGCGACGACGGCGAAGGCCGAAGCGACGAACCCGATCAGGACGGCCGCCCAGGGCGCGACGAAGCCGCACGCGGCGGTGATCGCGACGAGCGCGGCGAGCACCCCGTTCAGCATCATCGAGACGTCCGGCTTGCGGAGGACGAGCCAGGCGACGCCGATCCCGCCGAGGCCGCCGGCCGCCGCCGCGAGGTTGGTCGTCAGGGCGACGTAGCCGAAGAAGCCGACGCGGCCGCCGCTGACGACGCCGAGGGTCGAGCCGGGGTTGAAGCCGAACCAGCCGAACCAGAGGATCAGCGTGCCGAGCACGGCGTAGGGCATGTTGTGGCCGGGGATGGCATTCGCGCGGCCGTCGTGTCCGAACTTCCCGATCCTCGGACCGAGTAGCAGCGCGCCCGCCAGCGCGGCGAGCGCTCCCTGGTAGTGGACGACGGTGGAGCCCGCGAAGTCCTGCATCCCGAACCGCTGCAGCCAGCCGCCGGGCGCCCAGATCCAGTGCGAGACGAGCGAGTAGACGACGGTGAAGATCGCCCCGAACGCGAAGTAGACCCACAGCTTCGCGCGCTCCGCCATCGCGCCCCAGACGATCGCGAGGGAGACGCCGGCGAATACGACCTCGAACAGCCAGCCGGCCGCTCCCGGGATCGCGGTGAACGCCGCGAACGGCGCCTTGCCGACCGCCAGCAGCGCTGCCGCCGACGGCGCGAAGCCGTGCAGGCCGACGACGCCGTTCCCGCTGCCGAACGCCAGGCCGAAGCCGACGAGCCAGTAGACGAGCGAGGCGACCGCGAACACGAGGACGTTCTTGCCGGCGATGTGCGCGGCGTTCTTCATCCGGGTCAGCCCTGCCTCGAGGAAGGCGAACCCGGCCTGCATGAACATCACGAGGACGGCCGCGACCACGACCCAAACGGTGTTGACGGCGATCAGCAGCTGGCTGTGAGTCATCCGAGCCTCTCCCCTGTGCGGTGGTGGACGACGTTCGCGACGGGCGACGTCCAGCAGAGACCGTCGCCGGACTCGTGGCCGGTCCGCGCGGCGTCGGCGATCGCGGCGACGACGCGGCCCGCCAGCGCGTCCTCGACGACGAAGGTGAGGAGCGCCTTCGGCAGGAAGCGGGACTCGAACGTGCGGCCGCGGTACTCGTGCGTGACGCCCCGCTCGCGCCCGTGGCCGATCGCCTCGACCACCGTCACGCCGACGTGACCGGTCTCGTCCTCGACCGCGTCGATCACCGTCTCGACCCGCTCCCGAACCACGACCGCCTCGACCTTGACCATCGG
>JAVKST010000148.1:0-5995 GCA_039583515.1 Gaiellaceae bacterium
GCTTCGCCGTCGACGCTTCCAGCATCCAGCCCCAAGCGCTCGTGGAGCGAAGCGAGCAGCACCGGCAGCGCGGCCTCGGAGACGCGGGCGCGCGTTGGCATCGCGTCCGCGAACGCGGCGAGCTTCTCGTGCTCGACGAGCTCGCGGACGACGGCGTGAAGGACGGGACGGTCCATGACGATTGGCGGAACCGGCCGGTTCCGCGGATGACGATCGTACTCCGAACGGCGTACTCTCCAGCAGGTGCGGGGGGTCGGACGGTTCGGACCGCTGACAGAACGGCCGTTCCGGCTGCTCTGGTTCGGGCGCGCCGGTTCGGCCGTCGGCGACTCCCTCATCCCCGTCGCGCTCGTCTGGGCCGTGATCGGAATTCACGGAGGCGCCCTCGGCCTCGGCGGCGTCCTCGCGGCCCGCATGGTCGCTCTCGGCATCTCCACGATCGCGGGCGGAGTCTGGGCCGACCGGCTGCCGCGGCGCGTGGTGATGATCTCCGCCGACCTCCTCCGCTTCGCAACCCAGGTGACGACGGCGGCACTCCTGCTGGAGGGCGCCGCGCACGTGTGGGAGCTCGCGATCCTGCAGTCGGCGGCCGGCGTGGGCGCGGGCTTCTTCGGCCCCGCGTCGACGGCCCTGCTTCCGCGGGCGGTCAGCCCGGGACGCTTGCAGCAGGCGAACGCGCTGCTCTCGATGACGCAGAGCGCAACCAACATCTTCGGCCCGGCACTCTCCGGAGGGATCGTCGCCGTCGCCGGACCGGGTTGGTGCTTCGCGATCGACGCCGCCAGCTTCCTCGTCAGCGTGGGGTTCGTGACGGCGATGCAGGTAGCGGAGCATGTGCTACCCGTCCAGCAGCGCTTCTGGCGAGACCTCGCCGACGGCTGGCGCGAGGTTCGAAACCACCGCTGGCTGACGGCCGGCTTCCTCGGCTTCGCCCTCGGCAACGTCGGGATCGGGATCTACCTCGTGCTCGGCCCCTTCGTGGCCAAGGATCACCTCGGCGGCGTCCTGGGCTGGAGCCTGATCCTCCTCTCGATCCCGGCCGGCGGCTTGCTCGGCGGCTTCGTCGCCTATCGCATTCGCCCGCCCCACCCCGTCGCGACGGCGTTCGCCGTCTGGGCCCTGGGCGGCGTGCTGCCGTTCACGCTCGTCCGGCCGTTCCCTCTGCCGGCCGTCATGGTCGCGGCCGGGATCCTCGGCGCCTCGATCCTCGTGGGCAACGCGCTCTGGGAGACGGCGATGCAGCAGGAATTCGCGGTTCTCGCCTTCGTCCGCGAGGTTCGAACGGTGCGGCGGCGGGAGGAGGAGAACACGCCTGCGCTCGCCGCCTGAGGACGCCTCCTTCGGGGGAGGGACACAGGCGGCCTCGTGCCGATGACAACCCCGTGGCTGAGGGCAGCGACTGGGGACATCCCAGCGGGTCCGATGCAGCGACGATCTGCGGCGAAGACGACGATCGCGCGCTCGCACGCGCGCTGGGGCCCGCTCTCGGGTCGTCGTTGACACGCGCGGCTGGCCGGCACATCGATCCGGTGCGGGTGCTCGTGTGGACGCTGACCGGACTGCTCGCCCTCTGCGTCTTCTCCCTCACGCTCGCCGCCTGGAGCCGGACCGCGAAGGCGAGCGAGAGCACGGTCTCGGGTGCCGCCTATCCCCTCCGCGTCGTCTTCGGCGACCCCGGGACGAACATGGCGGCCTCGGACGGCCCGAACGGGTCGGAGACCGTGTGTACCGACGAGACGTTCGACGCGCGGTCGGCAGCGTGGAGCTGTGCCGGCTGGGCGGTCGACAGCGGCGGCCTCCCGATCGCGTCGGCCGCGCCCCAGGACGGGTCGTGCGGCGAGAGGCACGTCGACCAGAGCGCAGGCCGCTGGGTCTGCGTCTCGAGCTAGCGCCGGTTGACCTGCGCCTGGGCGTGTTCCACGCCCTCGGCGACGACCGCCTCGACCGCGTCCGCGGCGGCGGCGATCAGGGAGCCGGCGTGGTCGTGCGGCTCGAAGTTCGACAGCACCCAGTCCGCGAGCGGCCGCGGGTCACCGCGCTCGGGTCGGCCGACGCCGATGCGCAGCCGCAGGAAGTCCTGCGTGCCGAGCTGCTGCGCGATCGAGCGCAGGCCGTTGTGACCCGCGAGGCCGCCGCCGACCTTGACCTCGAGCCGGCCGAGATCGAAGTCCCCCTCGTCGTGGACCACGAGCACGTCGTGCGGCTCGACCTTGAAGAAGGCCGCGGCCGCGCCGACCGCGCGTCCGGATTCGTTCATGTACGTCTCCGGCTGGAGCAGGACGAGCCGCTCCGGGCCGACCCGCACCTCCGCGATCCGGCCGGAGAACTTCGACCGCCACGAGCCGCCGTGCCTGCGCGCCAGCTCGTCCACGACCATGTAGCCGGCGTTGTGCCGGTTCCGGGCGTACTCGCGGCCGGGGTTCCCCAGGCCGGCGACGAGCAGCAAGAGCTACCCCTCGACGGTGCCCTGGCCGCCGGCGGCGTCCGCCTCCGGCTCGACCGGCGCCTCGGACGCACCCTCGGCGGCCTCGCCCTCGGTCGGCTCCTCGCCCTCGACCATCTCGCCCTCGGCCCCCTCGAGCACCTCTTCGGGCTCGACGACGCGCGTCGGCGCCGTGACGGTCGCGACGACCGACTCCGGATCGTCGAGCAGCGTCACGCCCTCCGGGATCGGGACGTCGGCGACCCGGAGCGTGTCGCCGGTGACCATGCCGGAGACGTCGATCTCGAGATGCTCGGGCACCTCGAGCGGTAGCGCCTCGACGTTGAGCTCGCGCAGCGGCTGCGACAGCACGCCGCCCTCGCGCACGCCGGGTGCATCCTCCCCGCCGATCAGCTGGACGGTGACGGAGGCATTGATCGTCCGGTCGAGCCGCACCTCGTGCAGGTCGACGTGCGTCACGCCGCCGCGCACGGGATCGACCTGGTACTCCTTGAGGATCGACGCGTGGGACTTGCCGGTGCCGCCGATCTCGACGTCGAGGATCGCGTGCAGGCCGCCCTGGCCGGTGAGCGCGCGGCGCAGCTCCCGCTCCGGGACGCAGATCGCGATCGGCTCGTCAGGCCCGTAGAGGACGCCGGGGACGAGCCCCTCGCGCCGCAGGCGGCGCGACTCGCGCGAGCCGAGGGCCTCGCGCGGCTCGACGCTCAGCTTGGTGCGCTCTCCAGCCATACCGGCGGCGGAGTGTAGCCGAAGGCACTAGCCGTGCCCGTGCTTCGTGCCGTGCCCTTGCTTGGCGCCGTGCTCTTGCTTCGTGGCGTGCGCGTGCTTCTTCTCGGCGTGCCGGCGCGACCCGGGCGGCCGGCGCATCGCCCGCGGCCCGTGGTACGCCGTGAGCGCCCATGGCCCGTGCGCGTACGTAGCCGGGCGGACGTGCCCGAGCACGGTCGCCGTGTATGCACGCCAGATCTGCGCCGGGAAGGTCGCCCCCTGCACCTGGACGCCGTGCACGTTGCTCATCGAGCGCGGACGGTGCGGGTACCCCACCCACGTCACGGTCGCCCGCCGCGGCGTGTACCCGGCGAACCAGGCGTCCGTCCACTGTGTCGTCGTGCCGGTCTTGCCGGCGACGAGCCGGCCCGGGATCTGCGCCGCGACGCCCGTCCCTTCCCGGACGTTCGCCTCGAGCACCTGCGTGACCGTCCACGCCACGCCGGTGGGCAGGATCCGCGCCGGCTTCCGCGGGCCCCACCGGTGACCGTGGTCGACCTTGCCGTTCGGGAGCACGACCTCCCGGATCGCGTAGGGCTCGTGGTACTCCCCGCCGGAGGCCAGTGTCGCGTACGCCGACGCGAGCATGAGCGGCGTCACCGAGTTCGCCCCGAGCCCGATCGACGGCACCGGCTGCAGCGGCGAGTGGATCCCCATCAGGTGGGCGACGTGCGCGACGCTCTTCGGCCCGAGGTCGAGCGTCAACTTCGCGTACACGACGTTGTCCGAGCGAATCGTCGCCTTCGTCAGCGTCTCCGGGCCGAAGAAGGTGTTCTCGTACGTGTGCGGGCTCCAGCCGCGGTACGTGAACGGCTCGGAGGCGTACCACGTCGTGTTCGGGTTGGCGTGGTGCCGCCAGACCGCGTCCACGAGGACGAAGGTCTTGAAGGCCGAGCCGGTCTGCCGCGCACCGTCGGCCGCGAGGTCGAACTGGAGCGTGTGCCCGTGCCAGCTCGCGGCCAGAGTCCGGATCGCGCCGCTGTGGGGGTCGATCGAGGCGAGCGCGGCCGCCGGGTCGCCTGCCCGGTTCAAGGTGCTCCCCGCGGCCCGCTTGGCGATGCTCTGCGCGCGCGGGTCGATCGTCGTGTACACGCGCAAGCCGCCGTCCCGCACGCGCTTCTCGCCGTACGCCGCGACGAGCCGGGAGCGGACGTAGGCGAAGAAGTTCGGGTCGAGGCGGCGCGAATACATTCTCCCGCCATGCAGGCCGAGTGGCCGCCGAATCGCGCGCCGGTAGCGCTCGGCCGAGATCGCACCGGCCGCCCTCATCGCGCGCAGCACCTGGTCTCGCCGCGCGAGGGCGGCCGCCGGGTGCGCGAACGGGTCGTAGGCGCTCGGCGCCTGCGGCAGCCCCGCGATCAGCGCCGCCTGCGCCGGCCCGAGCCGTGACGCCGGGAGACCGAAGTAGGTCCGCGCAGCCGCCTCGACCCCGAGCGCGCGGTGCCCGTACGGGACGCGGTTGAGGTAGGCCGTGAGAATCTTCCGCTTCGACCACCGCCTGGTGAGCTTGAGCGACAGGCACGCCTCTTCGCGCTTGCGCGCGAGCGTCTTCGAGTCGTCGAGGTAGAGGTTCCGGACGAGCTGCTGGGTGATCGTCGACGCTCCCTGCACCGGCCGCCCCGCGGCGAGGTCGGCCAGCGCGGCGCGCGCGATGCTTCTGTAGTCGAGGCCGTCGTTCGTCCAGAAGGTGCGGTCCTCGGCCGCCACGGTGGCGCGCCGGACCCATTTGGAGATCGAGCCGTAGGGCACCGGCTGGCGGTATGACCGTGCGCGGACGGCGCCGAGGAACATGCCGGTCGATGCATAGACGAGCGAGGTCCGAGGCACGGGCTTCATCTCCCGCCCGGCGAAGGTGCAGTCGGTCAGCGCGACGTGGACGACCCGTGCGGCGGCGACGACGACACTCGTGATCGCAGCCGCGAGCAGAGCGAGCGCGGTCGTGAGGAGCAGCGCGCCGAGGGCGCGGCTGCGCCGGCCGCGCCTGCGCCGTCCCCGCGCGGCGAGCACGAGCGGCAGCAGGTCGTCTCGCTCGGGTCGGCGGCCGTTCCACCGACGAGGCGCCATCGGTCTCCCCCCTCTGCAATTCTGGCTTTCAATCCTTAAAACGCACGCTGCGCAGAGGAAGATGCTCGGCGACTACGGTCCCCGCATGGACTTCGAGAGCCTGCTCTCCGGGTGGGACGGCGAGCACGCGGTGATCCGCCACGACGCCGAGAGCGGCACGTGGATGGTCGTCTGCGTCCACTCCACCGCCCTCGGGCCTGCCGGTGGCGGCACGCGAATGCGCGTCTACGGGAGGCCCGCCGAGGGGCTCGCCGACGTGATGCGGCTCTCGGCCGCCATGACGTGGAAGATGGCCGCGGCCGGCCTGCCGCGCGGCGGCGGCAAGGCCGTGCTCGCGGTGCCGGAGCTGCCCCAGGGAGAGCCGCGGCGGCGGCTGCTGCGACGCTACGGCAAGCTCGTCGCCTCACTCGGCGGGACGTACCGCACGGCCGGCGACATGAACATCAAGCCGGCCGACCTCGACGTGATCGCCGAGACGTGCCCGTGGGTCCACGGCACGACGCGCGGCGCGGGCGACAGCGGCCGCGGCACCGCGCGCGGCGCGCTGCACGCGATCCGCGCCACGGTCGAGCACGTCTTCGGCTCTCCGGAGCTCGGCGGCCGCAGCTCCTCGTCCAGGGAGCCGGAGCCGTCGGCGGGGTCCTCGCGCGCGAGCTGTCGGCGGCAGGTGCACGCGTCCTCGTGAGCGACGTCGACGAGGTTCGGGCGGCCGAGACGGGC
>JAVKST010000149.1:0-5944 GCA_039583515.1 Gaiellaceae bacterium
GCGGAGGTGCCGCTCGCCCCCGGCTCGAGCGACCTCGTCACGCTGGCGAACATGATCCCCTTCTTCGACGAGCTCGCGCGCGTGCTCGCGCCCGAGGGAACCTGCCTGCGCGCGCGGCGGGGCTGAGCGTGTCCTCGCGGGACCGCTACGACAGGCGCGCCCCGGGCTACGCGAACCGGCTCGATCCGACGCTGGCGGGTCCTGTGGAGCGAATGGTGGAGCTCGCCGGCGCTCGCCCGGACGTCCGGCTGCTCGACCTCGCCACCGGCACCGGGACGATCGCCAGGGCTGCCGCCGCGAGAGGAGCGTCGGTCGTCGGAGTCGACGCCTCGCCCGGCATGCTCGAGGTCGCGCGCGGGCTCTCGCCCGGGCTCGACCTTCGCCGTGCGGACGCGTGCGCGCTCCCGTTCGGTGGCGGCGCCTTCGACGTCGTCGCCTGCGGACTGGCGCTCTCGCACTTCGCCGAGCGCGAGCAGGCGCTCGGCGAGGTCCTGCGCGTCCTGCGACACGGCGGAACGCTCGTCGCCTCCGCCTGGGCCGAGAGCAGCTCGATCCCCACCCGCAAGGCGGCCGAGATTCTGGATCGCTACGCCGCGCCTGCCGAGAGCAGCGTCGACGAAGAGACCTGGGCCGACCCGCAGCGCGGGAGCGACATCCTGCGCGAGGCGGGCTTCGCAGACGTCTCGGCTCAGACCGAGACCTTCCGCGGCGAGTTCTCCGACCCCGACGACGCGCTCGCCTGGTTCACCGCCTGGCCGCTCACGGCGGCACGGCTCGCGCGTCTCGATCCACGCCGCCGCGAACGCTTCTTCACCGACGCGAGCGACGCCCTCGCCGCGACGAACCTCTCCTGGAGCTTCGCTTTCAACCTCTACGTCGCCCACCGGCCGGACGATTAGCGCCGGTGCGCGCCGTAGCCGCGGGCATGAAGTGCATGTGCGGTTTCGGCGGAGGCGGATTTGCGGCCGATGCCGTCTGTTCCTGCGGTGCGCACGGCGGCCCTCTGCGTTGCCGCGCTTTGCTCGGTCGCGTTCGTGTCGCCCGGCGGCCCGTGCTCGTCGTCGTTGATCGCGTACGCTCGGGTTCGAGCGTGATGGGGAAGCGGCTTCGTGTGCTGATCGCGGAGGACCAGTATCTGACGCGGGAGGGGACTCGGCGGCTGTTGGAGGAGCGGCCGGAGGTTGATGTCGTCGGGGCGGCCGCGGACTACGAGGGCGTGCTGGCTGAGGCGCGGCGCACGCGGCCGGACGTGGTGTTGATGGACGTCAAGATGCCGCCCGCGTATTCGATGGAGGGGATCGAGGCGGCGCACGCGATCAAGCGCGAGCGTCCGGAAACCGGGGTCGTGATGCTGACCCAGCACGATGACGAGAGCTACGTGTGGGCGCTGCTCGAAGGCGGCGTCGCGGGGTACGGCTATCTGCACAAGGTGCGGGTCGGCGATGTCGAGCAGCTGGTGCGGGCGATGGCGGAGGTGGCGGCGGGCGGGTCGGTGCTCGACCCGCGGATCGTGGAGACGCTGTTGCAGCAGCGCTCGCGCAAGCCCGGCTCGCCGCTCGGCCGGTTGACGGCGGCGGAGCTGGAGGTGCTGCGGCTGATGGCGGAGGGCAAGAGCAACCAGGCGATCGCATCCGCGCTCTACGTGTCGCTGGGGACGGTGGAGAAGCGGATCGCTGCGATCTTCTCGAAGCTCGGCCTGCAGGCGGAGGCGGACGTGAACCGGCGGGTCGGGGCGGTGCTGATCTATCTGCGCGAGTCGGCGCCCGCCGGCTGAAGCGGAATCGTCTCGGCCGCGAGCGGCACCTCGGCGGCGATCCAGGTGCCGGCGCCGCGACGGCTGTCGAGGCGGAGCGTGCCGCCGACGGCGGCGATCCGGTCGTGCATGTTCTGGAGGCCCCTGCCGGCGCCGACCGCGGCGGGATCGAACCCGGGCCCGTCGTCGTGGGTCTCGAGCACGAGCATGCGGCGCTCGCGGTCGCTGCGGATCGTGAGCGTGACGCGGGCGACCGGGGCGTGCTTCTGCGCGTTGGTCATCGCCTCGAGCGCGACGAAGTAGAGTGCCGCTTCCGTCTCGGGTTCGAAGCGGCGGCCGGCGAGTTGCGGCTCGACCTCCACGCGCACGTTCAGCGGCAGCCGCCCGGCCTGCGTTCGCAGCGCGGCCGTGAGCCCCTGGTCGGCGAGCACGCTCGGGAAGATGCCGCGCGCGAGGTCCTGCAGCGCGAACACCGCCTCTTCTGCCTCGGCGGCGAGCTCGCGCAACAGTTCCGGCGCCGGCTCCGGACCATCGCCCGCACGGCGGAGGCGGACGGCGAGGGCGACGAGCTGCTGCTGGACGCCGTCGTGCAGGTCGCGCTCGATCCGGCGGCGCTCCTGGTCCTGCGCTGCGACGAGCCGCTGCCTCGAGCGCCGCAGCTCGGCGGCCTGCGCCTCGATCTGCTCGAGCCGCTCGCGCAGTTCCCCGGCGAGGTCGCGGTTGCGCAGGGCGAGCGCGAGCTGGCGCGCGGCCGCCGCCAGCAGCTCGAAGTCCGCTTGACGCAACGGGTCGCCGGGGCGGCTGCCGCCGGCGAGCAGGCCGACGAGCTTGTCCTCGGCGATCAGCGGCACGATGACCGCAGGCGCGAGCGGCCACAGGCTCGCAAGCTCGGGCAGGGCGTCGCCGGCGAGCGGATCCGGTCCGCGCTGCAGGGTCTCTCGCAGCTCCGGCCCGAGCACGAGCGCCGGCCCGGCCTCGACTCCGCCGGCGCCGAACGGCCGCAGCGAGTGGCCGTCCGCGCCGAGTTGGTGCAACGTCGCCCAGCGGACGCCGACGCCCATGCGGACGGCCTCGGCGAGCCGCTCGCCGAGGCGCGGCTCGCCGCTGCGGAGCTCCTCGGCGAGGCGGCGGAGCAGTCGGTGGCCGCGCGGGCGGTGCCGGAAGACGATCCGTTCCGCGACGCGCTCGAGCCGGATCCGCAGCGGCTGGAGGAGCAACGCCACCACGAGCGCGAGCGCGACCGCGGTGGCTGCGCCCGGCCCGCCGACGAAGACGCCGGCCGCGAGCGCGGGCGTGAGCAGCACGAGGGAGAGCGCCGCCCACAGCAGCGCGTAGACGAGCGCCCGGGAGACGACGAGCTCGATCTCCCAGAGCCGGTAGCGGAGGATCGCGGCGGTCGCGGCGAGCGCGGGCAGCGGCTGCGTCGCCAGCGTAAGTGCGAAGCCTGCGGTGTGCAGCGAGCCGCCGCCGTGCCCGAGCGCGACCGCCCCCGGAACGGCGGCGACCGTGATCGCGGTTGCGGCGAGCAGCCAGCGGATCTGCTGCCGGACGAGCGAGTTCGAGCGGCGGAAGCGGCCGGCGAGCGAGAGCAACGCCACGAGCGGCAGGACCTGGAGCGCGTCCAGCGACTTCGCGATGCCGGCGAGCGAGCCGCCGTGGCCGGCGAAGGGGCCGGCGAGCCCGGTCGGCAGCGCGCCGCCCGCGACGGGCCCCGCGAGCGTGCCGGCCGGCGCAAAGAGATAGCCGGCGACGCTCGCGGCGAGGCTGAGGGCGGCCGCGGCGGCGAAGACGCGCTTCCAGCGCCGGCTCGTGAAGCGCCCGTCCGGATACCACAGGACGAAAAGCATCCAGGGCAGCGACAGCGACGCCGTCAGCCAAAGGTACGCGAGCGCGACCTGCTGCACGCTCGTCGGCAGAGTGCGATGGGCCGCCGCGTAGGAGAGCGCGCCGCCGGCGAGGACGCCGAGCGCGAACAACCCTCCGGTCACGGCCAGAAGCGCGCCGATCCGGTGCCGCGGCCGGTGCCAAAGAACGGCGGCCCCGAGGAGGCCGATCGCGAGCGCGAGCTCCGCCGGCGTCCCCGACGCGGCGACATGCCCTCCCGAGAGCGCCCACAGCGCGAGGCCGGCGCCGACGACCCCGAAGAGCACGCAGACGTCGGCGAGAAGTGCGAGACGGATACGCGCGCTCAGTGCGCCCATCGTGGGCGCGCAGTGTGCCACGGGTCAAGCCGGACGGCCTCCGAGCGGAGTAGGGAAAACCGGAAGCGAGTCGGCGGTCTGCCGGCTTGTCGCCGCTGCCGCCCCGCGCGACCCTGCGGCGGCAACCGACCGAAAGGAAACCGCATGTCCAGGCTCAGCCTCGCTGGAGCCGCCGCACTCCTGGCGGGCCCGCTCACGATGATCGTCGGCGGCGCCGTCATCCCCACCCTCTCCGACGACACCGGCAAGCAGATCGCCGCCCTCGCCGGCAACCGTCAGGCGATGCTCACCGGGATGACCCTCCAGACGATCACGATCGTGCTGATGATCGCCGGCACGATCTGGTTAGCGCTCGCGCTCGCACCCCGCGCACCGAAGCTCGCCTCGATCGGCGGCGTGCTCGCCGTCCTCGGGGGTCTGATCGTTCTCTTCGTCGACAGCGTCCACGCCGGCGCGGCTGCCGCGGTCCTCGGCGTCGATCCGGCCCAGGGGACGGCGATCTTCCACCGGATCACCTCGAGCGCCGCCGTCAGCGCGTTCGAGCCGCTCCAGGTCGTGCAGGACGTCGGCCTCGTCCTGCTCGCGATCGCCACCACCAAGGCCGGGGCGCCGCGCCGGGCCGCAGCCGCGATCGTCCTCGGCACGATCGGCGAGAGCGCCGGCTTCGGCACCGGCTCGAGGCCGCTCGTGATCGCCGCCTTCGCCGTCCTCCTCGCCGGCCTCGTCCCCGCCGTCCGCGCGCTCGTCGCCGCCCGCCCCGCCGGCCGGCGCGTCGAATCGGTCGAGGCCGCCGTCGCCTGAATCTCCATCCACGACACTGCGCGCGGTCCGCGCGGGCCGCGCGCAGCCGCACGTCCACCTGCCGAGCCAGCGCTCGATGTGCTCTTCCGACCGGAAGAGGTTCCGCAGATCCCTGCGTAGGTCGACCACTCAACCGCATGCGCAGCATCCGCACGAACGCTCGGCGCAGTCGTTCTCTCGACCAGCCTCGACGGTCAGTGCTGGTTGAAGCGCGCCGCGAGCGCGTCGAACTCGAACGCGTCGTCCGGATCGAGGACGATTGCGTTGTCGTCGAGAAGGCGTTGCGCCTCTGCGAATCGCTCCCGTGCCTGTCCGTCGTTTCCGCCCGCGGCGGCGAGAGCGGCCTCGTTGAGGGCGGTCATCGCGTGCTCGTACGGGTCGGCGGCGGCGCGCGCGTACGCGAGCCGCGCCGTGAACAGCCGCTCCGCCTCGTCGATGTTGCCGCGGTGCAGCTCGACGTGGGCGAGGTTGTGCTGCTCCATCGCGATGCCGCGCTCGTCTCCGTGGGCTCGGGCCAGCTCGATGCCTTCATGGTAGAGCTCGGCGGCCCGGTCGTAGTCCGTGAGCAGCCGCGTGCCCGCGGCCTGCATGTGCAGCGGCGCGACCTCGGCCTCCGGGCCGACGCGCGCCGCGAGCTCGCGCGCCCGCGCCGCGAGCCTGACCACCTCGTCGTGGCGGCCGTCCCGGAACGCGACCCGGCTCAGGCCGACGAGCGCAAGCGACTCGGGCTCCGGCTCGCCGACCTCACGGGCGACTGCGAGCGCCTCCTCGTTGCGCTCCCGCGACGCCTCCTGCTCACCGAGCCGGAAGAGGAACAGCCCATCCGCGTACAGACAGATCGAGCGCTCACGGCTAGGCCGACCATCCTCAGCCAGCGCCTTCGTCAGCACCTCGTGCCCGGCCGCCGAGTCGCCCGAGACGAGCCAGCGGCGCCAGCTGGAGGCCAGCTCTTCGAGCGACTGCAACGTTTCCACCGTCCGATGATCCACCCGGCCGGGTAGCGGGGTCAAGCGCGGCGCTGCGCGAAGCAGGCCCTCGCCTCACCGAGTCGAGATCAGACCTCACGGAGCTTCCAGAAGCTGTGCTTGCCAATGATCTTGCCGCCAACCTGCCGCCAACCGACGGGCCATGAAGCCGGCTTCGAGCAGGGCCTCGACGCCGACGAGGCTGAGCAGACGCTGCGCCGGCT
>JAVKST010000150.1:0-5683 GCA_039583515.1 Gaiellaceae bacterium
GGGCTCTGCGACCTGCCGCTCTGCATCGACTCCTCGATCGTCGAGGCGCTCGAGGCGGGCCTCTCCGCCTACGAGGGAAAGGCGCTCGTCAACTCCGTCACCGGCGAGGACGAACGGCTCGAGGCGATCCTGCCGCTGGTGGCGAAGCACGGCGCGGCCGTGATCGGCCTCGCCAACGACGACGAGATCCCGATGGAGCCGCAGCGGCGGGTCGAGGTGGCGAAGAAGATCGTCTCCGCCGCCGGCGACCACGGGATACCGCCCGAGGACGTGATCCTCGACCCGCTCGCGATGCCGGTGGGCGCCGAGCCGCGCGCGGTCACGCTCTTCCTCCAGACGCTGCGGCTGCTGCGCGACGAGCTCGGCGTGAACACGACCTGCGGCGCGTCGAACACGTCGTTCGGCCTCCCGGGCCGCCACACGCTCGGCGCCGCGTTCCTCGCCGTCGCGCAGAGCCACGGCCTGACGAGCGCGATCATGGACGCGCGCCGCGACGAGACGGTCGAGGCCGTCCGGGCGACCGACTTCCTGCTCGGCCGCGACGAGTGGGGCGCGAGCTGGATCCGCCGCTATCGCGAGAAGCAGGCTGCATCGGCGTGAACGCGCTTCGCGACCTGCCGGAGGAACCGCATCCGGAGCGGGTGCGCCTCCGCTACCTGCAGGCGGGCGAGGACCGCGCGGTCAAGGAGGCGCGCGTCCCGGCGGGGACGACCCTGTTCGACGCGGCGAGCTGGAACGGCGTCGCGATCGACTCCACGTGCGGCGGGCACGGCACCTGCAAGAAGTGCAAGGTGCGCGTCGTCGCCGGCAGCGCCGAGCTGAGCCCCGTCGACCCGCGCGCGTTCACGTCCGACGAGCTGCGCAACGGCTGGCGGCTCGCCTGCCGCGCCGCCGCGCACGAGGACATGACGATCGAAGTGCCGCCGCTGCAGACGCGGCCGAAGGCGGCGCTCGCAGGCGTCGGCCGGCACGTGATCCTGCGGCCGGCGGTCCAGAAGCGCTACGTCGAGCTCGACGAGCCGACGCTCGACGACCAGCGCTCGGACCTCGAGCGGCTGCTGGACGCCATGGACGACGTCGAGCCGCGCGTCCCCCTCGACGTCGTGCGGCCGCTCGGCAGGACGCTCCGCGCGGCGGACTGGAAGGTGACGGCGGTACTGGCCGACGACCTGCTGATCGACGTCGAGCCCGGCGACACGTCCGGCACGCGCCACGCGCTGGCGTTCGACCTCGGCACGACGACCGTCGTCGCGACGCTGCTCGACCTGGAGACGGGCCAGCCGCGGGCGGTGCGCTCGATCCTCAACGCGCAGCAGCCCTTCGGCGCCGACGTCATCTCGCGGATCTCGGCGACGATGCTCGACGAGGGCGCGCTCGAGCGGCTGCAGGAGCACGCGCACGCGACGCTCCGCACGCTCTGCGCCGAGGTCTGCGAGGAGGGAGGCGTCGATCCCGTCCAGGTGTACGAGGTCGTCGTCACCGGCAACGTGACGATGATCCAGCTCGCGCTCGGAATCGACCCGGAGCCGCTGTCGATGGCGCCGTTCACGATCGCCGCCCGGCGCCTGCCCGAGGCGCGGGCGCGCGACTTCGGGCTCGCCGTCCACGAGCGCGCGCCGGCGGTGCTCTTCCCCGCGCTCGGCGCGTACGTCGGCCCGGACATCGTCGCCGGCATCCTCGCGACCGGCCTCACGCTCGACCGGCGCGTGCGCCTCTTCGTCGACGTCGGCACGAACTCGGAGATCGTGCTCGGCTCGTCGGCACGGGCGCTCGCGTGCGCCGCGCCGGCCGGCCCCGCGTTCGAAGCCGCGCAGATCCGCTGCGGGATGCGTGCCGCCGAGGGTGCGGTCGAGGGCGTGAGGATCGTCGACGGCGAGGTGCAGCTGACGGTGATCGGAGACGTCGAGCCGCAGGGCCTCTGCGGCTCCGGCCTCGTCGACGCGGTCGCGGAGCTCGTCGCCGCCGGCATCCTCGACCGCTCCGGGCGCTTCGTCGCCGGCTCGTCGGAGCGGCTCGGCAAGGCCGGCGAGGAGACGGTGTTCCACCTGGCGGAGGACGTCTACCTCTCGCAGCGCGACGTTCGCGAGCTCCAGTTCGCGAAGGCCTCGATCGCGACGGGCTGGCAGATCCTCTGCCTGGAGCTCGGGATCGAGCCGGCGGAGATCGCGCAGGTTCTGCTCGGCGGCTCGTTCGGGACGTATCTGACGCCGGCGAGCGCGGTCAGGATCGGGCTCGTGCCGAAGCTGCCGCTGACGCGGATCGTCGCCGCCGGCAACGTCGCCGGCGAGGGCGCCAAGATCGCGGCGCTGTCGGTGACCGAGCGCGCGGCGGCCGAGGCGGTGCTCGACGAGGTCGAGTACGTCGAGCTGTCCGGCCGGGCCGACTTCAACGACCTCTTCATCGACCAGCTCGCCTTCCCGCAGTGAGGCAGGTCGTCGTCAGCTGCGGCGCGCTCGCGCTCCACGTGAGGCGGATCGCGCAGCGCCGCGGCTGGGACGTCGAGGTCCGCCCCGTCCCGCCGGAGCTGCACAACCGGCCGGAGCGGATCCGCGCCGCCGTCGACGAAGCCGCCGGCGAGGACGAGGTCGTCGTCGCGTACGCGCACTGCGGCGCGGAGCTCGACGGCCGCCGCCGCCTGGCGGGCGCCCACTGCTACGAGGTCTACGGCGCGGAGCACGAGACCGCGACGTACTTCCTCACCGACTTCCTCGTGCGCAGCTTCGACCGCCTCGTCTGGCAAGGGCTCGGGCTCGACCGGCACCCCGAGCTCCTCGGCGACTACTTCCGGAACTACGAGAAGGTCGTCTGGCTGGCCCAGGAGCCGACGCGGGAGCTCCACGCCCAGGCGGAGCGCGCAGCGGAGCTGCTGCGCCTGCCGCTCGAAGTGCGAGAGACTGGGGTCGGCGGATTGGAGCGAGAGCTGGAGAGGCTGCTGTGCTGATCAACGACCTGCCCCGCTACGAGATCCTCGACGAGGCGGCGGTCGCCGAGCTCGAGCGCGGCTGGCGGCGGATCGTCGGGGAGCTGGGGATCGAGTTCTTGCACCCGGAGGCGCTCGAGTACCTGCGCGGTGCGGGGCAGGAGGTCGAGGGCGAGCTCGTCCGCTTCGACCCCGACTGGATCCTCGAGCAGGTTGCCAAGGCACCGCGCGAGTTCGACCTCCAGGCGCGCAACCCCGAGCGCACCGTCCACATCGGCGGCGACCACATGGTCTTCTCCGCCGTCTACGGCTGCCCGTTCGTGCGCGAGGGGCCCGAGCGGCGCGACGCGACCTACGACGACTTCCAGAACCTCGTCAAGCTCGCGCAGTCGTTCCCGCAGCTCGACTCGCCGGGCGGGACGATCTGCGAGCCGAACGACCGCCCGCTCGACTCGCGGCATCTCGACATGGTGTTCGCGCTTCTGACGCTCTCCGACAAGCCGTTCATGGGCTCCGTCACCTCGGGCCCGAACGCCGCAGACACGATCGCGCTGGCGGAGATGGTCTTCGGCCGCGAGTCGATCGAGGAGACGCCGGCGATCATCTCGCTGATCAACGTCAACTCGCCGCTCCGCTACGACGACCGGATGCTCTCGGCGCTGCTCGAGTACGCGAAGGCGGGGCAGGCGACGGTGGTCACGCCGTTCCTGCTCATGGGCGCGATGTCGCCGGTGTCGATCGCGGCGACGCTCGCGCAGCAGGTCGGGGAGGCGCTCGCGGGCATCGCGCTCGTCCAGACCGTCCGGCCCGGCTGCCCGGTCGTGTTCGGCTCCTTCCTCTCGAACACCGACATGCAGTCCGGCTCCCCGAGCTTCGGGACGCCGGAGTCGGCCGTCGGCCTCCTCTGCACCGGCCAGATCGCGCGCCACTACGGGCTGCCCTTCCGCGGCGGCGGCGCGCTCACCTCGTCGCAGGTCGTCGACGCGCAGGCGGGCTACGAGTCGATGATGTCGCTCTGGCCCACCTTCCTCGCCGGCACGAACTTCGTCATGCACGCCGCCGGGTGGCTCGAGTCGGCCCTCGTCTCCTGCTACGAGAAGTTCGTCGTCGACGTCGAGCAGCTGCGGATGCTGCACGCCGCCTTCCAGCCGCTGCGGATCGACGAGGAGGCGCTCGCCTACTCGGCGCATCAGGAGGTCGGCCAGGGCGGCCACTTCCTCGGCGCCGTCCACACGCTCGAGCGCTTCCGCGACTGCTTCTACCGGCCGCTCGTCTCGTCGACCGAGAACTACGAGCGCTGGAGCCGCAACGGCGGCTACGACGCGTCCGCACGCGCTTCCGAGATCTGGAAGAAGACGCTCGAGGAGTACGAGAAGCCGCCGATCGACGCCGGCCTCGAGGCGGAGCTGAAGTCGTTCGTCGACCGGCGCAGGAAGGAGCTGGGAGACTGATGGCCACCGTCCGGGACGTGATGTCGAGGACACTCCTCACCGTGGACGCGACCGCGACGCTCACCGAGGCGGCGGCGCAGATGGACGCGCGGCGCGTCGGGGCGGCGCTCGTGCTGAACGGCGAGCGTCTCTCCGGGATCCTGACCGAGCGCGACATCCTGCGCGCGGTCGCGACCGGCCAGATCGAGGGGACGAAGGTCGGAGGGTGGATGACGCACGACCCGGAGACCGTCGGCCCCGACGAACGGCCCGGGCACGCCGCGGCGATCATGCTGCACGGAGGCTTCCGACACCTGCCCGTCCTCGAGGACGGGACGCCGATCGGGATCGTCTCGATCCGCGACCTGATGCGCCTCGCGATCGACGACGAGGCGCCGCGCGGGGTCTAGGCCGCACGATGTTCATCGCGGGCGAGTGGACGAGCGCCGCGTCCGGCGAGACGTTCGAGGCCGACTCGCCGGCGACGGGCGAGACGATCGGGACGATCCAGAAGGGCGGTCGCGAGGACGCGCGGCGGGCGGTCGCCGCCGCGAACGCCGCCGCCGACCGCTGGGCCCGCGCGGGCGCGTTCGAACGAGCGGCCGCCATGCACCGCGTCGCGGACGAGGTGGAGCGGCGCCGCGAGAGCCTCGAGCACACGCTGACGCTCGACCAGGGCAAGCCGCTCTCCGAGTCGCGCGACGAGGTCGAGGAGCTGATCCGGTACTGGCGCGACGCGGCCGAGGACGCGAAGCGGCTGGAGGGGCGCGTCCCCAACTCGACCTCCGCGGAGAAGCGCGTGCTCCTCCTGCGGCGCCCGCGCGGCGTGATCGGCGTGATCACGCCCTGGAACTGGCCGTACACGATGCCCGCCGAGCTGATCGCGCCGGCGCTCGCCTGCGGGAACGCCGTGGTCTGGACGCCGGCTTCGACGA
Source organism: Gaiellaceae bacterium (assembly GCA_039583515.1). Classification (GTDB taxonomy): domain Bacteria; phylum Actinomycetota; class Thermoleophilia; order Gaiellales; family Gaiellaceae; genus Palsa-739. The sequence goes on from JAVKST010000150.1 coordinate 5,286, forward strand.
CCGCCGTCGCCGCGATCGCGCTCGCGGAGTGCGTGGCCGAGGCCGACCTGCCGAGCGGCGTCTTCAACCTCGTCACCGGACCGGGATCGGTCGTCGGCGACGAGATCGCGCGCAGCCCCGGCACGCACGGCGTCGGGTTCGTCGGCTCGACGGCGACGGGGCGGCGCGTGGCCGAGGCTGCCGCGGGCAAGGCGGCCGTGCTCGAGCTGGGCGGCAACGGCCCCGTGGTCGTCCTCGACGACGCCGACCTCGACCTCGCAGCCGAGGCGACGGTGGCGGCCTGCTTCCTCTGCTCGGGCCAGAGCTGCACCGCCGGCGAGCGCCTGCTCGTCCACCGCGACGTGCGGGAGGACTTCGTCGCGCGGCTCGCCCGACTCGTCGGCGAGAGAGTCCTGCTC
>JAVKST010000151.1:0-5632 GCA_039583515.1 Gaiellaceae bacterium
GTCGCAACAGGGCCGGCTCGCGTACCGCTGCGCGTCCCGCGAAGCTCGCCGGCTCGACGTGGACGAGCGCGGCGGGACGCCGTGAGAGGACGCGCTCGACGAGCCCTTCGACGAGCGCGGGCGAGAGCTGCGACGTGACGACCACGAGCTGACGCGCGCGCGTGACGGCGCTCGACTGAGAGGCGAGAAGCGCGGCGGCCGGCGACCGGGCGTCCGGCTGCGCCTCTGCGAGCAGATCGAGGGTGCGCTGCCACTCGGGCCCCTCCGTGGAGACCGCCTGCGTCTCGCGGTTGCGCGTGTTGAGGACGAGCACGCAGCGTCGGCCGCGCCGCACCTGCGCCAGGAGGATCGAGCCGGCGATGCGGACGGCGGCGTCGAACGCGGCCGCCGGCGCTCCGGCCGGGAAGCCGTCGAGCAGGACTGCGACCTCGTCGCGCGGCGCGTCCTCGAGCTCCTTCACCATCAGCATCCCCCGGCGTGCCGTCGACGGCCAGTGGACGCGCCGGAGCGACTCGCCCTGCTGGTGCTCGCGGACGCTGTGGAGCTCGAAGCCGGCCGGGCGGCGCAGCAGCAGCCGGCGCCCCTCGCTCGCGCCGCCGCCGCCCTCGAAGAAGAGGTGGCCGAGCTCGACGAGACGCGGGTAGGCGGTCAGGGCCGCGAGGTCGCGGAGGGTCGACTCGGCCTCCGCGAGGCCGAACGGGTCGGCGATCGAGAGGCGGAGCGGGCCGAGCCGGTGCCTCCCGCGCGGAACTGCGCACAGGAGGTACGCGCCCGACCAGCGGCCGTCTCGCCGACGTACGAGCTCGACCGTCTCCTCGCCCAGCACCCCCGTGCGGTCGGTCGCGAGCGCCGTCGGCGCCGGGAAGCGGTAGCCGCGGTCGAGGACGAGCTCGATCTCGACGTCGTCGCCCTCGACCAGCTCGCGATCGGGGCGGCGGCGGCTCAGCTGCGGCCGCCCCAGCGCGAGCCGGACCCAGGCGGCGGCGAGGGCCGTGACGGCGACGAGGCCGACGCCGATCGGGTAGAGCGCGTGCGACCCCGTCAGCAACGCAACGAGCCAGCACCCGGCGCCGAGGACGAGGATCGCACGTCCGCGGGAGGTCGTCCCGCGACGGCTCATACCGGAACGGGCGTGCGCGCGAGCGCGTCGGCGACCAGCTCCTCGGCGCCGAGGCCCGTGGAGCGAGCCTCGGGAGCGAGGATCAGTCGATGCGCGAGCACCGGCACCGCGACGGCCTTGATGTCCTCGGGGAGGAGAAAGTCCCGCCCGTCGCCGAGCGCGCGCGCCTTCGCCACCCGGAGCAGCGCGAGGCCGGCCCGCGGGCTCGCGCCGAGATAGAGCCGCGAGTCCGCCCGCGTCTGGCGGAGGAGCGCGACGGCGTAGCGCGCGAGGCTTTCCTCGACGTAGACGGCGCGCGCCGCCGCGGCGAGGCGGAGCACGTCGGCGGCGTGCGCCACCGCCGAGAGCGACTCCAGCGGCGGCTCGCCGGTCTGCTCGTCGAGCATTCGCGCCTCGTCCGCCAGCGGCGGGTAGCCCAGCGAGAAGCGCATGGTGACGCGGTCGAGTTGCGCCTCGGGCAGCGGGTACGTGCCCTCGTACTCGATCGGGTTCTGCGTCGCCATCACCATGAACGGCGGCTCGAGCGGGTACGTGACGCCGTCGACGGTGACCTGCCGCTCCTCCATGCACTCGAGCAGCGCGGCCTGCGTCTTCGGCGAGGCCCGGTTCACCTCGTCGACGAGCACGAGGTGGGCGAACACCGGCCCGGGCCGGAACTCGAACTCGTTCCGCTGCTGGTTGAACACGTTGACCCCGGTGACGTCCGAGGGCAGCAGGTCCGGCGTGAACTGGAGCCGTGAGAAGCGGCAGTCGACCGAGCGCGCGAGCGCCTTGGCGAGCATCGTCTTGCCCACGCCGGGGAAGTCCTCGACGATCGCGTGCCCCTCCGCGACGAGGCAGAGGACGACGAGGCGCAGCGTCTCCTCGGGCGCGTGCACGATCCGCGCGAGGTTCGCGGCGATCGCGCCGATCAGGCCGGCGTGGTCCGGCTGAACCGCGCGCTCAGCCAATCAGAGCCTCGATCTCGTCGAGGATCGCCGCCGCGATCTCGTCCTTCGGCGCCTTCGCCACCGTCCGCTCGCCGGCGACGGAGATGAGCGTCACCTCGTTCTCGGCTGCGTCGAATCCGATGTCGACTCGCGAGACGTCGTTGAAGACGAAGAGGTCGGCGCCCTTGCGCGCGAGCTTCTCCCGCGTTCGCTCGAGCCCGTCCTCCCCGTGCTCTGCGGCGAAGCCGACGAGCAGCTGTCCCTCGCGGCGGCGTTCGCCGAGGGCGGAGAGCACGTCGGTCGTAGGCTCCAGCTCCACCGTCCAGGCGCGCTCGTCCTTCGGGCGCTTCGAGGCCAGGGCGGCAGCCGGGCGATAGTCCGCGACGGCGGCTGCCATGACGACGACGTCGGCCTCGGCGGCGCGCGCGAACGCCTCTCGTTCGAGATCCGCCGCGGTCGGCGTCTCGACGCGCTCGACGCCCTCCGGCGCAGGAACCGCGAGGTTCGCCGCGAGAAGCGTGACGTGGGCGCCGCGGCGACGCGCCTCGGCGGCGAGCGCCGCGCCCATGCGCCCGGACGACCGGTTGCCGACGTAGCGGACGGAGTCGAGGGGCTCCCGCGTGCCGCCGGCGGAGACCAGCACCCGCTTGCCGAGCAACAGACCGTCACGCGGCCGGAGGAGGGCGGCTGCGGCGCGGAAGATCTCCTCCGGCTCGGCCATCCTCCCCACGCCGAGCTCGCCCTCCGCCGTCTCGCCCTCGTCGGGGCCGACGAACGCGACGCCGCGCTCGCGGAGCGCTGCGACGTTCGCCCGCGTCGCCGCGTGCGACCACATGCGCGGGTTCATCGCCGGCGCGACGAGGACCGGCCCGCGGTGGGCGAGCGCCGCCTCGATGAGGACGTTGTCTGCGAGCCCGAGCGCGAGCTTCGCGAGGGTGTTCGCCGTGCACGGCGCGACGACGAGCAGGTCGGCGCGCGTGAGGTGGAGGTAGACGTCGTCGTCCGGCGGCCGGCGCGCGAGGGCGCGGAACGTCTCCGGAGCGACGAACCGCCCGGCGCCGGGCGTGAGGAGCGGCACGAGGTCGTGGCCCTCCTTGACGAAAAGCCGGCACAGCTCGCACGCCTTGTACGCGGCGATTCCTCCGGTCACGCCCAGCAACACGCGGGCCATGCGGAAATGATGCCTGGCCGGCGGGGCTAGCCGACGTACTCGTAGGTGAGCATGCCCGAGGCGACTTCCTCCAGGGACATGGTCAGGTAGTTCTTGGAGCGGCTCTCGACGAGCGGCGGGAGGTTGTCGCCGAACGTGCCCTCGCCGAGCTGGTGGTGGTAGTTGTTGATCTGCCGCGCGCGCTTCGCCGCCACGATCACGAGGGCGTAGCGCGAGTCCACGTTCTCCAGCAGCTCGTCGACGCGGGGATTGATCATCGCGGCGGCATGGTAGCTGCCGGGGCGAGCAGGCCGCGCACCAGGGCCGTCAGCTCGGCAACCGCACGGCCGAGATCGTCGTTCTCGACGACGTGGTCGAACTCGTCCGCCTGCTCGAGCTGCCGGCGCGCGAGCTCGAGTCGCTCGCCGATCTCCCCCGCGCTCTCCGTCGCCCGCTCGCGCAGCCGGCGTTCTAGCTCCTCCACGCGTGCCGAGATGAAGATCGTCACCGCACCGGGCACCTCGTCCTTCACGCGGAGCGCACCCTCCGTCTCGAGCTCGAGCAACGGGACGCGTCCGCGCGAGCGGATCCGGTCGAGCTCCGAGCGCAGGGTGCCGTAGCGATGCCCCGACACGAACTCGACGTGCTCGAGGAACTCGCCGGCGGCGACGCGGCCGAGGAACTCCTCCGGCGACAGGAACCAGTACTCGCGCCCGTCTTCCTCGCCCTGCCGCCGTTCCCGCGTGGTCGCGGACACGGTCGCCTCGAGCTCCGGCAGCTGCCGGATCAGCTCCCGGATGAGCGTTCCCTTGCCGGCGCCGGAAGGGCCGGTGACGACGACGACCGTGGGCCGGCTCCTACCGGTTGAAGAGGCCAATCAGCTCCGCCCGCTGACGGTCGGAGAGGCCGCCCACCGTCTTCGACTGGCTGATCCGGCACGTGTTGAGGAAACGCGCAGCTTTGACGCGGCCGAACTTCGGCACCGCCATGAGGATGTCGATCACCTTCGCCGTGGAGACGTATTCCGGCGGATTGCCGAGGATCTGCTCGATCCCGACCTTCCCCTCCTTGAGGTCCTTCTTGAGCTGCGCCCGCTTCACGCGGACGTCGTTCGCGCGCCTGAGGGCGTCCATGCGCTGATCGAGGGACCGCAGCGGGGCATGCGCCTGCGTCTTGGCTGGAGACACGAGGCGCCGATCTTACCAAGGTGCCCGCGACCTTCAAGCTGGGACTTTTTCCGTAGTTTCCGGGCTTTTTACGATTCCGACAGCGTCGTCGGGCGAGACAACACCCGCCTCGGCGCATGCTGCGGTCAGCTCGCCGCGCACGCGCGAAGGTGCCGCCGGGTCGGCGAAGAGCACTGTCCCGAGCGCCACGTCGCTCGCGCCGCAGGCGAGGAACTCGAGGACGTCCCGGCCGCTCCAGACGCCGCCCATGCCGACGATCGGCAGGTCCGTCGCGGCGCGGCAGGCGGCGATCGCGTGCAGCGCGACCGGCTTGAGCGACGGCCCCGAGAGGCCGCCGCTGCCACGCGCGAGCAGCGGGCGGAGGTGCCGGTCGACCGCGAGCCCTCGCAGCGTGTTGATCAGCGAGAGCCCGTCGGCGCCGGCGGCCGCCACCGCGGTCGCGACCGCCGCGACGTCGGGATGCGCCGCCGACAGCTTCGCGTAGAGCGGGAGCCGCGTCGCCGCGCGGCAGGCCGCGACGATCTCCGCCGCCGAGTCGGCCGCCTCGTCGACGTTCGGGCAGGAGAGGTTGAGCTCGACCGCCTCCACGTCCTCCAGCGCCGCGCACATCTCCGCGTAATCCGGCGCGTAGAAGCCGCCGACGCTCACCCAGAGCGGGACGCCGAGCTCGCGCAGGCGCGGCAGGTGGTCGGCGAGGAAGCGCTCGCGGCCCGGGTTCGCGAGGCCGATCGCGTTGAGCATCCCGTGGGCCGTCTCGGCGATACGCGGCGGCGCGCTGCCCTCGCGGGGCGTCGGCGTCACCGTCTTGGTGACGAAGCCGTCCAGCTCGCGCGCGACCTCGGGCGCGGCGAGCGCGTCGAGGCAGCCGCTCGCGTTGAGCAGCCTCACGCGGCCACCACGGCCGGCGCGCGCACGCGCGTAGCGTCGAGCACCGGCCCCTCGAGACAGAGCCGCTTCAGGGCGCCGTCGATCTCGACAGCGCAGCCGTGGCAGGCCCCGTAGCCGCACGCCATCGGCGCCTCCCAGCCGAGCTGCGCGCCGGGGCAGCGAGCGGCGACGGCCGCCAGCATCGGCTCCGGGCCGCAGGCGAGGACGGCGTACCCCTGCGGCAGCACGTCCGTCACGAGCACCGGGTCGACGACGACCTCCGCCTCTGGCAGCAGCTCCGCCGCCTCCGCCTGCGCGGAGCTGCGGAACCCGAGCAGCACCGGCGTGCCGGCGCCGAGCGCCTCGCGGAGGTACGGCA
>JAVKST010000152.1:0-5592 GCA_039583515.1 Gaiellaceae bacterium
GCATCGCCGCCGCCACGCGATAGACGCTACTCCACAGTCCACCCTATGTCAATCTATTTGCGAGACACTACACTAGTTGCCGGCGAGCTCGGCGACGAGCGGCCCGGTGTCGAGCGGCTCGAAGCCGAGGCGCGCGGCGACGTCCTCGCTCGACGGCACCGTCCCCTCCGCGAACAGCCCGCGCAGGATCTCGCCGGTCGCCTCGCTCCGCCACCAGTCCTCCCCCACCTCGCGCCGCAGGTGCAGCCGGAGCTGCGCGGTGCGGATCCACGCGCGCAGGTAGTCGGCGGAGTAGAAGCCGGCGTCCATGTCCGATAGGTAGCCGCGCTCGTCGTAGCGCAGGCCCGTCGCCTCGGTGAGAAGCGGCGCGTAGTCGCGGGGCGATCCGCCCTGCTCGACCGGGAACGCCTCCCAGAAGCCGAGCTCGTACCGCAGCTTCGCGGCGTAGCGCCGGTAGAGGAACACCTCGAGGAAGCGGCCCGCCTGGGCGTTCTCCTCGGCGGTCGCGTCGTCGAGCCGGAAGTGGAGCGCGTGCCACCCCGGCTCCCGCGCGGTCGCCTCGAAGATGTACGAGTAGATCTCGGTCAGCGCATGGTCGCGCGACAGAGCGCGGAAGGTCCACGGCAGGCGGGGGTCGCAGCCGGCGTAGTGGAGCGCGTGACCGGCCTCGTGGAGGAACGACTGGTAGTCCGAGAGACCGCCCTGTGCACGCGTGATCAGGTGGACGACCTCCGGCGGGTCGGCGGCGATGACGCACGCGCGCGGGCTCTTCTGCGGCCGGTCCTCGAGATCGAGCCGGATGTTCGGGATCGTCTCGAGCTCGAAGCCGAGCGCGCGAACCGTCTCGACGCAGACCTCGACGGAGCGCTCCCTCGTGTACGTCGCCTCGAGCGGGGAGAGCCGGCGGAGCCAGCGGGCGTGCGCCGACGCCGGCACCTCCGCGCGCTCCGGCCCGAGCAGGCGCTCGAACCAGTGCGCGCGTAGACGCCCGTAGTCGGCGTCCACGGCCTCCGACGCCGCGCGCAGCGCCGCCTGGAGCTCGTGGAGCGAGATCTGCTTCTGCTCCTCGTTCCGCGCGACGGCGTCCGGCTCGCCCGACAGCTCGGCCGCAAGCGCCTCCCGCGCGACAAGCAGCTCGGCGCGGGTCGGGTTGAACGTCGCGCTGAGCTCCTGTTCGAGCGCCGCGAGCTCCTCGCGCGCACCGTACTCCGGGAGGACGGCGAGCCGCGCCTCGGCAGCGCGCAACGGCAGCTCCTCCCCGCGGAAGACGAGCCGCGCCGCGAGGATGCCGTTCTCGAGCTCGTCCTCCCGCTCGGCGAGCGCGGCGTCGACCACACCCGCCTCGCACGCCTTGCGCAGCCGGTACAGCCGCTCGCGCTCCTCCGCCGGCGCCGCCTCCTCCTCCGCGCGCAGCGCCTCGAGCTGTTCCGCCGTGAAGAGGTCGGCATGGCGGGCGACGATCGCCGCCTGCTCTGACGTCTCCTTCTCACCGACGCGCACTGCGCGGTACTCCTCCGCCGCCTCCGCGTAATACGAGCGGTACGCGGCCTCGTACTCGGCCGCGCCGCGGACGGCGGTCGCGTTCACCGCCGCACCGGCGTGCCCACCAGTCCGCGGACTGCGTCGACCAGCGCCTTCGGCTCGAAGGGCTTCGCGAGCACGGCGTCGGCCGTCGGCGCACGATCGAGCAGCGCATCCGGCGAGCCGGTGACGAGCACGACGGGGATCTGCGGCTCGTGGGCATGGCACTCGTCCACGAGGTCGGCGCTCGTCTCGCGGCCCAGGTGGACGTCCAGCAGCACGGCGTCGAACTGCTCGTCGGCCAGCTGCCGGCGCGCCTCCAGGAGCGACGCCGCCTCGGCTACCTCGTGCCCGTCGAGCTCGAGGTTGACCCGGCAGAGGAGCCGGATCGAGGCGTCGTCGTCCACGACGAGCACGCGGGTCGGCGACCGCTTACCCCCACCCTCCATCGCTCCGAGTGTAGTGGCGGCCCGACGAAACGGTTCGCGTAACCCACCCGCGGCGCCAGACGTTTAATCCTTACAAGTGGCAAACGACTCCCCGCAGCCCAGACCTGTCGAGCGCGGTGTCTGGGAGGCCGCCCCGCCCGGATTGCCGCTGCCGACGCAGCGGTTCCGGCGCCAAGCGTGGCTCGCCTTCCAGCGTGCGCTCGACCCGCTCGCGCCGCCGAAGCGGCTGCCTCCTACGCGGAAGCGGCCGCCGTAGCGGCGTCGAGGCGAGCGAGCGCCGTCTCCCGCCCGAGCAGCTCGACGCTATCGAACAGGCCGGGCGAGACGCGCGATCCGGTGACCGCGACGCGCACCGGCTGGAACGCCTGCCGCGGCTTCAGGCCCAGGCGGTCGGCCGCCGCGCGCAGTGCCGCCTCGATCGAGGCGGCGTCGAAGGGCTCGAGCTGCCTCAGCGCCTCGCCGGCGGCTGCGAGCATCGCGCCGCCGCCGTCGAGCTCGGCCCGGTCTGGCTCGACGTCGTGGAAGAGGAAGCCCGCGAAGTCCGGGAACTGCGAGAGCCTCGCGATCTTCTCCTGCACGAGCGGCGCCGCGCGCGCGACGAGCTCCGCGTCCCAGTCGTAGCCCGCCTCGCCGAGCCACAGCACGAGCCGGTGCGCGTACTCGTCCCGCGGCAGCTCGCGGAGGTAGACGCCGTTCATCCAGTCGAGCTTCTGGTAGTCGAACTGGGCCGGGCTCGAGCTGACACGCTCGAGCGAGAAGCGCTCGATCAGCTCCTCGCGGCGCATGAGCGTCGTCTCGCCGTCGGGCGCCCAGCCGAGGAGCGCGAGGAAGTTCAGCAGCGCCTCGGGGAGGTAGCCGGCCGCGCGGAACTCCTCGACCCCGGTCGCGCCGTGCCGCTTCGAGAGCTTCTTGCCGTCCATCCCGAAGATCATCGGGACGTGCGCATAGGCGGGGACGTCGCCGCCGACGGCGCGGATGACGATGATCTGCTTCGGCGTGTTGGAGATGTGGTCGTCGCCGCGGATCACGTGCGTGATGCCGTCCCACACGTCCTCCAGCGGCGACGCGAAGTTGTACGTCGGCCGCCCGTCGGAGCGGACGAGCACGAGATCCTCGATCGTCTCGTTCCGCACCTCGACGCGGCCGCGGACGACGTCGTCCCACGCGGTGACGCCGTCGTCCGGCATGCGGAAGCGGATCGCGCCCTCGTCGTCGTACGCCTTGCCGTCGGCTACGAACTGCTCGGCGACGCGCCGGCAGTCTTCCATGCGGTCGAGCTGGAAGGTGTGCGGCCCGTCCCAGTCGAGCCCGAGCCAGCGCAGCGAGGCCTGGATCTGGTCGACCGCCTCGGCGACCTCGCGGGAGGTGTCGGTGTTCTCGATCCGGAGCCGGAACTCGCCGCCCTCGTGGCGCGCGAAGAGCCAGTTGAAGAGCGCCGTGCGTGCCGTGCCGATGTGGAGGAGACCGGTCGGGCTCGGTGCGATCCGGACGCGCACAGGCATGCGGGTAGCGTAGGCGCCGGTGCAGATCGGGGCGCACGTGTCGTCGTCGGGCGGGATCCACACCGCGATCGACCGCGCGGCGGCGATCGGCGCGGACTCGGTGCAGGTGTTCACACAGAGCCCGCGCACGTGGCGGCCGACGAACCACGACCCGGCGACCTTCGAGCGGTTCCGCGAGCGGCGCGCCGAGGCTGGGATCGGCGGAGTCGTCTGCCACGCGCTCTACCTCTGCAACCTCGCTGCGCCCGACGACGCCGTCTACGAGAAGTCGGTCGCCGCGCTCCGCAACACGATGGAGGTCGCGTGCGGGATCGGCGCCGAGGGCGTCGTCTTCCACGTCGGCTCGCACCTCGGCAGCGGCTTCGAGAGGGGGCTCGAGCGCGTGCTGCCGGCGATGGAGCAGGTGCTCGAGCTCTGCTCCGAGGAGACATGGCTGTTGATGGAGAACTCGGCCGGCGCCGGCGGCACGATCGGGCGCTCGACCGGGGAGCTCGCGACGATCTGGGAGCGGCTCGACCGCCATCCACGGCTCGGCGTCTGCCTCGACTCGTGCCATCTCTACGTCTCCGGGATCGACGTCCGGGACCTGCGCGCGCTCGACGCGTGCCTGGACGAGCTCGACGCCGCGATCGGGCTCGACCGCCTGCGCGCGCTCCACGTCAACGACGCGGCGGCGCCGCTCGGGTCGAACCGCGACCGGCATGCGAACATCCTCGAGGGCGAGCTCGGGGAGAAGCTCGGCGTCTTCCTCGGCAACCCGCGCCTGCAGGGGCTGCCGGCGCTGCTCGAAGTCGCAGGGCCCGAGAACCGCGGCCCCGACGCGAACGAGATCCGCAAGGCGAAGGAGCTCCACGCTCGTTGGGCTCGGTGATGCTCTCGCGCTACCGCTGGGTCGTCCTCACCGCCGGCACGCTGGCGCAGGCGAGCTTCTCCGCCTCCTCGGTCGGCCTGCCGGCGCTCGGACCCGCGTTGAAGTCGGGCTACGGGCTGACGCTGGGCGAGACGGGCGTCGTGCTCGCCGCGATCGGGATCGGGATGCTCTTCACCCTGCTGCCCTGGGGACTCGTCGCCGACCGTGTCGACGAGCGGTGGGTGATCGCGACCGGTCTCACCGGCGCGGCGGCACTGCTCGCGGTGGCGTCGACGACGCACGCCTTCGGGACGGTCACGGGCGCTCTCGTCGGCGCGGGGGCGCTCGGGTCGAGCGTCAACGCGGCCAGCGGGCGGGCGATCATGGCCTGGTTTCCCGGCACGGAGCTCGGGCTCGCGCTGGGCATCCGGCAGACGGCGATCCCGATCGGCGGCGCGATCGGCGCCTCCCTCCTCCCCGTCCTCGCCTCTACGGGCGGCACCCGGCTCGCGTTCCTGTTCCTCGGCGGCGCCTGCCTGACCGGGGCCGTCGTCGCCGCGGTCTTCGTGCGCGGCAGCGCGGGAGGCGAGCCGGAGCTGGGGGAGGCCTCCCGCCCGCTGCGCGATCGGCGCATGTGGCTGCTCGGCACCGGGACGGGCCTCTACCTGACGGCGCAGATCGGGATCACCAGCTTCGTCGTCCTCTTCCTCGAGGAGCAGCGGCACGTGTCGGCCCATGCGGCCGCCGCGGTCCTCGCCGCCATCTACGTGCTCGCCGTGGCCGCGCGTATCGGCTCCGGCCGGATCTCCGACCGGCTCGGCAGCCGTCTCGGGCCTCTGCGGACGATCGGGGTCGCTCTCGCGATCTCGACCGCGGCCGTCGCCGCCGCGACCGCTGCGCCGCTCGGGCTCCTCGTGCCGCTCTTCCTCGTGGCCGGCGTGCTCAGCATGGCGTGGAACGGGCTCGCCTACGCCGCCGCGGCGGAGACGGCCGGCGCCGCGCGCACCGGCGCCGCGCTTGGCTTCCAGCAGACGCTGCTCGGCGTCGTGGTCGCGGCCGCTCCCCCGGCAGTCGCGCTCGTAGCGGGATACAGCTGGCGGCTGGCGTTCTTCCTCGCCGCAGCCGGCCCCCTCGTCGGCGTGGTGATCCTGCGGCGTCTGAGCGAGCCGGCTAGTGATGTGGCCGGTAACGTCGCCCGCTTTCCGGGTCGCGAGCACCAAGCGATGCAAGGACGCAGGCCGTCTCGATAGTTGCGCTATCGGGACGGCCG
>JAVKST010000153.1:0-5583 GCA_039583515.1 Gaiellaceae bacterium
AGGGCCCGCGCTCTAACCGCTGCCGCGTGGTCGGGCACTCCCCGAGCGCCCGACCACAGCGGGCAGTGCGCGGCCTTCGTGCTCCTCGATCCTCCGGAGGTTCCCGAAGATGTTTGGGATGCGCAGGAGAACGGCACGCGAAAGGCGTGCGCCTATTGCCAGACAACCGGGCTGCCGGTGCTGAAACTCCTCGACTCGCTGTTCGCGCGGGCTGCGGCGTCAGGAGAGCGCGGGTGAGGGCTCGTCCAGCGGTCCGCCGGAGAGCGCTACGAACCCGAGGGAGACGAGCAGCGCGACCGAGCTGCCGATGAGGAGCGGACGGCTGCTGCCGACGAACGCGGCGATGTTCGCCGCCATGCCGAGCGCGAGCAGGACGCCGGCCCACAGCGGCGCGGTTCGTGTCCGGGTGAGCGCGACGGCGAGCAATATGCTGCCGACGACCAGCGCGAGCGCGCCGACCATGAAGATGATCGAGGCCGCGGGCGCGTTTTCGTACCGGTGCAGAAGCGAAGCCATCGCCGCGTGGTCGGCAACCGGCCGTCCCATCTTCCAGTAGACGAGCTGCGTTGCCGAGTCGATCAGCGCCACGTACGCGCCGAGCTGGAGGAGCCCGCCGCCCACGATTGCGCTCCGGGGCGCTCCTTCGCGGGTTACGTTCATGAGCGCCGCGGCCGCGGGCACGAGGAAGATCGAGCCGACGATCGAGAAGAGCGTGAATAGGTACCACCCCGTCGGGTGGGCGGCGATGAGCGCGAGTTGCGCGTTGTCGCCGCTCTTCAGGGCCGGGATGGCGAGCCCCGAGAAGAGGAAGAACAGCGGCGCGGCGACGAGGGCGATGCGGTTGGCGAGCGTAGGCACGTGACGGATGCGCATGACGACTCCTTCGTTGGATCGGTTGGCCCCCAGATGCTCGACGGCGGCGAATCCTGCGTCTGCGGCCGGCGGAGCGAATCGGCTCGTCCGGAAGGATGAACCGGCGTAGCCGCACGGCCGATGCGATCCGCCGCGGGCGTGGCTAGCGTGCGCCTATGCGCAGGGCCCTGGCGCTCGACTGGTCGATCGCGCTGCTCGGCACCGCGCTGACCCTGTGGGCCGTGCTGGTCTCGCCGGACATCGGGAACCCGGTCGCGGGGCCGCGCTGGCTGACCGTCTCGTGGCCGCTGCTCCTCGACCTGCCGCTCGCCTGGCGGCGTCGAGCTCCGTTCACGGCCTTCCTGCTCGTACTCGCCGGCGTCGACTTGCAGGCGCTGTGGACCGGGAACTCCGCAGAAGGGCTGGAGGTGCTCTTCTCGCTCGGCGTCGGAACGTACTCGGTGGCTGCCTACGGCTCTCGCCGTCACGCGCTCGCGGGCCTGGTCGCGTTGCTCGCCGGGTACGCGATCTTCACCGCCGAGGACCACAACGTCCAGAGCGGCGACTCGGGCCAACTATGGGCGGCTGCCTTCTTCGTGGTCTCGGCGATCGCGATCTGGTTCGCAGGCGTCTGGGTACACACCAGGCGCGAGGCGCGCGAACTTGCCGGGCGGGCGGCCGCGGTCGAGCGCGAGACGGCGGCGGCGCTTGCCGACGAGCGGGCGCGGATGGCGCGCGAGCTGCACGACATCGTCTCGCACAACCTCAGCGTCGTCGTCCTCCAGGCAGCCGGCGCGCGCGCGTCCGGAGCGAGTACCTCCACGCTCGAGAAGATCGAGCGCAGCGGGCGCGAGGCCCTCGTCGAGATGCGACGCCTGCTCGGCGTCCTCCGCGACCAGGACGATGACCACTCCGAGTTCGTACCGCAGCCCGGGATCCCAGAACTCGGGCTGCTCGCGGAGACGGTCCGCGCCGCAGGGCTCGACGTCCACCTGGATGTCGACGGCGACTGCGACGGGCTCCCTTCGGGACTCGAGCTCTCCGTCTACCGGATCGTTCAGGAGGCGCTCACGAACACGCTCAAGCACGCCGGCGCCGCGCAGGCACGCGTACGAGTCCGTCGAGAGGGCGACAGTCTGACGATCGACGTGATCGACGACGGCGCCGCCCCAACCATCGCGGCCCGTGCAGGGCACGGCCTGTTGGGAATGCGGGAGCGCGTCGCGCTCTTCGGCGGCTCGCTCGACACGGGCCCTGGGGCAGAAGGCGGCTGGGCCGTCCGCGCGACCTTGCCCGTGGCGCCGCTGTGATCCGCGTGCTGATCGCAGACGACCAGGATCTCGTGCGCGAGGGACTGCGCATGATCCTCGAGGCCGAGCCGGACCTCGAGGTCGTCGGCGAGGCCGGCAACGGCAAGCAGGCGCTCGAAGGAGTCCGCCACTTCGACCCAGACGTCCTGCTGATGGACGTGCGCATGCCCGAGCTCGACGGGATCGAGGCGACGGCGCGGCTGGCGAGGTTGGGCCTGCGCGCCCGCGTGCTCGTGCTGACGACCTTCGACCTCGACGAATACGTCTACCGGGCGCTGAAGAACGGCGCGAGCGGCTTCCTGCTGAAGGACGCGACACGCGAGCGGCTCGTCGCCGCGGTCCGGACCGTCGCCGCGGGCGAGGCTCTGCTCGCACCGAGCATCACGCGGCGGCTGATCGAGGACTTCTGCCGCCGCCCATCGCCCGGTGAGCTCCCGGCCGGGGCCGCGACGCTGAGCGAGCGCGAGCTCGACGTGCTGCGACGCCTCGCCCGCGGCCTCTCCAACGCCGAGATCGGGTCGCAGCTCTATCTGGGCGATGCAACCGTCAAGAGCCACGTCGCACGCATCCTGCAGAAGCTCGACCTCCGCGACCGCGCACAAGTCATCGTCTACGCCTACGAGTCGGGCCTCGTCCGCCCCGGCGACGGCAACCGCTGAGCTGGCGCCGCGACACGCGTCACGCCCGACGTGGTTGGCGATCGGCGACGAGATCGGTGGCGCGGCCGCCCAACGGAGAACCGGGGGGAGCGGCGTGCCGCCGCTCCCCCCGCGCTTCTCCTATTTCTTCTTGCTGCTGCCGAAGATGCCGGTGCCGCTCGTTTGCGTCGCGATCGCGGTGTGGTCGCAGCTCAAGCTGTTGTTCGTACTCGCATCGCAACCGGATGTGTTCGGCCCGTTGGGGTCGAACTGGTCGTCGCTGTAGATGATCGATGCGAGCCCCGTGGTCGGACTGGCGGCGACGCCGAAGTCGTCGTACAGGTCGCGGTTGCCGGTACAGGTGACGCCGCTCTCGCAGACGCCGCCGTAGTGGTTGATCGGCGAGGCGGTCTGCCGCGACCAGGCAGAGCCCGGCGTGGTCGCTTTCAGGTTCTGCGCGAAGCCGACCGTCCAGGCCGCCGAGTTCGGGTAGTTGTCGGGCGTGTTGACGCCGTCGTAGTACGGGGTCTGGTAGTAGACGACATCGAGCTTGCCCGCGTCGCCCGCGGTCGACCAGGGGAAGATCTGCGTCCCGCTCGTCGTCGTGATCAGGTAGGGGCCGCTCCAGGTCTGGCCGTGGTCGGTCGAGAACGAGTAGTAGACGTGATGGTCGTCGGTGTAGACCGAGTACACGTTCCCGGCCTTGTCGACGGACACGTTCACGAACTGGTGCCCGTAGCCGACCGTCGGGTCCGGGTTGACGTAGACGGGATAGTCGGTGAACGTCAAGCCGCCGTCGGTCGAGACTGCCATGTAGACGCCGTGGTAGTTGCAGGTGCCGGCGACGACCCCGAGCTGGGGCGCGCAGGCCGTCTCAGCCGCAGTCGTGATCGCCGAGTAGGTCTGGTAGATGACGTGCGAGCTCGGGTCGATCGCCAGGTTGCCGATCTCGTTCTCGCCGATCTGGAACGCATGGTTCGCATCCAGCGCTGAGGCGTACTGCGTCGTTCCCGTGACGCCGCTCGAGCCGACGGTCTTGCCGCAGCCGACGGTGATGCCCTGCGGCCCGTCGTGGTAGGAGAAGCAGTAGCCGAAGGCGCCGTCGGCCGCGATCCACTCACGGTCGTCGATCGTCTCCGGCGTCGTGATCGGGTTCAGCGTCCACGTCGAACCGCCGTCGGTCGACACCGAGATGTCGACATTGGCAAGCGAGAGGCTCGAGACGTAGACGTTGTACTTCCCGGTCGCCGGGTTCGGATCCGGCGCAACCGCGAGATCCGTGTCGCCGCCACCGGGCGCGAAGCCGGTGTCGTTCGCCTGCGAGCCGGCATCCGGCGACGCGAGCGTCGTGTAGTGCGCGCCACCGTCGGTCGAGCGGAACGCGACCGTCCCGCCGCCGAGCCCGTTCTCGGAGCTGCCGAAGAAGCGCCCGGCGCCATCCGCGCGGATCGCCGGCTCAGCCGCGATGTTCGAGCAGGCTGAACTTCCAGGGCAGGTGGTGCCCGTCGTCTCGGCCAGCGAATAGTTGACGAAGCTCCCGCCGCTCTTGTTCGGCGGCGCCGCCGACGCCGCAAGAGCGAGCACGAGTGCCACTGCCGCAACGATCGCACCCAGCATCATCCGTCTCATCAGGCGATCTCCTCAGCGTCGGGGACGCGCTCCCCTTGCCCGCCGCGACACCGTCGGAAACGACAACGATCGGCAACGGCAGGGGCAGGTTGCGCGCGCGGTGCGGCCTCTCGCCCGTTGTAGGACGTCGACGAAGACGCCGGCTCTGGCCGCTCCGGCGGCGGCGCCGGCTCTAATCTCGCCCCGGCGAGGACCCGTCGGACGCTCGGCAATGCCACGGTAGGCGGCATCCGACAAGCCAACGAATCGGCTTTCCTCGTGCTCGGGCGTACTCGATCTCGCCTGCCGTACTTTCGCCGACATAGCCGTTCGGGTTGACCACGAGCACCTCGTCGGCGAGATCGATGCGATGCCGATGGAGTCGATGTTGCAGTTCGACCTGCTCCGGTGAGAGCGCGGTCCCAGAAACGCGGCTGAAGATGTCCGGGCGTAGAGCGAGCGGCGCTGTAGCCGGCAGGTCTGGTCGACCGAGAGGAGCCGTTCGATCGTGCGCTCGAAGCAACGCGACCCCGGAACGAACCTCTACCGCGCGCTCGGCCTGCTCGTCGTCACGCTCGGCGGCAAGCGCGTCAGGGCAATCACTCGCTTCGAGGTTGGGTCTACCCGCACTTCCGCCTGCCGAGGACGCTGCCAGGCGAGCGTTGAGCGAAGCCGACAGAATCGACATTGGCGCCCGTCCGCTTTCGGTTCAGGTGTGGAGGCGGACGGAGCCTCCTCGAGTAGGAAGCGTTGGCGCGGTCGCGTCTCGCCTTCGACGACCTCGTCAGGCGCCCGGAGTGCGAATCCGGAGGCGAGAAATGCCTCCTTCGATTCCCACCTCGAGATCCCGACCAGGCATTCGCCCTGGTAGTGGGTCAGGTACGGCGGATCGACGTCGACGCAGCCGGGCGTCTCGAGGAGCGCCTCTCGCATCTCGCGCATCGACTGCGCCAGCGTCTCTCGATGCTCTGGATCCGGCCAGTGGAAGACCATGAAGACGAAGCTCATCCGATCACCATCTTGATCATAGGGTCGGGAGGTGTTGATCAGTGTCACCCGCCGCATGGTTCCGCGGCTCTCGAGAGACCTGCGGCCAGCCTGGCGAACCGTTGGCCACGCGCCGGCGGTCGGGCACGCGTACCCGAGGGCGTGCAGGTCGAGCTTCGGTGGAGCGG
>JAVKST010000154.1:0-5578 GCA_039583515.1 Gaiellaceae bacterium
GAAGTCGGCGCCGGCGCGGCCGGCTTCCTCTATCCATTCCTCGAGCGCGGCGACGACTCGCTCGATTCCGTCGCCGAGGACGTGCGCGAATCTGTCGTGCTCAAGAGCGAGGAGGTCGCGGCGCTGCGCCGGCAGACCCTCGAAGAGAATGCCGCCACCCTAGAGGCGGCCGACACGGTCATCCGCAAATCGCTAGCGGCGGGCGGTACCGTCCTTGCCTTCGGCAACGGCGGCTCGGCCACTGACGCCGAGGACCTGGTCGCCGACCTGCGGCCGCGCCGCGCACTCGACCTAGGCGCCGACGGCGCGATCCTCACCGCGCTCGCGAACGACATCGGGCCCGATGTCCTCTACCAGCGACAGCTGATCGCCTACGGCCGGCAGGGAGACGTCGCAGTCGCGCTGTCGACGAGCGGCAACTCCCGCAACGTCGTGCTCGCGCTCGAGGAGGCCCGCCGCCGCGGCATCGCCACGGTCGCCTTCGTCGGCTACGACGGCGGCCAGATCGCATCCGAGGGTCTCGCCGACCACGTCATCGTCACGCGCTCCGACCACATCCCGCGCATCCAGGAAGCGCAGGCGAGCGCCTACCACGTCCTCTGCGAACTGATCGAGAAAGGAGAACGAGCATGAACGAGCACGAGGAACAGGAGTACGAGGACTCCCACCCGCACGAGGAGACGCTGCCCGAAGGAAGCGAGCCCGAGGGCGCGACCCAGACGGAGAAGCCCTACAGCGACTTCGAAGGCGAGAAAGCCGGCAAGGGCGGCGACCACCCCACTCCCGGCGCCGGCGAGTACGACAAGCCCAACTGATCCGCTCCCCGCTACGACTTCCGGCCATCCGTCTCGTGCTCCTTCGTTGCCGCGTCGCCGGCTGCTCCGCGATCAGCGGGTGCAGCGACACTCAGTAGTCAGACGACCACACGCAGGACAGACCCGGGATGCGCGCTTGCGCTCGAGTGCGTGCTTGCCCGTGCCGGCGTACATCAGCGACAGCACCACTCCGGCGGCTAACAAAAACAGGAATGCGAGGTGGAGAAGATTCATCGTAACCCGTTCTTTCCTGACCATCGAGGCGCAAACGGCGTTTCCGGCGCCTGAGAGCGGGGAAGATGCGTTCTGGCCGTCTCCTGCGCGTCTCCCCCTTTTCCCGGCGCGCCCAGATCGGTTCAAGGGCGGACGGGGAAGGACGGGAGGCTTTCACAATGACGGAGTTCCCGCTAGGGGCGCCGCGCGAGGAGGAGCTCGCGGACGCCATCAGTGCTCTCGAAGAGGTGTTGTGGCTCGACTCCTCAGGGGAGGTCGACCTGCCGCCGTACCTGACACGGCTCCTGCTGCAACTCGAGGAGACTCTCGCCGTCGCACCCGGACAACCCGTGGCCCAGGCATGAGCAGCGCAAACCCGCGCCTCGTTCCACAGGGCGGCCCGACCCGGGACCTCGATAAACCTCGGCTGGTCTTCTTCTACACGCCCACCTCGGGCCTCTGCCGTCGCGCCGAAGGCCACCTGGCGCAAACTCTGCAGCACCGCCGCAACCACGACACCTTCGAGCTCGTGCACGTGAACGTGGACAAGCGTCCCGACCTCGCCGCGCGCTTCAAGGTGAGCGAGATTCCCACACTCGTCATCGTCCAGGGTCGCCGGGTCAGACGTCGGATCGTCCGGCCGCGCGGTAGCCGCCATCTGGAGCAGGAGCTGGCGCCGTGGCTCCGCAAGCCAAGCTCGTTCTAGCCGGACTTGGCGACGCTCCTAGTCGGTTTGCTCAGTCGGTTTCAGCGATCCGGTCGGCCAACCATTTCCGCAGCCGGTCGATGTCGGCCTAGAAGCAAGCGATTTCCTGCTCCAGCTCGCGGTTGCGTTGGCGCATGCGTCTCAGCCGTTCGCTGTAGGCATCAAGCAGCCTCTCCAGCTCCTTCGTCTTCTCCCGCACCTCACCGAGCAGGGAGGCGTCGGCATCTCTACTGCTCACCGGAAGGCAACCTTCCACGGTCGCATCAACGCGAAATCTCCTTCGCCCGCCCTGTTTCTGCGAAGGGCGATTGGGCGCGGCGGGAGAGTCGACCACGCCGCGAGAAGCGGGGTGGGGAGAAAAGGCGGAATGGCGCTGCGCGGTCGGATCATTCAGGCAGCCTCGCGGCCGACGTCTCTGTTTTCGGGCACGAACGCCGTCGCCGAGAACGTGGCTCCTTGCGGGTCGCGGAGCACGGTCAGCCGCGAGTACGGCGCGTCGACCGGCGCGACGACCACTGTCCCGCCGAGCTCGGTCGCCTTCGCCGCCGTCGCGTCGGCGTCGGCGGTCGAGAACGTCACGCCCCAGCAGGCCGGCGCGGCGGCGTCGTCGCCTGCGATCGGCGTCATCGCTGCCACCACGTCCTCGAACCCGGCCGCGCCGAGCTCCGCCGTCCGCTCGCGCGTCCCGGGCGTGAGCTGCTCGAGGTAGTCGCCGTACGCGCGCAGCGCCCAGAACTCACCATTGCCGAGGTCGAGCGTCGTCCAGCCGAAGACGGCACCGTAGAACCGCCTTGCAGCCGCCGGATCGCGAGTGTTGAGGACGTTGAAGTTCACCGAGCCCGGCTCGTTCACGATCCGAGCGCCCCTGTGCTCCCGCGCCTCCCAGACGCAGAACACGGCTCCCTCCGGGTCCGCGAGGACCGCCATTCGGCCTGCGTCCAGCACGTCGAACGGCTCGCTCAGGACAGTGCCGCCCGCCTCACGCGCCTTCGCCGCCGCCTCGTCGGCGTCCTCAACCCAGATGTAGGTGTTCCAGACCGCGTGCGCAGGCGCACCCTCGGGCGGCGACGACACCGCCGCGACGTGGCCGCCGCGGAGGCGGGCGAGCAGGTACCGGCCCGGCGCCCCGGCCGGCATCGCGTCCTCGAACTCCCAGCCGAACAGGCCGCCGTAGAACTGCGCAGCAGCGTCTGGGTCGGGCTGCGAGGTGTCGACCCAGCACGGCACGCCGGGGATGTAACCGTCGCGCTCAGGCAAGACCAGCTCCTTCCGCTCGCTCTCGATCGCCCAAGCCTAGGCCATGATCCCGCCGGCAGCGCGCCGTCCGCATCGGCGCGCGCGTCCCCATAGGAGGCAGAGCCCGGCGAGGTGCTCGTCTCCGGCACCGTCCGCGGCGAATGGCACCTCTTCGCGCTCGAGGGAGCCTAGGTCCGTACAGTGCCGGGTGCGGCGCCGCCCCGGGGCGTCGCGGGGTCACCGTGGCTAAGAATTCCTGGCAGCGAGACGCACCGTCCGGCGTCTCCGTCGCGCGGAAGAAGCGCGCGTGAGGCTGTCGCCGTTCTCGCTCGGCACCGATCTCGCAGTGGATCTCGGGACGGCCAACACGGTCATCTTCCGCCGCGGCGAGGGAATCGTCCTGTTCGAGCCGTCCGTGGTGGCGATGGACGAGAAGAGCGGCCAGGTGTACGCGGTCGGGGAGAAGGCGCGGCAGATGCTCGGCCGCACGCCGGCGACGATCGTCGCAACTCGCCCGCTGCGGCACGGCGTGATCACCGATTTCGAGGTGACGGAGCAGATGCTCGCGCACTTCATCCGCCGGGTCGGCGGCAGCCGTCTGCGCGGCGCGGTCATCGTCTGCGTCCCGAGCGGACTGACGCAGGTGGAACGGGACGCGGTCGTGGAGGCCACGCTCGCCGCAGGCGCGCGGGAGGCGCATCTGATCGAGGAGGCGATGGCGGGCGCGATCGGCGCCGGCCTGCCGGTCGAGGAGGCGGTCGCGTCGCTCGTCCTGGACATCGGCGGCGGGACCAGCGAGATGGCGGTGATCGCGCTGGGCGGGATCGTCGTCGCGTCCTCGCTGCCGGTCGGCGGCTACGACCTCGACGACGCGATCGTTCGCTTCGTGCAGCGCGAGCACCAGCTGCTCGTCGGCCATGAACAGGCCGAGCGGGTCAAGCTCGAGATCGGCAGCGCCCTGGAGGGGCATGCGGCCGCCGCCGAGGCCGAGATCGCCGGCCGCGAGACGACGACCGGGCTCCTCAGCCGGATCAGCGTCGGAGTCGACGAGGTCCGCCTCGCGCTCGAGCGGCCGCTCTCGCGCATCGTCTCCGCGCTCAAGGACCTGCTGGAGCAGACTCCGGCCGAGCTCGCGGGGGACATCGCCGACCGCGGCGTCACGCTCGTCGGCGGCGGCACGCTGCTGCCCGGCCTCGGCGAGCTCGTCCGCGACGAGACCGGCCTCCCCGTCAGTCTCGACCCGGAGCCGCTGACGACGGTGGCGCGCGGCGCAGGCGCGGCCCTCGCGGAGCTCGACGCGCTCCGCCGGCGCCAGCGGCGGCGCGGCCGATCGGCGCGACGCAGCAGCTGGTGAGGCGCCCGCCGCCGCTCCCTCGAACGAGTGAGGCGGCCGTTCCTGGGGGCGGACGATGACACACCCGTAGTCGAAACGAGCTTCTGCGGCGTCGAAGGAGGTTGCACGTTGGGGTCTGTTGCGCCCCCTCACGCCGCACCGGTCGCAGCGCCGCTTCCACCGCACGAACTCGTCCTCCGCCGCCGGCTTCGGCCGGTATGGGAGGCGCTGGCCGAGAATGCGGGCCTCAGCGCGGTGGTCGCGTTCTGGGCGGCGCTGGTGGTGGCCGCACTGCCGCACGAGATCGTGCAGGACAGCTGGCTCGCGCTCGTCAGCGGGCGCGAGGTCGTCGACCACGGCCTCCCCCACACCGACTCGCTGACGGTATGGACCGGCGGGAAGACGTGGATCGACCAGCAGTGGCTCGGGCAAGCCTTCTACTACGGCCTCGCGGTGGTGGGCGGGATCCGCGCCGTGATGCTGTTCCACGCCCTCGTCCTCGTCGCCACGGTCGCCGCCGGCCTCTCGGCCGCACGCCGGCTCGGCGCCTCCGCTACCAGCTCCACCGTCGTCGGCTTCGCCACGCTCCTCGTCGCGCCCTGGGGGATGCAGATGCGCACACAGGACCTCGGCGAGCTGTTCTTCGTCGCGCTCGTCGCCGTTCTCGCGCTCGACGCGCGACGGCCGTCTCCGCGGGTGTACCTCGCGGTGGCGCTTCTCCTCGTCTGGGCGAACGTCCACGGGAGCGTGCTGCTGGGCGCGCTCCTGGTGCTGCTACGTGCGGCGACGCTGGTGAATGGGGTGCATGCCGATCGCCGGCGCGCGACCCTGCTGGCCGCCGCTGCGCTCGCGGCGCCGCTCGCTTCCCCCTACAACCTCGGGCTCGTCCGGTACTACCGGCACCTGGTGCTGAACCCGCCCCTGCACTCGTTCATCGTGGAGTGGGGACCAACCACGCCGGGAGCGACGACGGCCACCTTCTACCTGCTCGCCGTCGTGACGATCTGGGCGATGGCGCGTCACGGCCAGGCGCACACCCTGTTCGCCCGGCTCGCTCTCCTCGTGACGCTGCTCGCGGCCGTCGATTCGATCCGCAACATCGTGTGGTTCGGGTTGTGCGCGCTCGTGCTGCTGCCGCGCCTCCTCGACCCGCCTCTCGGGAACATCCGCTTCCGCCTCCTCGCCCGCCTCGCCCCCGCCGCGCCCGCCGTCGCGGGCGCGACGCTGCTGGCGACGGGAGCCTTCGCGGCGACGCGTCCCGGCGGCTGGCTGACA
>JAVKST010000155.1:0-5512 GCA_039583515.1 Gaiellaceae bacterium
CGCCCGGTGCCGCGCACGATGACAGCCAGCCGTCGCCAGACGGTCTTCGCAGGGCTGGACCAGCCCGCCTCCTGGCCGCGCACGCCGCGGGCGCCCCGCCCGGAGCGGCTCGAGCTCGGGCTCGACACGCTTCCCGGCGTCGGGACGACCCTGCGGCGCAAGCTCGCCTCGCTCGGCCTCGAGAGCGTGCGCGACCTCCTCGAGCACCGGCCGCGCCGCTACGAGAGCGCCGCGGACGAGGTGACGATCGCGTCGCTCCGCACCGGCGAGGAAGTCGTGATCCGCGGCCGCGTCCTCACGGTCGAGAAGCGGCCGATGCGCGGCCGCCGCGTCCGCGTCGTCGCCCGCGTCGACGACGGCACTGCCGCCGTCGGCGTCACGTGGTTCAACCAGCCGTGGCTCGCCGACCGGCTGCGGCCGGGGATGCCGATCCGTCTGCGCGGCAAGCTGGGACGCTTCGGCTTCGAGCCGCGGGCGTACGACGTGGGCGAGGCGAACGCAACGGCGGACTTCGCGCCCGTGTATCCCGCGGCGGAGGAGGTCGCGGCGGCTACGGTGCGACGGGTCGTCGACGCGGCGCTGCCCCTCGCCGCGCAGCTGCCGGATCCGCTGCCCGCCGAGCTGCGGGAGCAGGAAGAGCTGCCGCTCAAGCGGGACGCGCTGGTGGCGCTGCACCGGCCGCGCGACCTCGACGAGGCGGAGGCGGGACGGGCGCGGCTCGCCTTCGAGGAGCTGCTCGTGCTCCAGGTCGGCATCGCGCGCCGGGTGGCGGAACGGGAGCGCGCGCTCGCGCCGGCGCTCGGCGAACCGGGAGAGCTCATCCGCCGCTACCGCGAGGCGCTGCCGTTCGCATTGACGCCGTACCAGGAGCAGGCGATCCGCGAGCTCGACGGCGACCTCGGACGGACGGTGCCGATGCAGCGGCTCCTCCAGGGCGACGTCGGCTCGGGCAAGACCGTCGTCGCGCTCCACGCGCTCCTCCGCGCCGTCGAGGGTGGCCGCCAGGGCGCGCTGATGGCGCCGACGGAGACGCTCGCCGAGCAGCACTTCCTCACGATTGCCGACCTCTGCCTCGAGCTCGGCGTGAGCTGCGCGCTGCTCACGAGCTCGTCGCGCAAGGCCGAGCGGGAGGCGGCGCTCGGCGCGGACGTCGTCGTCGGGACGCACGCGCTGATCCAGGAGGGAGTCGAGCTGCGCGACCTCGCCGTCGCCGTCGTCGACGAGCAGCACCGCTTCGGCGTCGAGCAACGCTCCGCGATCGCGGCCGGCCGTGGTCCGCACGTCCTCCACATGACCGCGACGCCGATCCCGCGCACGCTCGCGCTCACGGTCTACGGCGACCTCGCGGTCTCCGAGATCGCGAAGCCGCCGGCCTCGCGCAAGCCGGTGATCACGAGCTGGATCGCGGAGGAGCGCGCCTCGGAGGCGTACATGCGCCTCACCCGCTTGCTACGGGAGGGACGCCAGGCGTACGTCGTTTGCCCGCTGATCGAGATGTCCGAGACGTCGCTCGCCCGAGCCGCCGAGGAGGAGGCCGAGCGCCTGCGCCGCGCCGAGCTGCGCGACTTCCGCGTCGGCTGCGTCCACGGCCGCCTCAAGACTCCGGAGCGGCGGGAGCTGATGGCCCGCTTCAAGGCCCGCGGGCTCGACGTCCTCGTCGCGACGACCGTGATCGAGGTCGGCGTCGACGTCCCGAACGCGACGGTGATGATCGTCCAGGAGGCCGACCGCTTCGGTCTCGCGCAGCTCCACCAGCTGCGCGGCCGCGTCGGGCGCGGCGCGGAGCAGTCGTACTGCCTCCTCGTCTCGCGGGCGAAGGAGGAGCTGACGGAGTCGGCGCACGCGCGGCTGCAGGCGCTCGTCGACACGAGCGACGGCTTCGAGCTCGCCGAGGTCGACCTCGAGCTACGCGGCGGCGGCGCCCTGCTCGGAACGCGCCAGTCGGGGCTCTCCGACCTCCGCTTCGCGCACCTCCGTCGCGACCGGGACCTGCTCGAGCGGGCGCGCGCCGCGGCTCCCGGGGTCGGTGCGGGGCCGCTGCAGGACGAGGTCCGCGCGCGCTTCGCCGAGGTCGCACGCGAGCAACTCGCCTGAGCACCGGGCCGTCCGCGCTTGCGACGATCCGACGGATGCGCGTCATCGCCGGCAGCCGCAAGGGCCACACGCTCGTCACGCCTCGCGGGCTCGCGACGAGGCCGACGTCCGATCGCGTGCGGGAGAACGTCTTCAACCTGGTCGGGCCGGTCGACGGCGCGCGCGTGCTCGACCTCTACGCCGGTTCGGGGGCGCTGGGCATCGAGGCGCTCTCGCGCGGCGCGGCGCACGCGACGTTCGTCGAGCGCGATCCCGAGGCGGTGCGCGCGCTCCAGCGGAACCTCGGCCGGCTGCGGCTCACCGGCGCGCGTGTCGTCCGCGGCGACGCGCTCTGGACGGTCGCGCAGGAGGCGGCGTCGGGCGCGAAGTACGATCTCGTGCTCCTCGACCCGCCCTACGAGATGCTGCCGGAGATCCAGCCCCGCCTCGCACGCCACCTGCCGCCGCTGCTCGCGGCCGACGGCGTCCTCGTCGTCGAGACGGACGCGCGCGTCGAGCCGGAGTTGCCGCTGGCGCTCCGCACCTCGCGCAAGTACGGCCAGACGCGCGTGACCCTCTTCGAGGGCAGAACTCCTTGATAACCGCGATCGCACCAGGCTCCTACGACCCGGTCACGAACGGCCACGTCGACGTGATCGCGCGGGCGGCCGGAATCTTCGACCGCGTCGTCGTCGGCGTCGTGGGCAGCCCGCACCACAAGCAGCCGATGTTCAGCGTCGAGGAGCGCGTCGAGTTCCTGCGCAGCGCCCTCGCCGCCCTCGACAACGTCGTGATCGACGTCTTCCGGGAGCTCGTCGTCGACTTCGCCCGCAGGTGGGAGGCGAAGGCGATCGTGAAGGGCCTGCGGGTGATCTCGGACTTCGAGTGGGAGTTCCAGATGAACCAGCTCAACCGGCATCTCGCCCCCGACGTCGAGACCGTGTACGTGATGGCGAGCCCGCAGGTGAGCTTCGTCTCCTCGAGCGGCGTGAAGGAGATCGCGGCGTTCGGCGGCGACGTCTCCGCGCTCGTCCCCGAGCCGGTGGCGCGCCGGCTCGAAGAGCTGTTCCCCGACGGGCGTCCCGGGACGCCGGAACGGCCGGACGAATGAGCGAGCTCGACGTCACCCTGCGCGACGGGCGGACGCTTCACGTGTACGACGAGGGCTACCCGGGCGGAAGTGTCGTCGTCGAGCACCACGGGACTCCCGGTAGCGGCGTCGGGTACCCGCCCGACGTCGAGCGCGCGCGCGAGCGCGGCCTGCGGCTGATCCGGTACGACCGCGCCGGCTACGGCGGCTCGACGCCGAATCCGGGCCGCTCGGTCGCGGACGTCGTTCCCGACATCGAGGACGCGCTGGCCGAGCTCGGGATCGAACGCTACGCGTCCCTCGGCGGCTCCGGCGGGTGCCCGCACTCCTTCGCCTGCGGGGCGCTCTCGGAGGCGTGCGTCGCCGCAGCGGCGATCGCCTCGCCGACGCCGTATCCCGCCGACGGCCTCGACTGGCTGGCCGGGATGGGGGAGCAGAACATCGAGGAGTTCGAGCTCGCTCTCGCCGGAGCGGAGGAGCTCGAGCCGTTTCTCGAGCGCGAGTCGGCCGCTTTCCGCGCGGCGACGCCGGAGCAGATCAAGGACGTGATGGCGACGCTTCTTCCTCCCGTCGACGCCGCCGTCCTCACCGGAGACCGCGCCGAGCACGCGAAGGAGATGGTCGACCGCGCGCTCGCGCACGGCACGGCCGGCTGGCGGGACGACGACCTCGCCTTCACGCGGCCGTGGGGATTCGAGCTCGCGGCCATCCGCGTGCCCACGCTGCTCTGGCAGGGCGTGCAGGACAAGATGGTGCCGGTCGCGCACGGCCGCTGGCTCGCGGAGCGGATCCCGGGCGTGGAGGCTCGCATCAGCGAGGAGGACGGCCATCTCTCGATCACCGTCGGCCGCCTCGGCGAGATCTACGACTGGCTCGCGGCCCGGTTCTGATTGCGCCGACCGGGTAGCGGGCTAGACTTCCGAACGCATGGACGTACTCGTTCTGATCGACAAGCTCGACGACCTCGTGCACAACGCGAAGGCCGTCCCGCTCACGGACCAGGTCCGGATCGACCGCGAGGAGATCTACGACATCCTCGACCAGATGCGGGCCACCATCCCCGAGGAGATCAAGCAGGCGCGCTGGATCGTCAAGGAGCGGCAGGAGATGCTGGCCGAGGCGAAGCGCGAGGTGGACCGGCTGCTCGCCGAGGCGCGCGAGCAGGCGGTGCGCGAGGCGTCGCAGACGGAGATCGTCAAGATCGCCGAGCGGCAGGCCGACGATCTCCTCGAGGACGCGAATCGGAAGGCACGCGAGATGAAGCTCGAGATGGAGGACTGGGCCGACAATCAGCTCGCCTCCCTCGAGGTGAACCTCGAGCGCTTCCTGACCGCGGTCCGGCGTGGCCGCGAGCGCCTGCACGAGCGCTCGCAGGAAGCGGTCGTCGCCGGCTTGGCCGCGAACGGCGACAGCGCGTTCGAGTAGCTAGCGCCGCCGAGCGATCCGGAGCGTCAGCGTCGTCCCGCGCGGAACGGTCGCGCCGCTGGGGGGCGACTGCGCGACGATGGTCCCCGGAGCGGCACCGTGCCGCCGCACGCGCTCGAGGTGCACCGCGAAGCCGCGGCGCCGGGCGACCGCGCTTGCGTGCGCGGGCTTCAGGCCGACGAGGTCGGCGACCCTCGCCGCGACGAGGACCGCCGCGCTTCCCCGTGGCGGCCCGCTGCTCCCGCCACCCACCATCGAGAGCACCACGCCCGCCACGGCGAGGAGCAGCCACAGCAGGACGATCGCGCCGACGACCCACGGCCAGCGGCGGCGACGCTCCCGCGCCGGCGGCGGCTGCTCGGGGACGAGACCCCGCTCGCAGGCCCACGCCGCCGCGAAGCGGCGCGGGTCGCTCTCGCCGAGGATCTCCTCCGCTGCGACGCCGTCCTCGCGCGCCTCGGCGAGGTCGGCCTCGAGGTCGGTCGCCATCTCCTCGGCGAGCAGGTCGGGCACGCCGAGTCGCTTCCACTCGCGCCGGCACTCCTCGACGAACGCGCTCACGGCTGCACCCCCGCCTCGACCGCCGACAGCAGGGAATCGACACCGGCGCGCAACTCGCGCCAGGCGCGCGCTCCTTCGGCGAGCTCGCGCCGGCCGAGCGGAGAGGTGCGGTAGTACTTCCGCGGCGGCCCTCCGTCGCTAGCCGCGCGATACGTCGCGACGAGCCCTTCGCGCTCGAGGCGCGCGAGCAGCGGGTAGATCGAGCCTTCGCCGACGGTCGCCAGGCCGCGCTGGCGCAGCCGCCTCGTCATCTCGTAGCCGTACGCGGGCTCGTCGTCGATCACGGCGAGCAGGCAGAGGTCGAGGACGCCCCGCAGCATCTGGCTCCGTCTGCTCTCCCTTCTCATGCACCGCATGCTAGTG
>JAVKST010000156.1:0-5497 GCA_039583515.1 Gaiellaceae bacterium
TCGTTCGACGGCGTGCGGTGCAGGACGTACCTGTACGCGCCGGCGAGCGCGATCAGCAGCACGCCCATGAGCGCGAGGACCTTGATCTGAGGACTGATGGAGACGCTCACCGCTTCGTTCCTTATCGGGATCCCGCCGACGGGGCTTTAGCGCTTTCGCCCGCCTGCCGATCCTCTACTCGGCATGCCTATGCGGCTCCGGAACGAGGAAGGCTTCCTGCTCATCGAGTTGATCGCCGCGGTGGTGATCCTCTCCGTCGCTCTGCTCGCGCTGCTCGGCGCCTACGACGACGCGTGGTTCTCCCTCCGCTCCGGCGCGAAGAACTCGTCGGCGGGCATCATCGCCAACGATCAGCTGGAGCTCTACGCGTCTCTTCAGTACTCGTCCATCGGTCTGGACGCCACCACGCTCACCTCGACGAAGGCGAGCGACACGACGTACACGAGCGACGAGGCGGCGCTCCCGGTTCCCGCCAACACAACGGCCGCCGACGCGACCATCTCGAGCTGCGGCACCTCTGCGCAGTGTCTGCCGGTACAGAGGGTGACCGGCGCCGACGGGAAGAGCTACCGGCTCGAGACGTTCGCCCGCTTGATCACGAACGTGAGTACGTGCCCCAACCAGAACGCGACCCAATGCGGCTCGAGCCCGTGGAAGGAAAAGGTCGTGACGGTGATCGTCCGCGATCTGAGCAAGACCGGGAACCCGAAGGTCGTGACCCTCCAGACGGCTTTCGACCAGGGCCCCTCTTCTTGAGTCCGCGAACAGGCTCGACGCCCGTCGCGAGAAGAGGATGACCGCCGCGAGGGCGAGATCGGCGCTGGCCGGCATCCCTTCGCTGACGCTCGAGGAGGGACGGAGGGGCGGCTTGATCATCCTCCCGGAGATCGATGCCGGCGCCGCCCTCGAGCGCCTCCAACGAGCTGAACGAGATGACGAGGAGTTGCTGGACGAGCCGGAGGACATGGGGCTCGTTCTTCTCGCGCAGGAGCGACTCGGCGAGGAGAGGCCGTTCGAGGAGTTGATCCCGCTCGACGAGCTGGCAAGACGGGGGCGTTACGACCTGCGCGCCATCGCCGACTGCCGCCAACGACGGCAAGAGCGCAGCGTTTCCGCTATCTCAGCCGGACCAGTTCTTCGGCTTCGACGCCGGCAGGTAGACGTTCTGGTTCTCGAGCGGCGTCCCCGGCGGGAAGTACTGGAGCGGGATCAGCGTCTGGGCGCCGCCGCCGAGGGTGAGCGTGTTCGCGAGCACCGGGCCCATGTTCGACGCGCCGCCGGCGGTCGAGTAGTTCGTCACGCAGTAGACGCCGAACTGCGCCGTGGTGCCGCCGCCGAGGCTCACGCAGCCCGAGGTCGTGAGCGAGCTGCCGGTCGAGTTCGCCCAGCAGGCGGCGTCCATGATGATCACGTCCTGGTTCGTGTTCCAGGCAGAGGTACAGGTCGTGTTCCCGCTCTTGGCGCTCGCGGCGCAGAAGCTCGGGCTGCCGGACGTGCCGACGCCGCCCGTGAAGAAGAAGCTCGCCTTCCCGGTGTAGGTGACGTTCCCGCTGATGTTGAGGCTGCCGTCGAAGTAGAACTCGCCGTTCACGTACAGCGTCCTCGTCGAGGACGTCCACTTGATCTCGCAGACTGCCGGGCCGCCGCTGACGCAGGGGCTGGAGGTCGAGCCGAGCGTGCAGTCGTAGGAGGGGCCGAACATGACCGAGCTGATCGACGTGTCGCTGTTGTTCAGCGTCGTGTCGTTGTCGAAGAGGTTCGCGGGGCAGCCGGATTTCGGCAGGCTCGCCTGGTTGTTGTACGTGCTGTAGAGCGTCGTCCACGTGCCGTTGTTCGCGCCCGTGCAGTTCTGGTCCCACGAGTAGGGCTGACCGATGCACGGCATCGACGGCGGCGTGTCCACGCCCTCACCGACGGTGCTCGCGTAGATCGGCGACGTCCTGCCGTTGCAGGCGCCCGTCCCCGGAGCGACGGAGTTGCACGTGTTGGTCGACGTCGAGGTGAGTCCGACCTTCAGCGTCTGGATCGGCGAGGCCGACGAGCCGATCTTCGCGCTACCCGTGACGGTGACGTTCCCTCCGACCTCGAGCGTCGCGCCCGTGAAGCTCTGGCTGCCGCCGAGGCACAGGTCGCCGCGGATCAGGATCGGCACGGCGACGTTGACGTTGCCGTTCCATGTCGTGCAGGCCCCCGTCCCGTCGGCGTAGAGGTAGTTCCAGACCGCCGTCTCCGACGAAACCACCGGCGTCGGCACGTTCGCCTGCGCGGAGACGACGCGCGTGACGCCGTTCACGGTGCCGGTGCCGGTCATCGTCCACGTGACGCCGTCGCCGCCGACGCTGGCGTAGAACGAGCCGCAGATCTTGGACGTGGTGCAGTCGGTGCCGGTCGCGCCCGGCAGGTCGGTGAGGTTCTGCGAGCCGCTGGGCGGCGTCGTGTGGCTGGCCGCCGCGCTGTAGAGCATCCCCTCGGCGTTCGCGAGCCCCTCCTGCGCGATCCCGAACGCCTGGCGGGCGTTGTCGGAGACGAAGGCCTCGCGCTGGTTCGCGGTGCCGGCGATGAGGATGCCGGCGGTCGTGATCGCCATCACGACCATGATCCCGAGCGCCATCACGAGCGCGACCCCGCTCTCGTCGCGGACGAGCCGGCGCAGGAGGCGGCGCGTCACGAGCACGCGCTCGCGCTCGAGGTGGTCAGTGCGGCGTTGTGCATGTCGATCTGCTCGGTCGCCGAGAATCTGTTGGCGGACGAGCTCGTCCCGTTGACCGTCAGCGCCACCTGCAGGCGCGGGTACTGGTTCACCGGCGCCACGCACGAGAACGGCGTCGCCGAGGTGACGTTCTTGATGAACGTCTGGCTCGTGCCGCTGCAGGACGAGGCGCTGTAGCGGATCAGTGCGCCGCTCGACACGCACCACGTGTACGTCCCGGTGCCGTGCGCGCACGAGCTCGGCAGCACGAGCGTCACGTCCGCCCCGCCGGCCGCGCGCGTCGCCGTCGAGGCGCAGCGAGCCTCGTACTCCAGCCGGTCGAAGGCGAGGCGGACGCCGCTCTGGGAGGTGAGCTGCCAGCTCGCGTTCGAGCCGGCGCGCAGGCCGGAGGCGAGCAGGTTCGACAGAGCCCCCACGACGACGATCGTCAGGGCCGTGACGATGATCAGCTCGACCAGCGTGAAGCCGGACTCCTCCCTCAGTACGCGCCGCATCCTGTTCTTGTCGGCTGGATCGGCCTGCGACTGAACCCCTAGAACGAGAGAGGGCGCGGTTGCCCGCGCCCTCCCTGGTGCGGGTCGGAACGGAGGCTACGAAGCCGCCGTACCCGCCTCGGCCAAGCACGTTCCCGACTCGATCGTTGCGACCGTACCGGTGACCGTTCCAGGAGTGCCGCCGATGTAGTCCCAGGCCCCCCCGTTGTTGCCCTTGCCGTCCTCGAGGCAGTAGCCCGCGCCGCTGTTGAGCACGGCAACCTTGATGTCGTTCGAGACGCCAGGTGCCTCGAGCTGGAGCTTGGACAGGTTGAGGCCGGTGTAGAAATCGGGCGTCGGGTTGTTGTTCTGGTCCTGGTACCACGACTCCGCCGCCGGGATCGCCGAGCGGATGTTCGCCTTCGCAGCCGCGTCCTTCGCGCTGCCGGTGAAGCTGAGGTACGCCGGCACCGCGATCGCGACGAGGATGCCGAGGATGATGATGACGACCAGCAGCTCGATGAGGGTGAAGCCCTCGTCCGCAGCCAGCCGCGTCTTGATGCGATCGAACATTCTACGGGTCTCCTTCCACAGGGTGGAACGGGGGGATGGCTCAAGGCCGTATCGACCCATCCGCGCCGGGTGCCCAGCCTCGAAAGGGTGATTCATCCCCCGCCGTGGGGGAGGCTCGCCGGACACTCAAGGCGCCGGCCGCCGCTGCCGATAGCGCCCCAGGATGATGCGGCCCACGTCCATCGACGCCCTGCTCGAGCACATGGTCGAGCTAGGGGCCTCCGACCTCCACCTCACGGTGGGGTGCGCGCCCGCGTTCCGCGTGAACGGGCACATCACGCCCCTGGAAGGTGGCGCGCCGCTCACCGCGGACGAGACGCGCGAGGCGCTGTACGGCATCATCACCTCCGAGCAGCAGAAGCACCTCGAGCTGAATCGCCAGCTCGACTTCGCCTATTCGCTCCCGGGTGTCGCGCGCTTCCGCGTCAACGTCTACCACCAGCGGTCGTCCCTCGGCGCGGCCTTCCGCTTCATCCCGCAGGAGATCCGCTCGCTCGAGGAGCTCGCCCTGCCGCCGGTGCTGCACGCGCTCGCCGAGAAGCCGCGCGGGCTCGTCCTCGTCACCGGGCCGACCGGCTCCGGTAAGTCGACGACGCTCGCTGCGATCGTCGACGAGATCAACCGGACGCGGGCGGAGCACATCCTCACGATCGAGGATCCCATCGAGTTCCTCCACCGCCACAAGCGGTGCATCGTCAACCAGCGGGAGATCGGCCCCGATGCCACCGGCTTCGGCGAGGCCCTCCGCGCCGCGCTCCGCCAGGACCCCGACGTGATCCTCGTCGGCGAGATGCGCGACCTCGAGACGATCTCGACGGCGCTGACGGCGGCCGAGACGGGCCACCTCGTGTTCGGGACGCTGCACACGCAGAGCGCCTCCTCGACGATCGACCGCGTGATCGACGTCTTCCCGCCCTCGCAGCAGCAGCAGGTGCGGATCATGATCGCCAACTCGCTGCAGGCGGTCGTGACGCAGACGCTCCTGCCGACGACCGACGGAGCGGGGCGCGTCCCGGCGCTCGAGATCCTGCTGCCGGACGACGCGGTGCGGAACCTCGTCCGCCAGGCGAAGGTCGAGCAGATCTACACCGTGATGCAGACGAGCTCCTCGCGCGGGATGCAGACGATGGAGCAGGCGCTCGCCGACCTCGTGCTGCACGGCGTCGTCGGCCTCGACGAGGCGGTCGCTCGCACGACCCGCCCCGAGCAGCTGCTCGGGATCCTCGAGCGCGCCGGCATGAACGTCCGCGGCGAGAAGCAGTCGGGCGGCGGCCTCAGGACGGTGGCGTCGTGAGCGAGTCGATCTGGAAGAAGGAGATCGGCTTCAAGCGGAAGCCGAAGCAGACGGCTCCCGCTCCGGCTCCCGAGCCCGTGCTCCAGGCTGCACCGGCCGCAGCCGCCGCGCCGACCGAGCGGACGGAGTTCCCCTGGCTCGAGCCGAAGGAGCGCTGGTGGAACAAGGAGATCGGCCGCTCGCGCAGGCGGCAGCAGCCGCAGGCCGAGCCCGCAGCCTTCGAGACGCTCGCGTCGACGGCGGCGCTCGCCTACGCGCCGCAGTCCGCTCTGCCGGAGCAGCCGGCTGCCGGCACGGAGCTCTCGCAGCTCGTGCAGGAGGTCGTGCATCCGGTGTCGCCGCAGCTCGCGACGGAGGAGGAGCTCGACCCGTCGATGCGGCGGCTCTACGACTCCGTCGTCGGCCAGCCGGTGGAGGAGTGGGGCGCGCCTCCCGCCGTTCCGCCAG
>JAVKST010000157.1:0-5478 GCA_039583515.1 Gaiellaceae bacterium
CGACCGGCGCGTCCGCCGCTTCTCTCGCGCGCGCGTGCAGCGCCCGACGGCGACGCAGGGACGCTGGTCGCTGGCGGCGGGCCTGTTCGCGGGAGCCGAGCCCGACCGGCGGGCACTGGTCGAGCTCCTGCTCGAGCGGCACGGCATCGTCACCCGCGACTCCGTCCGGGCCGAGGGGATCCCGGGCGGCTACGGCGCGGTCTACCCGGAGCTGCGGGCGCTCGAGACGCTCGGCGCCTGCCGCCGCGGTTACTTCGTCGAAGGGCTCGGGGGCGCGCAGTTCGCGCTCGCCGGCGCGGTCGAGCGCGTGCGGGAGCTGCGGCCGCGCGAGGGAGACGAGCCCGAGCCGCTCGTCCTCGCCGCCGCCGACCCTGGCCAGCCGTACGGAGCCGCGCTGCCCTGGCCGAAGCGGGCGGGCGGCCGAGCGGCGCGCGTCGCGGGCGCGCACGTCGTCCTCCTCGGCGGCGAGCCGGCGCTCTTCGTGGAGCGCGGCGGGCGCTCGCTCGTCCCGCTGCGGGACTGGAGGGCTGGAAGCGCCGCTGACGGAGCCGGAAGCGACCAGCCGGAAGACCGCGGCGCCGTAGGCGCCGCTGGCGAGGACTGGCTGCGGCCGGCGCTCGCCGCGCTCGTCGTCTTCGTCAAGCGCGGCGGTGCGAAGCGGCTCGCGGTCGAGCGCTTCGACGGCGAGCCGGTCGCCGAGACGATGGTCCTGCCGCTCCTGGTCGAGGCAGGCTTCCTCGCCGGCCCGCGCCGCGCAGTTCTCCGGGCTTAGTCCCGGGTCTGCGACATGTACGTCTCGGCCGGGGTGTCCATCGCCGGCTCGTCGACGCGCCGCAGCTCCTTGATGCTCTCCGCCTCGCGCTTCTGCTCGGCCTTCCGCCGCCGCCACCAGTCGAGGATGCCCATGCGCGGTAGATCGCCTCTGGACGCCGTCCGCAAACCGGCCTAGGATCGCAGCCCGTCACGCCCGGGCGCGGCAACGTCTTCGCGCGCTGGGGCGCGTCGCGACCCGAGGATCCCATGTCTAGGCCGCGACGAGCTTGTAGCCCGAGCCGCGCACGGTGAGGAGCCGCTCCGGCCGCGCCGGATCGCGCTCGATCTTCCGCCGCAGATTCGAGATGTGCACCTCGCAGGCGTGCTCGTCGCCGACGTGCTCGCTCGCCCAGAGGTGCTGCATCAGCTGTCGGCGCGAGACCACCGAGTCCGGCTGCTCGGCGAGCAGCGAGAGCACCTTGAACTCGGACAGCGTGAGATGGACGCGATCGCCGTCGACGAGCACCTCGTGACGGCCGAGGTCGATCTTGAGGCCGCCGAGCTCCCGCACCGTGCCTGCGCCGCCCGCGCGGTCGAGGTCGCGCCGCCGGAGGATCGCGCGCACGCGGCTGAGCAGCTCCGCGCTCGAGAACGGCTTCGTCACGTAGTCGTCGGCGCCGATCTCGAGGCCAAGCACGCGGTCGGCCTCCGCGTCGCGGGCGGTGAGCATGAGGATCGGGACGTCGCTCTCGGCGCGCAGCGCGCGGCAGACGTCCGTGCCGGAGATGCCCGGCAGCATCACGTCGAGCACGACGAGCGAGTAGCGGCCCGAGCGTCCCGCCTCGAGCGCCGCGGGCCCGTCGCGCTCCTCGTCGACGTCGAACCCCTCGCGGCGGAGCGTGAAGGCGACGACGTCGCGGACGCCTGGGTCGTCGTCGACGAGCAGGATCCGCTCGCTCCCGCGTCCCTCGCCGAGGGACACGTGAGTAGCCGTTGCGTTCACGCCGTCACCTCCTCGCGCACGCGCGCACGCTCGAGCACGATCCGGAACAGCGTCCCCTCGCCCGGCGATGAGTCGAGCTCGATGCGCCCGCCGAGCGTCCGCACCGACTCGCGGACGATCGCGAGGCCGAGGCCGAAGCCCTGGCTGTCGCGCTCGCCGCGATAGAAGCGGTCGAAGACGTGGCGCTGCACCTCGCCGCTGATGCCGGGGCCGGAGTCCTCGACCTCGATCACGACCGCGTCGCGATCGCCGTTCGCGCGGAGGACGACGGAGCCTCGGGCCGTGTGCTTCGCCGCGTTCTCGCCCAGGTTCCGCAGCGCCTGCTCGAGCAGGTCGCGGTTCACGTGGACCGCGAGCCCATCCGGCGCCTCGACGTCGACGGTCACCCCCGTCCGGGGGCGCAGCCCCGCGGCTACCTCCCGCAGCAGCGGTGCCAGCTCGACCGGCTCGACGCGCGGCTGCTCCTGCCCGGAGTGGGCACGCGCGAGCGTCAGCATCGCCCGCGCGAGGCGCGCCAGCCGCTCCGCCTCGCGCTCGATGTGGGCGAGAAAGCGATCGCGCTCGGCAGGATCCTCCTTCGCGCCCGCCTGCAGGACCTCGACGGCGCCGATGATCGTCGTCAGCGGCGTCCGCAGCTCGTGGGCGGCGTTGGAGACGAACTCGCGCTCGGCCAGCTCGCGCCGCTCCTGTTCCGTCAGGTCGTCGACCACGAGCAGGGCCCAGTCCGTCTCGGGCTGGGAGGGGATGCCGACGACGCCGTACGCGTGCTGCTCGTCGGGCGTCACGTGCACCTGGGTCACCGACGCCCGTTCGTCGAACAGGCTCTGCGCGAACTCGCGCAGCGCGAATCCCGGCCAGGGCTCCGGCAGCGCGTCGCCCTCGGCCAGCCGGCCGCCGAGGAGGCGCCGCGCCTCGGCGTTCGCGAAGTGGACCACGAGATCCTGGTCGATCGTGAGCACGCCCTCGTGCAGCCGCTCGAGCAGCAGGCGCAGCCGGTCTCGCTCGGCCTCGATGCGCCGGAACGAGCGGCGCAGCTGGCGCCGCATCCGGTCGAAGCTGTGCGCGAGGTCGCCGAACTCGTCGCGGAAGCGGTAGCGCAGCGGCGTCTCGAAGTCGCCGAGGGCGATCGCCTCCGCGGCGACGCTGAGCCGGCGCAGCCGCAGGGCGATCAGCTGCGCGAACAGAAGCCCGACGATCACGCCGATGACGCCCGCGATCACGCCTGCCTTGAGCGCCTGGTCGTTGACGGTGCCGATCGCGGCAGCGACCTCCGGCCGCGAGCTCAGTGCGACGAGCGCGCCGCCGCGGATCGGCAGTCCGACGACGAAGATCTCGCCCCGTCCGTCCTCGTCGGCGAAGCGGCTGCCGGCGAGGGCGGCTTGCAGGGCCTGACCCTCGAGTCGAGGCTGCCGGATCGGTCGGGGGCCTGCGGCAGCAGCCGCGACGAGCTTCCCGCTGCGGCGGTAGAGGTGGAGGTCGAGTTGCTGCTTCGTCGCGATCCGCTGCAGCGCCGTATGCGGGACGGAGATCGATCCGATCTCCTGCGCCACGCGGAAGGCGGAGGCGATCGTCGCATCCTTCGTCTCGGAACGGAGCGCGTTCTCCGAGCTGGCCGAGAACTGCGAGACGACGATCGCGGTCGAGGTCGCGGCGACGACGGCGAACGCCGCGCCCAGCCACCAACGCACCCCGACGAACGGCCGGATCATCTTCGAATCGTAGGCTTCCCCGCATGCCCGAAGGGGATTCGCTCCACCGGGCCGCCGAGCGGCTGCAGGTGCTGGTAGGGCAGCGCGTGGAGGTCGAGACGCCGCATCCGCGTGCGGCGTCGAAACGACTCCCGGAGCGGCTGGACGGCCGCGTGCTCGAGTCCGTCGCGGCCGTCGGGAAGAACCTCCTGCTTCGCTTCGAGGGCGGGCTCGTCCTGCGCAGCCACCTGCGGATGAGCGGCCGCTGGCGTCTCGAGCCGCGGGGCGCGCGGCGGAGCGGGAGGCCGTGGCTCGTCCTGCGCGGTCGCGAGCACGAAGCGGTGCTCTGGAGCGGCCCCGTCCTGGAGCTCGTCGCAGGTCGCGACCTCGCGTCGGCGGCACCGGACATCCTCGCCGACCCGCCCGACCTCGACGCGATGCTCGAGCGGCTCCGCGCGGCGCGGCCCGAGCGGCAGGTCGGGGACGCCCTCCTCGACCAGCGGCTCGTCGCCGGGATCGGGAACATCTGGCGCGCCGAGGCTCTCTGGGCGGCGCGCGTCTCGCCGTGGCGGCCGCTGGGCGACGTGTCCGACGGCGAGCTGCTCGACACGCTCGCGGCGGCGCACCGGCTGATGCGGGCATCGCTCGACGGGGCGCGGCCGCTTCGCCGGGTCTACCGGCGCTCCGGCCGGCCGTGCCGGCGCTGCGGCGCCGCCATCCGCTCGGCGCCCCAGGGCGACCACGCCCGCGCGGCGTACTGGTGCTCCGGCTGCCAGGTAGGAGGGAGTCCGCCGCCGTCGTAGAGGTCCCGTTGCCATGCGCTCTCCGGGTCTCCACGACACGCTGCGCCGCTTCTGCCTCGGCGCCTTCGCGGTCTTCACGCGCGAGCTGGAGAACGGCGTCGACCTGCCCTTCGCGTTCGAGGAGCACGGCTCGTACGGGCGGCCGACGCTGTACGAGTACCGGCCGCTCGTGCGCGGCTTCGTCGAGGCGCGGGCCGAGCGGCTGTTCGAGCGCGTCGACGTCCAGGACGCCGTCGCCGACCTGCTGCGCGAGCCGGCCGCGCGGATCTTCGCCCACGCCCACGAGGGGAAGACCTTCGACGAGCGGCGCGCGCTGTACCGGAGCGTCCTCGTCCCGCTCCTCGTCCGCACGGCCGAGGGCTGCGGCGGCTTCGACTGGGACGACGGCGCCTTCGCGCGCGCGTACGCCGAGCTCGAGGAGACGCTCTTCGGCAACGGCCATTCGTACGGCGCCGTCGCTCCGCTCGTCGGCATCTCGGTTCGGGAGCAGATCGACCTCGGCGGCGGGGTCCGGGTTCGCGCCGCCGCGAGCGGCGAGCTCGCCGCGATGTGGCCGGAGGCCGCCGGACTGCTGCCGCGCGACTTCGGCCGCGAGCCCGACCGTCTCTGCGTGCTCGAGCTCGAGCGCGCCCTCGCGGGCGGCGCCTCGGAGGTTCCGGACGCGCCCGGCGAGCTCGCCGACGCCGTCAGCGCGATCCGCCTCGCCACGGCCGCGCCCGTCGCCGCGGGCCCGGTGTTGTTCGAGCGGCTCGACTGGCGGCCCTACGGCATCCGTCCCGTCCTGCCGATCGCCGCGACCGCCCCGCCAGGCGAGCCGACGCGGCTCGATCCGTTCCGCGCCTCGGTCGCGGCAGATCTGCGCGTGCGGCTCGCAGCCGCCGACGACGACGCCCGGCTCGGCGAGGCGCTCGACCGCTGGGAGCTGGCCCTCTTCCAGTCCGACCCGTTCCGCACGGAGCAGCTTCGGCATGCGCTGGAAGCGGCGCTCGGCGAGGACGACGGCGCGTGGGCGGCGGCGATGCGCGGAGCCGCGCTGGTCGGCGCGACGGCGAAGGAGCGCGCGACGCTCCTCGAGCAGCTACGTCGGCCGACGTGCGACCTCGTGCGCCGGCTGCTCGTCGCGGTGCTCCTCCACGGCGACCGCCGCCGGCTCGTCCGCGAGCTCGACGAGACGCTGCTCGCGCTGCGCGATCGTCCCGCGGCAGCGGCAGGCCTCGAGCGGGCGAGCTAG
>JAVKST010000158.1:0-5459 GCA_039583515.1 Gaiellaceae bacterium
GCCGTCTCGATAGTTGCGCTATCGGGACGGCCGAGGACGCCGCAGCGCGTAGCGTGCTCGCGGGCCGGGGAGCCGGCTACGTTGCCGGTTACGTCACTAGATCACCCGCGGAGCACGCCCTCGACCAGCGGCAGCAGCGTCCGCCGCCGCCTGGGCTGCTGGAGGTCGTGGCGGACGAGCTCGTCGAGCTCCATCGCGACGAGCAGGATGATCGCGCCGACGTACAGGTAGGTCGAGGCGAGGATGAAGACGGTGAAGCTTCCGATGGTCGTCTTGAAGTCCGCGACGCTCGAGACGTACCACTTGAAGATCAGCGTCTCGACGATCCACGCGACGACGACGAGCACGGCGCCCGCGCTCACCCAGCGCGTCGCCCGCCGCTCGGCGGGCGCCCACCGGACGAGGACCCCGAAGGCGGTGACCAGGAGCGCGACCGCGCCGAGCCAGCGCGCGACGGCGAGCGGCCAGCTCCAGGCGCCCGGGACGTCGATCGCTGCGGCGAGGACGGTCGCGCCGAGCCAGGCGACGATCAGCACCGCCGCGAGCGCGAACGAGAGCGGGAAGCGGACCCACCAGGGACGGCTGTCCTCGGTCTCGTAGACCTGGTTCAGCGCCCCGATCGAGGCGCGGACGACGCCCGAGACCTCTCCCATACCGCGAGCGCGGCCGCGAGCGCGATCAGCCCGCCGGAGGAAGTGGAGAACACCTTCTGCACGACCTGGTTCACACCGCCGTAGACGTGCGGCAGCACCCGGCCGGAGATCGCGGGCCCGATCGTCCGGTTCCAGAGATGCGCATCGTGGACCGCACCGAGGATCCCGAGCCCGAGCAGGAGGAGGGCCACTCCGGCGATCAGGGCCCGAAGCGCGATCGCGCTCGCGTACGTCAGCAGATCGTCTCGCGCGAAGAGGTCGACCCAGAGGCTGACGATCTGCTTGAAGCTGTCCCAGCGCGTGCGCACGGTCGACGTCGGTGGGAACGGGCGCGCACCGCGGCGAGATACGGGAGCCGTCGCGCGGCGTAACCCGCCGCCGCAGGTGCCGCCGTGTACGGACTCACGAAGGCGCTCGCGAAGGGCAACAGCGCGGGGAAGATGAGTTTCCCCGGCGGGCACCGTCTGAGTTTCCGACAGTCCCCGCTACGAGGAGGCAGCACAGGTGTCCACCACCACGTCCAAGCTCAACCTGACGCAGGTCGGCCGCGTCTGCGTCACCGTTGCCGACACCGACCGGGCGATCGACTTCTACGTCGGGGCGCTCGGCTTCGAGAAGGTCGTCGACGAGCCGATGGGGCCGGACATGCGCTGGGTCGAGGTCGCGATCGCGGGCACGCCCACGACGATCGCGATCGCCCCGCCGCCGGAGGGCCGGCAGGCCGGCGGCAGCCAGACCGGCATCATCCTCGACACGACGGACCTCGACGCCGACCACGCGGCGCTGAAGGCGGCGGGCGTGGACGTCGACGACGAGGTCACTCGCTTCGGAGGGCCGGTGCCGCCGATGTTCTGGCTGCGCGACCCGGACGGGAACTCCCTCATCGTCGTCCAGCCGTTGAGCTGACCGTCGCACTCGACCTGGGCGCGGTCGACCTCCTGGCGCGCCTCCGTCTGCTGACGGGGGCGCGCCTCGTCCGCGCGCCGCGCGAGCTCTGGGAGCTGCTCGAGCTCTCTGGGCTGGCGGACGTCCTAGCGGACACGGAAGGACGTCGGCGTGTAGCCGGCCTTCGTGACCCTGACGCGGATGCCGCGCCTGCAAACGCGAGCAGGAGCGCGGCGGCTGACGGCGAGACCGAGCCGGCGCGCCATCACAAGCGCTCGGGCAGGCCGAACAGCGGGAAGAGCCGCTCCGTGTCGAGGAAGAAGCTCATCTCCCGGACCCGGTCCTCCGCGACCGCGACCACCTGCAGCGCCCACGGCGCGTGGCCGCCCTCCGGCGCCGGCTTGTACTGGCCCCAGGCAGGCAGGCCGTTCGCGTCCGGCGCAGGCACGAGCTTCGATCCCTTGCAGCCGATCCCGGGGCCGTAGAAGAAGTTGAAGACATCGTCTCGGCCGCGCAGCCAGAGCGTGTACGGCGGCATCGACATGACCGCGTCCTCGCGCAGCACTTCCGCGAGCCGGTCGAGGTCGTAGGCCTCGAAGGCGGCGACGTAGCGGTCGAGGAGCGCGCGCGCGTCGGCGTCGAGCTCGGCCGGGGCGGCGACGTCCGCCGTCGCGAGCGTCGCCCGCGCCCGCTGCAGTGCGCTGTTGACGGAGGCGACGCTCGTCTCCAGCAGATCCGCCGCCTCCGACGCCTGCCAGCGCAGCACTTCGCAGAGGATCAGCGCAGCACGCTGGCGCGGCGGCAGGTGCTGCAGCGCGGCGACGAACGCGAGGCGCAGCGACTCCCGCCGCTCGGTCTCCTCCTCCGGCGTCGGCAGCGGCGTCAGCCACGTCGCCTCCGGCAGCTCGACGAGGTTCTCGACGATCGGAGCGCCCGCCGGGCCGAGATCCACCGGGCGCGCCCGTCGCTCGCGACCCTCGAGCGCGTCGAAGCAGACGTTCGTCGCGATACGGTACAGCCAGGACTTGAGCGCGGAGCGGCCCTCGAAGCGGTCGAGCGAGCGCCACGCGCGGAGCATCGTCTCCTGCACGGCGTCCTCGGCCTCGAAGGCGGAGCCGAGCATCCGGTAGCAGTAGCCGGTGAGCTCGCGGCGGTGCTGCTCCAGCTCGTCGGCGGTGGTCGGCTGGGCGGTGGCCACGGCCGACATCGTAGGGAAGGTCGGGGCGGCCTTCCAGCCCGAGGCGCGCTCGCTAGCTCTCGTCGCTGACGACGCCGGCCGCGACGCCGAACTTCTCGACGATCGTGTAGCCCGGGCGGCGCTCGACGACGTGCTCGACCTCGGGCTGCTCGTGCCCGGGCGCGATGAAGAAGCGCAGCTGCGACGAGCGCACTACGTGATAGACCTCGCGCGCGACGTAGAGGGTGACGGCGCAGTCGGCGCGGGAGCATTCGCAGATCAGGGGGTATGTCGGCGCCGGCCCCATCCGCTCCTCCAGCTTCTCGATCTGGGTGTTGACCTCGCGGAAGAGCAGCTCGTTCCTCGCGGCACGCTCCTCGGACGACCCCACCCGTGCACCGTAGCCGCAATCCACCGCAGATGGGGCGCACGCGGCCACGACCTACGCCGCGCCCTCGGCGACGGTGGGCATCTGCGCGACCAGCGCCCGCGCCATCCGCTCGAGCGCCTGCTCCGTGTCGGAGTCGTCGGCGGCCGGCCAGCCCTCGAGGAGCTCGCAGAGCTGGTCGCGCCGTGCCGCGATCAGGCGTTCCAGAGCCGCGGCTCCGGCCGGCGTCGGTGCGAGCCCGTCGCCGTTCCGGGAGAGGATGCCGCGAGCGGCGAGCGCGTCCGCGAGCGGGACGAGCGTATCCGGCGGGAGCCGGAACTCGTCCGCGAGCGCTGCCGCCGTCGTGCGCTGACGCTCGCTCACGCGCGCGAGCAGCCAGCTCTCGTCCGGACGGATCTCGACACCCGAGCGCTCGATCACCTGCCGGTAGACGCGGCTGCGGTTCTCCCGCTCCGTCAGCGACGACACGATCCGCTCGAGCTCCCGCCGCGAGTCGTCGTCGCGCAGCGGCGGGATGCTCTCCGCGACCGTCTCGGCGGCCGCCGTCTGTCGCAGCGGGATCTCGCGCAGCAGCCAGCTCAGGAGAAAGGCGAGGAAGGTGATCGCGGCGGCCGCGACGAACACGGGGCGCAGCGAAGACGCGAAGCTCGCGACGTACGGCGCGTGGATCGCCGGCGGCAGGTGCTTCACGATCGCCGGGTTCGCCGCCGTCGGAACGTGCGCGCCGCTCGGCAGCCGGGTCGCCAGCTGGCGGCGGAGCTCGTTGGAGAAGATCGCGCCGAAGACGGCGACGCCGATCGAGCCGCCGATCTGCCGGAAGAGCGTCGAGCCGGAAGTCGCGACGCCGAGCAGGCGGTAGTCGACCGCGTTCTGCGTCGCGAGCACGAGCACCTGCATCACCATCCCGAGCCCGAACCCCAGGACGAGCAGGAAGAGCGACGTCTGCCACGCCGGCGTCGAGACGGCGAGACGCGACAGCAGGAGCACGCCGATCGTCATCACCAACGTGCCGGCGATCGGGAACGGCCTGTAGCGGCCGAAACGCGAGATCAGGTTCCCGCTGAGGATCGACGTGACCAGCAGCCCGGCCATCATCGGCGTCAGCAGCAGCCCTGAGCTCGTCGCCGAGTGGCCCTTCACGACCTGCAGATAGAGCGGCAGGAACGTGACGGCGCCGAAGAGGGCGAGGCCGACGATGAAGCCGACCGCGCCGGTGACGTCGAAGATCCGGTTGCGGAAGAGCTCGAGCGGCAGGATCGGCTCTGCGGCGCGGCGCTCGACGAACGGGAACGCGACGAGCAGCACGACCCCGACGACGACCATCCCGACGATCGGCCCCGAGCCCCACGGGTACGTCGTGCCGCCGAGGCTCGTGAAGAGGACGATCGCCGACAGCGAGCCGGCGAGCACGGCCGCGCCCAGGTAGTCGACGCGGTGTCGCACCTTCTCGCTGCGGCTGCGGAAGACGGCGCCGATCACGAAGAGCGCGAGGGCTCCGATCGGCAGGTTGACGTAGAAGATCCAGCGCCACGAGAGGTTGTCGACGAGAAAGCCGCCGAGCAGCGGGCCTACGACCGTCGAGATCCCGAACACGCCGCCGAAGTAGCCCTGGTAGCGCCCGCGCTCGCGCGGCGGGATGATGTCGCCGACGACCGCGATCGTGGTCACCATCAGGCCGCCTGCGCCAAGCCCCTGCAGCGCACGGAACGCGATCAGCTGCGTCATGTCGCCGCTGATCCCGCAGAGCGCCGAGCCCGCGAGGAAGACGACGATCGCGAACTGGAGGACGACCTTGCGGCCGTAGAGGTCGCCGAGCTTCCCGTAGAGCGGCCCGACGACGGTCGACGCGAGCAGGTACG
The DNA here is from genome assembly GCA_039583515.1 of Gaiellaceae bacterium. Classification (GTDB taxonomy): domain Bacteria; phylum Actinomycetota; class Thermoleophilia; order Gaiellales; family Gaiellaceae; genus Palsa-739. Next base: position 4,963 of record JAVKST010000158.1, read on the forward strand.
CCGTCACCACCCACGAGAGGTGCTGGATCCCGCCGAGGTCGCCGACGATCGTCGGGAGCGCCGTCGACACGATCGTCTGGTCGAGCGACGCGAGCAGGAGGACGAGCATCAACGCCCCGAAGATCAGCCTCACCGGCTGCCGCTGCGTGCCGGCCGTCGCGCCCGCCCCGTCCACGCGGCCAAGCATGCCGGAAGCGGAGCTCTCCCCCCGGTTCCGGCGGTGAGGTCGGAGCTAGGCGGCCGGCGGCGGACCGTCGCCGAGCGGTCAACCGTGCTCCGGCCAGACCCGCGAGTGGCGCGAACGAGCCGTCCAGCAGCAGCTTCTTGACCTTGCCGAGCATCTCGGCTCCGTTCGATCGGGTACGCCGATGACGGTCGCTCCGCGGCGTGAGAGAAGGCTCGCATCCGGCTGTGAACTCGCCTAGATGGTTGATCGGCAATTCACGGTGGGCGCCGTGATTGCGGGGTAGCAGGGACCGAAGTCGAGGGTGTCGAAG
>JAVKST010000159.1:0-5358 GCA_039583515.1 Gaiellaceae bacterium
GGAACGTGCCGCAGCGGGCCGGCCCTGCGCCGGCGGAGCGGGCGGGCGCCGACGAGCTAGTCGCGCAGGAAGGACGGCACGTCGAGCTCGTCGTCGCCCTGCGGCCGGCGGGCCGGCGGCGGCGAGCTCCAGGCGGCGGGCTCGGGACGCGGTCTTCGGCCGCGGCCGCCGATGCCGGTCGCGACGACGGTCACCCATACCTGCCCGGTCAGCCGGTCGTCGACCGTCGCGCCGAAGATGATGTTCGTGTCGTCGGTCGCCGCGCCGCGGATCGCCTCGGCGGCCTCGTTCACCTCGATCAGCGTCAGGTCGTCGCCGCCCGCGACCGAGAGGAGGATTCCGCTCGCGCCGGTGATCTCCGCGTCGATCAGCGGCGAGCGCAGCGCGCGTTCGGCAGCCTCCTTCGCGCGGTTCTCGGTTGCGGAGGAGAAGCCGATGCCCATCAGCGCCGTCTCCGACTCGGACATGATCGTCCGCACGTCCGCGAAGTCGAGGTTGATCAGGCCCGGCATCGTGATCAGGTCCGTGATGCCCTGGACGCCCTGGCGGAGGACGTCGTCGGCCACCTTGAACGCATCGAGCATCGACGTCGAGCGGTCGAGCACCTCGAGCAGCCGGTCGTTCGGGATCACGATCGTCGTGTCGCAGGCGGCGCGGAGGGCGGCCGTTCCCTGCTCCGCCTGCGTCCTCCGCTTCGTCCCCTCGAACTTGAACGGCGTCGTCACGATTCCGACCGTCAGCGCCCCCAGCTCGCGGGAGATGCCCGCGACGACGGGCGCCGCACCCGAGCCGGTGCCGCCGCCCTCGCCGGCTGCGACGAACACCATGTCCGCTCCGCGCAGCACCTGCTTGAGCTGGTCGTACGCCTCCTCGGCGGCGCGGCGGCCGACGTCGGGGTCGGCTCCGGAGCCGAGCCCCTGCGTCAGCTCGCGGCCGATGTGGATCTTCACCGGCGCGTCGCTCATGTGGAGCGCCTGGATGTCCGTGTTCACGGCGACGAACTCGACCTGGCTGACGCCCGCGTCGATCATGCGGTTCACGGCGTTGATCCCCGCGCCGCCGACGCCGATGACCTTGATCACCGCGAGGTAGGCGGCCGAGTCGGCCCGAGGGGAGCGGTGCAGGTGGGCGGGCGACTCGGGCAGCGCGTCGAGGTAGCGCGCCGCGGGAGCCGGCTCGAAGGTGCGCGCCGGCGGCGCAGGCGCGGGTGGCGGCGACGCCGTCCGCATCTCCGGCGGAGGCGGCGGCGGCAGCGGATCGGGGTCCGGCGTCGGGACGGGCGGCTGCGGGTCGGGATGCGGCGGCCCGGGCATGGGGTCGGGCGACGGGGTCGGCGGCTCGGGCGTCTCGGCCGCGACCTCCTCCTCCCAGCTCGGGACGTGCTCGACCGTCCGCTCCTCCGGCTCGGCCGGCGCAGGCGTCGTCGCGGCGCTCTCGGGCTCCGCCTGCTCGCCCTCGAGCTGCTGCTGCTCCGCCTGCCGCTGCGCGGCCTCGGTGGCGCGGAAGAGCTCCGCGAGCGGGCCCTCACGCATGCTGGCGCGCCGACGCGCCATCGAGCACCTCCTTCGCCAGGTCGCGATACATCTCCGCTGCTTCCCCCGTCGGGTCGTATTTCATCACCGACTGCCCCTTGACGGGCGCCTCGGCGTAGCGAACGGTCTTGCGGATCCGCGTGTTGAGCACGAGGCCGCCGAAGTTCTCCTTCAAGATCTCGACCGCCTCGCGCGAATGGAGGAGCCGCCGGTCGAACATCGTCGGCAGGATCCCCTGGATCGCGACGTGCGGGTTGAGGTTCTCGCGGATCATCGACAGCGTGTTCTCGAGCTGCACGAGGCCGCGCAGCGAGAGGTACTCGCACTGGACGGGGACGATCACGCTGCTCGCGGCGACGAGCGCGTTGATCGTCAGCAGCCCGAGCGACGGAGGCGTGTCGATGAGGACGAAGTCGTAGCTCTCGCGCACCGGCATCAGCGCCTTCTCCAGCGCCCGCTCGCGGCCGATCATCGAGGAGAGGGCGAGCTCGGCCCCCGCGAGGTCGATCGAGGAGACCGCCACGTCGAGCTCGCTCGTCCGCACGATCTCCGTGATCGGAAGCTTGTGGACGAGGACGTCGAACATCGAGCGGTCGATCTCGTCCGGGTTCCAGCCCTGCGACATCGTCAGGTTGCCCTGCGGGTCGAGGTCGACCGCTAGCACGCGCCGTCCCTGCTCGACGAGGGCGACGCCGAGGTTGAGCGTCGTCGTGGTCTTGGCGACACCGCCCTTCTGGTTGGCGAACGCGATCACCGTGGCCATGGCCGGACCCCTATCCGCCGCCGCCCGCGCGTGCGGGCGCGGTAGCAACCGCGTGAGCGCCATCGTGGCGCACCTTTCGCAGCGACGCGCGGGACTCCTTCACCGCTAGGTTCTCCCGAATGGTGCGTAGGCTGGACGAAGCAACCCTAGGAGCGGAGGCGGCGGCTGGGCCGTCGCCGAAGCGGGGCCCAGCGCGGAAATGGCGCGTTCTCTTCGTCGTGTGCGTGGCGGTCTTCATGCTGCTCCTGGACATCACGGTAGTCAACGTCGCGCTGCCGAACATCCAGAAGGAGCTCCACACCTCCTTCACCGACCTGCAGTGGGTCGTCGACGCGTACGCGCTCACGCTCGCGGCGACCATGCTCAACGCCGGCTCGCTGGGCGACCTGCTCGGCCGCAAGCGCGTCTTCCTCGTCGGCATCGCGTGCTTCACGGTCGCTTCCGCCTTCTGCGGCGCGGCGACCTCGCCGCTCTGGCTGATCGTCGCGCGCGGTGCGCAGGGGATCGGCGGCGCGATCATGTTCGCCGTCTCGCTCGCGATCATCTCGCAGGAGTTCCACGGTCGCGAGCGGGGCAGCGCCTTCGGGATCTGGGGCGCGACCGTGGGGATGGCCGTCGCGATCGGCCCGCTCGTGGGCGGCGCCCTCACGACCTACGTCGGCTGGCGCTGGATCTTCTTCGTCAACGTCCCGATCGGCGTCGCCTGCGTCGCGGGCGGGGTCCACGAGCTCGTCGAGTCGCGGGACGAGGAGCACGGCGGCTTCGACCTTCCGGGCCTGGTGACGCTGACGGGCGGCCTGTTCGCGCTCGTGCTCGGGCTCTTCCGCGGGAACGACTGGGGCTGGTCGAGCGGCCGCGTGATCGGCCTCTTCGCGGCGGCAGCCGTGCTGCTCGTCGGCTTCGCGCTCATCGAGCTGCGGCGGGAGGAGCCGATGCTCGACTTCCGGCTCTTCCGCGTCCCGACCTTCACCGGCGCCCAGATCACGGCCTTCGCGATCTCGGCCGGGATGTTCTCCCAGTTCCTCTTCCTGCCGCTGTACCTCGAGAACGTCCTGGGCTACTCGGCGGTCGCCACCGGAGTACGGTTCCTGCCGCTCTCGCTCGTGTCGTTCTTCGTCGCTCCGATCGCGGGCAGGCTGTCGGCGCGGGTGCCGGTGCGATTCCTCCTCGGCGGCGGGCTCGCGCTCGTGGGCGCCGCGCTCCTGCTCATGTGGGGAATCAGCATCCATTCCCCGTGGACGACGCTGCTCGCCGGGTTCCTCGTCGGCGGCGTCGGCATCGGGCTCGTGAACGCGCCGCTCGCGTCGACCGCCGTCAGCGTCGTCGAGCCCCGCCGCGCAGGGATGGCGTCGGGGATCAACAACACGTTCCGGCAGGTCGGGATCGCGACCGGGATCGCCGCGCTCGGCGCGATCTTCCAGAGCAAGATCACGTCGTATCTCGGAGGCACGAGCGTCGTGCCGGCAGGGCGGGTGCACCAGTTCGCGCAGGCGATCTCTTCCGGCGCTACGCAGCAGGCGCTCCGCGGAGTACCGGGTCAGTACCGCTCCCGGGCGAGCACGATCGCCCATTCCGCCTTCATCTCCGGGCTGAACGAGATCCTGTTCGTCGCCGCGTTCGTCGTCTTCGCGGGCGCGATCCTCGCCTTCCTGCTCGTGCGGCGGCAGGACTTCGTCGCGAGCGGTCCGGCCGCCGCCGGATAGCCGGCCGATCGGCGGGAGACCGCGCTCTCCCGCCGGCGCGGTGCCTTCAGCACCGAGCGAAGGGCGGAGCTCTTCGCGAGGCCCGGACGCGCAGCGCCAGCTGCCAGGCGCCGACGAGCAGGATCACCGCGGCACCGCTCACGATCACGAGCGCCTGCGCCGCGAGGGAGAAGGCGATCGCGTTCGCCGTGCCGACCCCGCTGAGGGCCAGGATCGCGGCGCCCGCGCCCGCCTGCGTCGCGGCGCCGGCCGGTGCGATCGGCAGCGCCGCCGACGCCGCCGACGCGACGAGGAACGCGAGCGCGAGCACGAACGAGCCCGGCATCGCGAGCGCCTGCAGGAGCAGGAACACGGCGAGCCCGCGCAGCGACCACGAGACGGACACGAGCAGCCACGCGGCCCAGGCCTCCCTCGTGCAGTGCGTATGGGACGCGATCCAGTGCCCGAACCGGTAGCGGGCGACCCGCGGCAGCGCCGCCAGCCGCGGCAGGAAGGCCACGACCGCGGCTGCGGCGATCCCGGCGACGGCGACGACGGCGAAGCCGGCGCGCGTCGTCCAGTGGCTCGCCCCCGCCGCGGCGACCGACGCCATCGGCGTCAGCGCGGCATTGTCGAGCATCCCGAGCACGATCAGGCTCAGCCCCACCGTGCCGAGACCGGCCTTCGTCCCCGGGAACCGCCTGACGACTGCGATCCGGATCGCGTCGTCGACGCGGCCCGGCAGCGCGATCCCGCCGACGCAGGCGGCACCGCCCGCAAAGGCGAGTGCGCCCGCGCCCGGCCGCTCGTGCGCATGGAAGAGCCGCTGCCAGCCCCACGCCTTGAAGGCGTAGGCCGCGAGGAAGAGCAGCGCCGAGGCGGCGACGAGCGTCGGGTCGGCGTGGTGGATCGGCCAGCCGCCGCCGACGAAGTGGCGGACGCTGACCGCCGCCACCGCGAGCAGCACGAGGCCGAAGCCCCCGTTGAGGAGCAGTTGCGCCTTCCGGTTCGAGAGGAGCCGTTTCACCGCCTTCCCGACGGTGCTATCGGCGTACGGGATGGGGAGCTGAGTCACTCGGTCGGGGCCCTGCGGAGAACGGCCACCGTACCTGCGTCTCGTGAGGACGCCGTGAGCGGGGCTCGACGGCGCTCAGCAGCGCCGCAGCCGCTCGGCTCGCCCGCGGATCCGCCTCGCGCTCGGCCCAGATCGCGACCTCGCGCGCCAGCTCGCGCAGCTCCTGCAGCAGCGGGCCGGGGGCTGCGCCACGCCGCTCGAGCGCCTCGATCCGCTCCAACCGGGACAGTACGGCGCGCGCCTCCTCCACGCCCGGAACGTACGGCCGGAACGGTCACGTGTCCTTGCCGAATCCGTGGCGGCTAG
>JAVKST010000160.1:0-5298 GCA_039583515.1 Gaiellaceae bacterium
TTGCCAGCGCCGCCCCAGGAACGCGAGCCAGTTCAGGCGAGGCTCCCCTCGAGCCGGCTCAGCGCCGCCTGGGTGCGCGGCCCGCAGCGCAGCTGGATCCGCGTCAGGTCGTCCATCGTGTCGACGTCGTCGGCGACGTTCGGCAGCGCCACCGACACGACCTCGATGCCGAGCGACGCGCCGTGGGCGCGAAAGCGTGCGCCGCTGCCGGGGCCGTACAGCGGCTCGAAGACGTCCGCCGCCGGCAGGCTGAGCGCGTTCGTCGTCCCGTCGAGCGCCTCCACCAGCGCGAGGCATCCGGCCGGCGTCGCCGCGAGCAGCGAGCGCAGGTCGTGCGGGACGACGCACGGGACGTCGGCGTTCACGACGAGGATGCCGCCGGCATCCATGCCCTCGAGCGCTGCACGCACTGCCTCGCCCTGCCCTGCCCCCGGATCGTCCACCGTCTCCGCTCCCGCGTCGCGGGCCGCCTCGGCCCCCTCCGCGTCCGGCGTCACCACGCGCGTGCGGCCGACCGGCAGGCAGGCGGCGAGGACGTCGCAGAACATCGCGTGCGCGAGGAGGCGGCGCACCCGGCCGGACGGATGCAGGCGCGTCTTTCCGCGCGCCCCGGCGAACGGGATAACGACTGTCGGCATGCGGAGACACTAGCCGGGTGGACAACGCCGAGATCGCCCGCACGCTCGACGCGTATGCCGCGCTCCTCGACCTCGCCGGCGCCGGCCACTGGAGCGTGCGCGCCTACCGGCGCGCCGCCGACCTCGTCCGCGCGATGCCGGCACCGGTCGCGGAGCTCGTCCGCACCGGCCGTGTCCGCGAGCTGCGGGGAGTCGGGCCAGGCATCGAGGCCCGTCTGCGCGAGCTCGTCGCGACCGGCAGGCTCGCGGAGCTCGAGCAGCTCGAGCAGGAGGTCGAGCCCGAGCTCGTCGCGCTCGGGCGCTACCTCGGGCTCGGGCCGCAGCGGCTCGTCGCCATCGGCCGCGCGCTCGGGGTCCGCACGGCGGACGAGCTCCGTGCCGCCGCCGCAGAGGGACGGCTGCGCGACGTTTCCGGCGTCGGCCCGGCGACGGAGGCGAAGGTGCTCGAGGCGCTCGCGCGCGGGGAGGCGCCGGCGCGGCGCGGGCTGACGCGTAACCGGGCGCTCGCGCTCGCAACGGAGCTCGCCGCCGCGACCGACGCCGTGCTCGCCGGGGAGCTGCGCCGCGGCTGCGAGCTCGTCCACCGGCTCGCGCTGGTGTCGCAGGCGCAGGACGCGCTCGAACGGTTCGCCGCGCACCCTGCGGTCGTGGCACGGCTGGAACGCGGCGAACGCCGCGCCGTCGGCGTGACGGTCGACGGCATCGCGGTCGAGCTCGTCGCCGCGGCGCCCGACCGCTTCGGCACGGAGCTCGTCCGCGCCACCGGCTCCGGCGCCTACGTCGCAGCCCTCGAGCCGCTGCCGGAAGCGGCGAGCGAGGAGGAGCTGTACGCCGCTCTCGGGCTGCCGTGGCTGCCGCCGGAGCTGCGCGAGGCGCCGTTCCGGGGCGCGCCTCCGCCGCTCCTCGACGAGAGGGACATCCGCGGCGACCTCCACTGCCACACCGGGTGGTCGGACGGGAGGGCCTCGGTGCTCGAGATGGCGACGGCGGCGCGCGACCGCGGCTACGAGTACCTCGCGATCTGCGACCACACGCCGAACGTCCGGGTCGTGCCCGGCCTGGACGCCGACGCGCTTCGCCGGCAGGCGGAGGAGATCGCCGCAGCCGACGAGGCCCTCGCGCCGTTCCGCGTCCTCCGCGGGACCGAGTGCGACATCCGCGCCGACGGCTCGCTCGACCTCCCGGACGACTTGCTCGCCGAGCTCGACTGGGTGCAGCTCTCGCTCCACGCCGGCCAGCGGCTGCCGGAGGAGGAGCTGACGGCGCGGGTGACGGAGGCGATGCGGCACCCGGCGGTGCGCTGCCTCAGCCATCCGCGCGGACGGATCCTCAACCACCGGCCGCCGAACGCGCTGCGGCTGGACCGTGTGGTCGAGGTCGCGCTCGAGGCGGGCGTCGCGCTGGAGACGAACGGGCTGCCCGACCGGCTCGACCTGCGGGACGAGGAGGTGCGGCTCGCCGTCGAGGCCGGCGTACCGGTGGTCTGCTCGACCGATGCGCACTCGGTGCAGGGGCTCGACAACATGCGGCTCGCCGTGACCACGGCGCGGCGCGGCTGGGCGAGGGCTGCGGACGTCCTCAACACGAGGCCGCTCGCGGAGATACTCCGCGCGTGACGATCGCCGCGACGCAGACGTTTCCGGGGCCTGCGGCGGACGAGCTCCCCGACCTCGTCCTGCTCGAGGCGTGGCCGCCGCGGGAGGCGCTGCCGGGCGTCGAGATCCTCCTCGAGGCGGGAACCCGCGTCGGCGCGGCCGAGCTCGAGCTGCTGCCAGGCCTGCGTCTCGTCGCGAACTACGGCGTCGGCTACGACACGGTCGACGTCGCCGCCTGCGCTGCTCGCGGCATCGTCGTCACCAACACTCCGGGCGTCCTCGACGCCGCCGTGGCCGACCTGACGATGGCGCTCCTCCTGGCCGGCCGGCGGAACGTGGTGAGCGCCGACCGCTTCGTCCGCGACGGTGGCTGGCGTCACGGCTGGGCACAGGCGCGCGAGCTCGGCCGCGATCTCGCGGGCGCGACGCTCGGGCTCGTCGGCTTCGGACGGATCGGAGCGGCGGTCGCACGCCGCGCCGAGGCATTCGACATGCGCGTCACCCACCACCGCCGCTCCGGCGGCGTTCCGCTGGAGGAGCTGCTTGCCACCGCCGACGTCGTCTCGCTCCACGTCCCGCTGACGGAGGAGACGCAGGGACTGCTCTCGGGCGAGCGGCTCGCCCTCCTCCGGGACGGCGCGACGCTGATCAACACGGCCAGGGGCGCCGTCGTCGACGAGGATGCGCTCGTGGACGAGCTCGTGTCCGGCCGCATCTCGGCCGGCCTCGACGTCTTCGCGGACGAGCCGAACGTCCCCGAGCGGCTGCTCGGACTGCCGAACGTCGTCCTCACACCGCACCTCGGCAGCGCAACGGTCGAAACCCGGGCGACGATGACGCGCGTGCTGGTCGACAACGTCCTGGCGTTCCTGCGCGGCGAGCGCCCGCCCGATCGCGTCTAGCCCAGCTCGCGAGCCCTTCGGGCTCGCTACGCCGCCGCCCCTGCCGCCGCGCCGGGACGGAGCCGCCCGATCAAGCCCCGCCGCCTCCGGCCGGAGCGTAGGCGGAACGCCTACGCGGAGGCCGAACCGCGCGAGCAGCTCCGCGCAGCGAGCCTGCTCGCGCACGGGGCAGCCAACGCGTCCAGAGCATCGGGAACAAGCAACAGCACGGAGCCGGCGGGAGACCGCGCTCTCCCGCCGGCGCAGTCCCCTCTCCCCGCGAGCGGGTGCGCAGCACCCGCGAGCTACCCCCGAGCTACCCCTCGCCGGGCCGCCCGGCCGCGATCCACTCGCGGACCTCGAACCAGTGGCTCGCGCGCAGCGCCTCTGCGACGGCCTCGTCCGTGTGTCCGGCGTAGAAGACGTGCCGGTCGAGGTCGCAGCAGATCGCGACGTCCGAGAGCGAGACCTCCGGGACCTGCATCAGCGCATCCGCCGGCAGCTTCGCCTCGGCGACCGTGTAGTGCTTGAACTGGAGCTCCGGCGCGACCTCCATCAGCTCCGGCCAGTCGGGACAGCTCCGCGAGCTCACGCGACTGACGGTACCCCGAGCGTCCGCCGGACGATTTCCGCGAGCGTCCGCACGAATCGCGGATCGGCATTGGGCAGCTCGATCCGCTCGAGGCGCATCGCGAGCTCCGCCGCCTTCTCCTGTGCCTCCACGTCGAGATCCCAGCGGATCTCGAGGTGGTCGGAGACGAAGCCGACCGGGCAGACGAGGACGCGCTCGACGCCCTGCCGGTGGAGCGCCTCGAGGTGGTCGAGGATGTCGGGCCCGAGCCACGGCTCGCCGGTCGGCGACTCGCTCTGGAAGGAGAAGCTCCAGTCGGCAAGCTGGGCCTCCTCGGCTACGAGCCGCGACGTCTCGAGCAGCTGGTCGCGGTACGGGTCGCCTGCGGCCAGGATTCGCTCCGGGAGGGAGTGCGCGGTGAAGACGACGTGCGCGTCCGTGCCGCGAACGCGGTCGGCCAGCAGCTCGACGAAGCCCGCCTCGTCGTGCCAGCTCTCCACGAAGGCGAGCTCGGCGCGCCCCGCGAGCGCGCGCTCGAGCTGCTCGCGGTACCCGCCGATCGAGAGCGCGGAGTAGTGCGGTGCCAGGACGAGCCCGACGACCCGCTCCGCCCCCGCCGCGAGCGCCGCCTCGGCCGCGGCTGCGATCCGCGGCGTCCAGTGCTTCATCCCGGTGAAGACCGGAAGCCCGAGCTCCGCCTCGAGCGCCGTCCGCGTCTGCTCGGTGATCGCGTTGAGCGGCGACGAGCCCTCGATGCCGAGCCGCCGGTAGCGCTGGACGAGATCCTCCAGGTGGTCCGGCGCGATCGGCCGGCCGCCGCGGATGTCGGCGTAGTACGCCGGCACGTCGACCAGCCGCTCCGGGGAGCCGTACGCCATCAGGACGACTGCCGTTCTCATCCGCCGGGACGGTAGCCGCGGACGAGCTCCGCGAGTCGCGTCAACGCGTCGGGATCCGTCTGCGGCAGGACGCCGTGCCCGAGGTTGAAGACGTGGCCCGGCCGCCCGCGGGCGCGGCGCAGGACGTCGACCGCCGCCGCCTCGACGCGCTCCCACGGCGCGAGCAGCGCCGCCGGATCGAGGTTGCCCTGCACCGCTCTCTCCTCCCCCACCGCGCTCCAGGCCGCATCGAGCGGCGTCCGCCAGTCGACGCCGACCGCGTCGCCGCCGGCCCGCGCCATCTCGCTCAGCAGGGCAGTCGACGTGCCGGTGCCGAAGTGGATCGTCGGCACGCCGACCGCTTCGAGCACGCGCCGCGAGTACGGCGCGACGTGCTCCGCGTAGTCGCCCACCGACAGGACGCCGACCCACGAGTCGAAGAGCTGGATCGCGTCGGCGCCCGCGGCCGCCTGGGCGGCGACGTAGCGCGCGAACTGCTCCGCGAGGCGCTCCATCAGCGCGTGCCACACGGCCGGCTCGCGGTACATGAGCTCCTTCGTACGGACGAAGTCGCGGCTCGGCCGGCCCTCCACGAGATAGCCGGCGACCGTGAAGGGGCCGCCGCAGAAGCCGATCACTGCCCGCTCTGGCTCGAGGACCGCACGGACGAGCCGCAGCGCCTCGAGGATCGGCGCCCCCCACTCCTCGGCGTCCCGCACCAGCAGCCGCTCGACG
>JAVKST010000161.1:0-2640 GCA_039583515.1 Gaiellaceae bacterium
TCGGTCACCTACGGCTCGTATCCGTATTCGCACACGAGCTCCGTGCACGACGTCACCTCGGGCAGCAACGGCAGCTGCGGCAGCTACCTCTGCACCGCCGGAGCGGACTACGACGGCCCCACCGGCCTCGGCTCGCCGAAGGGCACCGGCGGCTTCTAGAAGCGCCTAACGCAACGCGGCGCCCGGAGCCCGAGCAGGACTCCGGGCGCCACAGGAGTTGCTACGGCTTGAGGGTGGCTGTGAAGACCTCCTCGCGGAGGCCGAGATCGATCACGGCCTGCCGGCGGTCGGTCCAGACCGGGCGGACGACGCCGCCGTAGGCGGCGATCCCCTCGTAGTCGCCGTACTGGTTGCCGAGGTCGACGCTCGGCGAGCAGCAGCTCTCGTCGGTCGGCGCGTTCGCGACTGCCGACGCGGTGTAAGTCGCGCCGCCGTCGGTCGAGCGGGCGAGCGTGTACAGCGTCGAGGTCGTGCCGTGCGTGCCCGTGTCGTAGTACGAGACGTTGACGGAGCCGTTCCACGGGTCGACGGCCAGCCACTGGTTGAACTGGTCGCCGCCGGCGGGCACGGCCGTCGACGTCCAGGTGGCGCCGCCGTCGGTCGACTTCGCGACGTAGACGTTGGTCGCCGCGTTGCTCCCGTTCATGTACGAGCAGTAGAGCGCCGTCTTGTACGAGCCACAGGACGGGTAGACGAGCGCACCGCGCGAGGCCTGCGCCGCCACGTTAAACTGGAACCCGTTCACCGACGCGATCACGTGCCGCGCCGAGAACGTCTGTCCCCCGTCGGTCGAGGCGACGTCGGTGATCGTCCCGTGCGCGTAGTCCTGCCACGCGACGTGCAGCGTCCCGTTCGCGGTGACGTACGGGTCGGCGCCGATCCCGCCCGTGCGGCCGGTGAAGGGCCCGCTGACGGAGGCGGGCGTCGAGAAGGTGGCGCCGCCGTCGTCGGAGTACGACAGGAGGACGTTGTTGCCGTTCTTGGCGGAGGACGAGTTGCCGGTCGCGTTGTCCCACGCCACGTAGATCCGGTTGTGGTGGGCGCGGCCGGTGTCGACGGTGATCATCGGCTTGTCGTTGAACTGGCCCTCGCCGGTCTGCGGGTTGAAGTACGTGGCTGTCCAGGTCGCGCCGCCGTCGCTCGAGTGGGCCACGGCCATCTCGGTGCCGTTGATCGCGCCGCCCGAGGAGAAGAAGACGACGATGTAGGAGTAATAGGCGTTGCCGTTCGAGTCGAAGGCGATGCCGGGGTCGGAGCCGAAGTCGAAGCCGTTGTTCGTGCGCGCCGGCGGCAGCGGCAGCGAGACACCGGTGAACGTCTTGCCGCCGTCGGTCGAGTAGTACGCGCGCATCGGCAGGCCCTGGATCTCGTTCGCGCCCGCGATCACGTTCTTCGTGTTCGCCGGATCGATCGCGATCGACGTCTCGCTCTGCGAGCCGCACTCATGGCTCGCGTCCACATTCGAGCGGTACGAGATTTGGCCGAGGCTGCCGCTGTTGGACGAGCACGTGACTGTCGCCTGGCCCGAAACGGCCAGGTACTTCTGATACCAGGACGCGCCGTCGTACTGCGAGAGGTTGCTCGCCGGCGCGCGCGTGGCGCCGCCGATGAGCGCGACGAACAGGACTGTCGCCGCCGCGAGGGCCATCCGCTTCATGTCTCCCCCTTCTCCGTGATCCAAAAGGACCGATGAAGGATACGGGCGGCGCAGCCAGACTGGTCGGTCGGGAACTAGCGCGCACATCCGTGCGAATATCGCCCCGTGGCTGAGGCAAGCGACTGCTTGGCGCGCATCGAGGAGCTCGAGCCGCACCTCCATGCCTTCGAGGCGGTGCGCCGCGAGGAGGCGCTCGCGGACGCGGCGTCCGATCCGAGCCTCCCGTTGGCGGGCGTACCGTCGCGATCAAGGACAACCTCCGACCGACTTCGGGTCGGCGATCGAGCCGAAGTGGCCTCGGCGAGCGCCTCGTGAAGGAAGTGCGGGGCGCGGTCGAGAAGCAGCACCTGTTGCCGCTCGACGGAACGTGCGTGATCTCTCGATCACGGCGACGCTCTCCGGCTACGACGAGTTCAACCTGCGCGAGGTCTCGGCCGAGTCGCTGATCGCGACGACGCCGGCCCGCCGCTAGCAGGCTGAACGTCGGCAACTCCCGGGGGAGGAGCCACTCGCTCCTCCTCCAACTCGCTTCGGAGACGAGCGCGGTCGAAGCGGTGGCAGTAGACGCGGGCGGTCGCAGGCCAGCGGTCGCGCGCCTTCAAGACGATGCCGCCCTCGAGCGGCGGCCGCAGCAGATACGGCACCCGGCTGTCTTCCTGCGGGTTGCGCGCGCGGCCACGAACGCGGCGGCGTCGGCCGTAACACGGCCGCTCATGCCGCGGCGGCGTAGTACTCGTGGATCACCCCGCCGAACAGGTCGCGGCGGCGAGTGTCCGCGGGCGAGCCGCGCGCCTCGGGCGGCTTCCCGGCGGGGGCGGCAAGCCCGAGCCAAGCGGTGCGGGCGCTCTGCGTTGTCGTGAGCGACATAGCCGCGCACGACCTGCTCGAGGTGGCGGCGGCCGAACACCAAGATGTGGTCGAGGCACTCGGTTCGGACGCTTCGCACCCACCGCTCCGCGACCGCGTTCGCCCGCGGCGAGCGG
>JAVKST010000161.1:2740-5174 GCA_039583515.1 Gaiellaceae bacterium
CCAACGCAGAAGCGTCTGCGGAGAGACGATGAACACGGCCAGCGCTCCCGCGGCAACAGGCCGGCGGCAACCGCGAGCAGCAACCGATCGCGCCGACGCAGCCGCGGCCGCTTCACCGACCGCCGGAGAACGGCGAGCTGGCGGCGCAGGACGGCTTCTCGACCTCGAGCGCGGCCGAAGCCGATCCACCCAGGACGGCTCGCAGCGGCCTCCGCAGCGACAGGTAGGCGAGCAGGAACACCACTCGCCAACGATCCTAACCGTTGCTAGCAGCAGCCGACGGTTGATATCATCGTCGACATGAAACAACTGCTGCTGCGCGTACCCGAGACCCTCCACCGCCGGCTCACCGCCCGCGCCGCGCGCGAAGGCCGCAGCCTCAACGCGCTCGCCACCGAAATCCTCGACACCGCCGCCGAGGCCGATCGCGGCGACCGGCGCACGCGGCTCCAGGCGGCCGCCGCAGCCTCCGGAATGCTGCACAGCGGCCACGCTCGCCGAGTGAGCCCTAAGCGGCGGCAGCGGATCATCGACTCGACCCGCGACCTTGGCCGCCAACTCGACCAGCTGCTCGCCCAGGAGCGCGAGCGGCCCTGATCGTCTACCTCGACTCCTCCGTCCTCGCCCGCGCCTACCTCGCCGACGAGGACGGCCACCAGCACGCGCTCGCACTCCTCAACGACCCGGAGACCGCCACCGTCACCGGCACCTGGACGCGGATCGAGGTCTCCGGAGCCCTCGTCCGCGCCGCCCGCTCCGGCCGCGGCGACAGCGAAGGACTGCTCGCCCTCCTCGACGCCGACCTCGCCCTCGACGGCCCGGTCACCGTCCTCGCTGCGCCTCAGGATCAGGTCGAAGAACAAGCGCTCGCGCTCGTCCGCGAGCACGCCCTCCGCGCCATGGACGCCTGGCACCTCGCCACCGCCACCCTCACCCTCCCCCCACTCGCCGAACCCGGCGAACCGATCGCCTTCGCCTCCCGAGACCAAGAACAAGCCGCCATCGCCGAACTCCTCGGCTTCAACCGCACCTGAAACCGCGCACTCCCCGACGGGAAACCGCTGCCAGCCGACGATCACGATTTTCCATCCCTTCACCCTCGCACAGGCGCAGACCTTACGACGCCGCCCCCAGCCCACGCGAGGGCGAAGTCGAGCTCGCGGCCGACAGGGAAGATCGCGCTGTCGCTCGCGGCCGAGAGCACGAGCACCTGGATCGAGGTTCGCGCGACCTCGGCGAGCGGCCGCGTCCTCTACGCCGGAACGCTCCCGGCTGGGATGCGGAAGTTCTTCCGGGCGAACGGCCCCCTCTGGACGCGCTTTGGCGGTGCGGGCAACCTCGCAGTCGCACTCAACGGCCGTCCGCTGCGTGTTCCGACCGGAACCTACGACGGGTGTTCAACGCCCACGGGTTCAAGCTGCTGACGCTCGGCTGAGCCGCCTCGCTGTCGCGTCGGCCTCCGCCCCAGCCTACGATACGCGGCCGATGCGGGTGATTGTCACCGGCGACGCGGGCTTCATCGGCTCGAATCTCGTCGACGCGCTCGTCGAACGCGGCGACGAGATTCATGCGGTCGACAACCTCGCCACGGGATCCCGCGAGAACCTTCCCCCAGAGGTCGCGCTGCACGAGCTCGACGTCCGCACCGAGGCGCTCGGTGAGGTCGTCGCACGGCTGCCGCCGGAGGTCGTCTTCCATCTGGCCGCGCAGGCGGACGTCGGCACCTCCGTCGAGCACCCGGTATTCGACGCGTACGTGAACGTGATCGGCACCGTCCGCGCGGTCGCGCTCACGAGGACGCCGAGCTAAGCGGCGACAAGGCGTCGCGCGAGGAGGCCCCGCGAGATCTTCAAGCGCCTCGACGCGAGGCCATGGCTCGAGCGGGCTGTCGCAGGGCTTCGTCGAGCAAGAGGCCCCGGTCGCCAGCTAGGGGCCGGTTAGCTTCAAACGTTGAGTTGAGCTCACAGGCCCGATCGTGCGGCGGCCGGAAGCGCTCGACCGGCGCGCCAAGAGGCATCGACCCCTGTTCTTCCGCCCTCGTGCCTGGTGCGCTGAGATAGGACGCGTAGGATTCGGCCGTGCCGCGTTTCCTCCACACGATGGTGCGGATCACCGACCCGGAGCGCAGCCGTGCCTTCTACGAGGCGCTCGGCTTCCGCTTCGAGCGGGACATGGACATCGTGCGTGGCGGCGAGGTGGAGGCGACGAACTACTTCTTCGGGATCGGCGACCAGGAGTCGGTGCTCGAGTTGACGTACAACCGCGACGGGCGCTCGTACGAGCTCGGCACCGGCTACGGCCACGTCGCCGTCGGCGTCGACGATCTCGCGGTGACGCTCGAGCAGCTGAAGGAGCAGGGCATCGAGCCCGAGCGGGAGCCGTACCGCGTCCGCGACGGCGGCTCGCTCCTCTGCTTCGTCCGCGACCCCGACGG
>JAVKST010000162.1:0-5151 GCA_039583515.1 Gaiellaceae bacterium
AGGCCTGAGGATCCTCGTCACCGGCGCCTGCGGCGTCACGCCGCGCGCGGTCGCGCGCTCGCTTCGCATCTGCGGCACGTGCGCCGACGCGACGCTCGTCGGCACCGACCGCGGCGGCAACTGGTACGGCTTCTACGAGGGCCTCTACGACCGCGTCTACCGCGTGTCGCAGCCCGACGACCCGGGCTACGCCGACGTGCTCGCGCAGATCTGCAGCGAGGAGGAGATCGACGTCGCGCTCGTCGGGCCGGAGGCGGAGGTGCGCTACTGGAGCCGCCGCGAGTTCCCGGTGGCGACGCTCCTCCCGCCGCCGGGCTTCGTCGACGTCGCGATCAGCAAGCTCAAGCTCTACGACTCGCTCCGCGAGAGCGGCCTCGTTCCCCGCTACCGGATCGTCTCCCGCGAAGAGCTGCTCGAACGGCGAGGCCTCGACGACGTCGACGGCGGGCCGGTGTGGCTGCGCGACTACTCCGACGCGTCCTCGAGCGGGATCGGCTCGATCAAGGTGGCAGAGCCGGAGGAGGCGTACTCGTGGGCGTACCTCAACCCCGAGATCCCGAGCTACATGCTCGCCGAGCACCTGCCCGGGCGGAACATCGCGTGCGCGCTGCTCTTCGTCGAGGACGCGCTGCTCAAGGCCGGCTGCTACGAGCGGCTCGAGTACTTCATGGGCCATCTCGCCCCCTCGGGCATAACGGGGAACATCAACCGCGGCCGGCTCGTCAACGACGAGCGGGCACGCGCGTTCGCCGAGCAGGCGGTGCGGCTCGTCGCCGAGGCCACGGGGGAATCCGCCCACGGCCTCGTCACCGTCGACCTCCGTGAGGACCGCACGGGCGCCCTCAAGGTGACGGAGATCAACGTCCGGCACGTCGCAGCCACCTCCGCGCTCGCCGCCGGAGGGGCGAACATGGCCGAGGCGCAGGTGCTGGCGGCCCTCGGCCGGCTCGACGAGATCGGCGAGACCGTGCCGCGCTTCCCCGAGGACAACGTGATCCTGCGCGACATCGACGGCCCGCCGCTCTGGCTGACCGGCTACCGCGAGCTCGCGGTCGGCGAGCATGCCGCTCCGGCGGCACGTGTACCGTAGGCCGCCTCGGTTGCTCGCCCGTCTGCTTCTCCTTCTCGCCCTCGCCGGACTGCTCGCCGGATGCGGCGCGGCCGCGCAGCGGCCGACGACCGCCGCACCGCCGCCGGGACCGAAGCCGAAGCCGAAGCCGACGCCCCGGCCGCATGCGCGCGGCCCCGAGGCGACGGTCGGCGTCACCGTCCGGGACGGCGATCTCGGGACGCGGGTACGGGACGCCGTCGTCCGCGTCGGGACCGGCGCGCGCGCGATCGCCGCCGCCGGCGCTCGGACCGACCGGCGCGGCCGGGCGTCGATCACGCTGCCGCTGCGCCGAACGGTGACCGTCACGGTGGCGGCGCGCGGCTACGGCCGGGAGCAGTTCCCGCTCGAGCTGCGCGGCCCTCGCCACGTCACCCTCCGCATCTACCAGCCGGCGCTCCAGTGGCCGCTCTACGGCGCCGACTACGCCCGCACCCAGGCGCAGACGCACATCCACCTGCGGCCGCCGTTCCGCGTCGTCTGGAGCCGCTCCGTCAACTCGTTCCTCGAGTTCCCCGCCTCCGTCTACCACGGAGTCGCCTACGTCGGCAGCTATCGCGGCGTCGTCCGCGCGATCTCGATCCGCGACGGGAAGGTGCTCTGGCTCCACATCAGCCGGGGCTATCCCGAGATGGCCTCGTCGCCGGCGATCGTCGGCAACGAGGTCGTCTATCACACGATGGACGGGCACGTGTACGTGCTGAGCGCGCGGAACGGCCATCTGCTCTGGAGCTGGGACTGCGGCGCGGCGATCGAGTCGTCGCCGATCGTCTGGCGCGGCGTCGACTACTTCGGCACGCGAAACGGCGACATCTACGCGCTCGACCTGCGCACGCACCGGCTGCGCTGGACGCACCCGACCGGCGAGAAGATCACGTCCAGCGCCTCGATCAGCGGCAGCACGCTCTACATCGGAGACTACGGAGGCCGCCTCTGGGCGCTCTCGGCCCGGAGCGGCGCGACGCGCTGGGTCGGGCAGGTGAACGGGAAGATCTACGGCGCGGCCGCCGTCGCGCACGGCCGTGTCTTCGTCCCGTCCTCGGACGGCGACTCGCTCACCGCGTTCACGACGAGCGGCCACGAGCTCTGGCGCTACACGGCTGGCTACTACGTCTACTCGTCGCCCGCGGTGTGGGACGGCCGCGTCTTCTTCGGCTCGTACGACCGCTACTTCTACTGCGTCTCGGCCGCGACCGGCCGCCTGCTCTGGCGCATCTACACCGGCGGCCCGATCTCCGGGGCGGTGAGCGTCGTCGACGGCATCGCCTACGCCGGCAGCTTCTCGCACCGCATCTTCGGCGTCGCCGCGCGCACCGGACGCCGGGTGATGACCTTCCCCCACGGAGAGTTCGCGCCGGTCTCCGGCAACGGCGCGCGCCTCCTCTTCGACGCCTACTCGCGCATCTACGCCGTCGAGCCGACGCGAAAGCACCGGCGGCACCGCGGATGAGAGCGCTCTTAGGCGGGCTCGACCTGGCCGTCGGCTATCGTCGCGCCTCGTGACCACCCGCCAGGCGCCCGCGCGGGGCTTCGATCCCGAGGCGGAGCAGGAAGTCGACTTCTCCAAGTACGTCCGCCTCCTCGCCCTCAGGTGGTGGCTGCTCGCGGCGGGACTCGTGATCGGGGCGCTGATCGGCTACGCGGTCTCGATCGGCGGGACGCAGGTGTACAGCGCCACGGCCACCCTCTACCTCGGGCAGCCGTACTCCGTCGGCGGCAACACGCTGATCCAGGGCCTGCAGACGAACCCCGCAGCCGTCGGCCAGGTGATCCATTCGCAACAGGTGGACAGCTTCGTGGCCCAGCGGTGCAAGGCGAAGGCGTCGCAGTTCCGCAAGGGAATCTCCAGCGCAGCAGTGGGCGGCGGCGGCGGCGGCTCCACGTCGAGCTCGAAGACCGGCGTCAACCCGCTCGTCACGATCAGCGTCCAGGCGCGGAAGGCGAAGCTCGCCGAGTGCGCGGCCAACGGCCTGTCGCAGGAGGCCGTGAACAGGCTCGGCACCTACGCCACCGGCAAGATCGCGAACCTGGAAGCCGAGATCACGGCAGACAGGTCGGCGATCGCGACGATCCAGCAAGCCACGTCGAACCCGTCCATCTCGTCGACCGACAAGCTGCTCCTGACGACGAACCTCCGCACCGACCAGCTGGACGAGATCACCGCGACGCAGCTGCTGCTCCAGGCGAAGAAGGTCGAGCAGCCGAGCGTCGTCACCGGCGCGGCCGCGCAGAAGGTGACCGCGCGGAGCCGGCGCAACACCGTCCTCGTCGCCGCCGTGATCGGGCTCATCCTCGGCGCCCTCGCGGCGCTGCTGTGGGACCGCGTCGTCCCGCGGTTCTCCGCGAGCGCGTAACCTCCGGCCCGTGTTCGAGGGCAAGCGCGTCGCGGTCGTCGTGCCCGCGCACGACGAGGAGGCGCTGATCGGGACGACGATCGCGGGAATCCCGGGTTTCGTCGACCGGATCTTCGTCGTCGACGACGGCTCCTCCGACGGGACGGGCGAGCAGGCGAAAGGGCGCGGCGACGCGCGGGTCGAGGTGCTCGTCCACGAGCGGAACCGCGGCGTCGGCGCGGCAACCGTCACCGGCTACCGCCGCGCGCTCGCCGAGGGCTTCGACGTCGTCGCGGTCATGAACGGCGACAACCAGATGGATCCGGAAGACCTGCCGACGCTCGTCGAGCCCGTCGCCCGCGGCGAGCTCGACTACGCGAAGGCGAACCGGCTCTTCACCGGCCAGGCGTGGCAGCTGATCCCGAAGACGCGCTATCTCGGTAATGCGGTGCTATCCATGCTGACCAAGATCGCCTCCGGCTACTGGCACGTCGCCGACTCGCAATCCGGCTACACGGCGATCTCGCGGGCGCTGCTCGCCGAGCTCGACCTCGGGCGCGTGTACACGCGCTACGGCTTCCCGAACGACATGCTCGTCCACCTCAACGTCTGGAACGCGCGCGTGCGCGACTTTCCCTCGCGCCCGGTCTACGGGGTCGGCGAGCGCTCGGGGATGCGCTACCGGCACGTCGTCCCGAAGATCTCGTGGCTCCTGCTGAAGGGCTTCTTCTGGCGGCTCTGGGAGAAGTACGTCAAGCGCGACTTCCACCCGCTCGTCTTCTTCTACGCCGTCGGCTTCGTCGCCACGGTCGCGGGCATCGTCCTCGGCTTCGTCGTGCTCGGCTTCCGGATCGCCGGCGACCAGATCACGGTCGGGACGGTCGTGCTCGTCGCGCTGCTCGTCCTCTCCGGCTCGCAGTTCACGCTCTTCGCGATGTGGTTCGACATGGAGAGCAACAAGGACCTGCGCTAGCCGATCTGTTCGTCGCGCGGCCACGGCCGCTAGCATCGGCCTGTGCCAACGTCGCTCGTCACCGGCGGAGCAGGCTTCCTCGGCTCCCATCTCTGCGAGTACCTGCTGGAGCGCGGCCACCGCGTGATCTGCGTCGACAACCTGGTCAGCGGCTCGCTGCGGAACGTCGAGCACATCCGCGACGAGGCGTTCAGCTTCGTCAGCCACGACGTCACGGAGCCGATCGAGGCCGACGAGCCGATCGACTTCGTCTACCACTTCGCGGCGCTCGCGAGCCCGGACGACTACCTGCGAATGCCGCTCCACTCGCTCAAGGTCGGGTCCTACGGGACGCACAACGCGCTGGGCCTGGCGAAGTTCAAGCGCGCGCGCTTCCTCCTCGCCTCGACGAGCGAGGTCTACGGCGACCCGCAGGTGCACCCGCAGCCGGAGTCGTACTGGGGCCACGTCAACCCGATCGGCCCCCGCGGCGTCTACGACGAGGCCAAGCGCTACGCGGAGGCGCTCACGATCGCCTACCACGGCCAGCAGGGCGTCGACACCGCGATCGTCCGGATCTTCAACACGTACGGGCCGCGGATGCGGCCGAACGACGGGCGCGCGATCTCGACGTTCATGCGGCAGGCGCTCGCCAACGATCCGATCACGGTCTTCGGGGACGGCTCGCAGACCCGGAGCTTCTGCTACGCCGACGACCTGATCCGCGGGATCGTCCTCCTCGCCGAGAGCGGCGAGCA
>JAVKST010000163.1:0-5132 GCA_039583515.1 Gaiellaceae bacterium
GAACTGGCCTTTGAGCACCTCGGGCGCCAGTGCTCCCTCCATCGCTCGGAGGATCGCACTGTTGAGGGCATTGAAGGCCGGTGCGGCGACCGGCGCCACGACCTGGGTGACCGAGATCCTCGTCCACTCGCTGCACACGTTCGCGGCGGCCGTTGGACTGAGCGAGTTCTTCATCGCAGTCGTGATCGTGGCGATTGTGGGCAACGCCGCCGAGCACGGCGGCGCGATCCTGATCGCCCGCGGCGGCAACATGCGCCTCGCGACGGAGATCGCGATCTCGTCGAGCGCCCAGGTGGCTCTGCTCGTCGTGCCGATCGTGATGCTCCTCTCGCTCCTCTTCACGCACCCGCTCGCCCTCGCATTCCGCTGGACCGAGCTCGGCGCGATGGCAGGCGGCGTCGTGCTCGTCGGCGCGATGCTCGGGGACGGCCGCTCGCGCCGCTGGCAGGGCGCCGTCCTCGTCGCCGCGTACGCCGCGGCGGTGATCGCGTTCCTGCTCGCGGGCGGACGGTGACGGCCCGGCCGCGATGCGGTGAATCCCGGATCCTCCCTGTCCCGCCGTCGGGTACGGTGGGCGCAAATGGCCGCCCTCGATGAGACCCGGCCCGCAGCGCCCGCAGGCATCGCCGTCGAGGCGCGCGGCCTCACCCGCCGCTACGGATCGGGAGAGACCGCCGTCGACGCGCTGCGCGGGATCGATCTCGATGTCGCGGCCGGCGAGCTCGTCGCGGTGATGGGGCCGTCCGGCTCCGGCAAGTCGACACTCATGCACATCCTCGCCGGGCTCGACAAGCCGACGTTCGGCACGGTGACGATCGCCGGCACCGAGATCACGACGCTCAACGACGCCAAGCTCACGCGCCTGCGCCGCGAGCACATCGGCTTCGTCTTCCAGTTCTTCAACCTGCTCCCGATGCTCGACGCCGAGGAGAACGTCGTCCTGCCGCTCGCGATCGCCGGCGAGAAGCCCGACAAGGGCTGGCTCGACGGGCTGCTCGCACAGATGGGCCTCGCCGAGCGGCGCCGCCACCGACCCGCCGAGCTGTCGGGCGGCCAGCAGCAGCGCGTCGCGATCGCACGCTCGCTCGTGACGCGGCCGACGATCCTCTTCGCCGACGAGCCGACCGGCAACCTCGACTCGAAGACCGGCGGCGAGATCCTCGAGCTGATGCGCCACTCGGTCGACTCGTACGGCCAGACGACGGTGATGGTGACGCACGAGGCGCGGGCGGCGTCGATCGCCGACCGGATCCTCTTCCTCGCCGACGGGCTGATCGTCAAGGAGCTGCACGACGCGACCGCGGCGGACGTGCTTGCGGTCATGAGCGACCTGCAGTCGTGATCGGCGTCGCCCTGAAGGGCCTCGCGGGCCGCAAGCTGCGGGCCGCCCTGACGGCCGTCGCGGTCGTCCTCGGCGTCGCGATGATCAGCGGCACCTACGTCCTCACCGACACGATCGAGGCGGCGTTCGGGACGGTCTTCACGACGGTCTACCAGCACACCGACGCCGTCGTCACCGGCAAGAGCGCGATCGGCCAGGACAACAACAACGCGGCGCTGCCGCCGTCGTTCCCGCAGACGCTGCTCGCCCAGGTTCGGAACCTGCCGGGCGTCGCCCAGGCGCAGGGCGGCATCTCCGACTACGCGTACCTCGTCGGCCACGACGGAAAGGTGATCTCGGGCCACGGCGCACCGCCGCTCGCCTTCGGCGTCCACCCGGACGGCGACCAGCGCTTCAACCCGCTCGTCCTCACCGCCGGCAGCTGGCCGCGCCGCCCGCACGAGATCGTGATCGACGCCAACACGGCGAGCAAGGCGCACTTCTCGGTCGGCGACAGCATCGGCGTGATCGCGCGCGGGCCGATCCGCCGCTTCCGGATCGCCGGGATCGCCAAGTTCGCGAGCGTCTCCTCGCTCGGCGGGGCGACGATGGCGATCTTCGACTTCCCGACGGCGCAGCAGATCTTCCACAAGGCGGGCGAGCTCGACTCGATCTCGATCGCCGGGAAACCCGGGACGACGCCGCAGCAGCTCGTCGACGAGGTCAGGCCGCTGCTGCCGCCCACGGCGCAGGTGCGGACCGGCCAGGGCCAGGCCAAGCAGGCGACGAAGGACACGAACGGCTTCCTCTCGATCATCCAGGACTTCCTGCTCGCCTTCGCCGGCGTGGCGCTGTTCGTCGGCATCTTCGTGATCGCGAATACGCTCGGGATCACGATCGCACAGCGGACGCGGGAGCTGGCGACGCTGCGCACGTTGGGGGCGACGCGGCGCCAGGTGCTGCGATCGGTGCTGCTCGAGGCGCTCGTGATCGGAGCGCTGGCGTCCGTGACAGGTCTCTTCGCCGGGCTCGGCCTCGCCAAGGGCCTCAACGCGTTGTTCGTGTCCTTCGGGATCGACCTGCCGCAGGCGGGGACGGTCTTCGCGACGCGGACGATCGTCGTCGCGCTCGCCGTCGGGATCCTCGTAACGCTGCTCGCCGCGCTGCGGCCGGCGCTCCGGGCGACGCGCGTCTCGCCGATCTCCGCCGTGCGCGAGGGTGCGGTGCTGCCCGGCTCGCGGTTCGAGCGCTTCGGCGTGCCGGCGGCGCTCACGACCATCGGAGCGGCAGTCGCGCTGATGCTCGTCGGCCTGTTCGTGCACGGGCTCTCGACGACGAACCGCCTGCTCGCGCTCGGGATCGGCGCCGCGGCCGTCTTCCTCGGCGTGGCGATGCTCGCGAAGACACTCGTGCCGCCGCTCGCCCGCGCGCTCGGCGCTCCGGCGGCGCGGTTCGCCGGCGCGGCGGGGATGCTTGCGCGCGGGAACGCGATGCGGAACCCACAGAGGACCGCGTCGACGGCGTCGGCGCTGATGATCGGCCTCGCGCTCGTGACGCTCGTGGCCGTCCTCGCCGCAGGGCTGAAGTCGCGCTTCGAGAGCGCCGTCAACTCGGTCTTCCGGGCCGACTATGCGCTCACCGCGACCGACAACTTCTCGCCGATCTCGATCGCGTCCGCGAACGCGCTGAGACACGTCGGCGGAGTCCGCGTCGTCGCCGGCGTCCGCGCGGGCGACGGCCGTGCGTTCGGCAGCAGGGTCGGCGTCACCGCGGTTACGGGCGACATCTCGAAGATGATCCACGTCGCCTGGGCGGCGGGCAGCCAGCAGACGCCGTCGCAGCTCGGGGCTACGGGCGCGTTCGTCTCGAAGGACTACGCGACGAAGCACCACCTCGACACCGGCTCGCCGCTCCTGGTGGAGACGCCCACCGCCCGGACGCTCCACCTGACGGTGCGCGGGGTCTTCGCCCCCCCGAAGGGCGGCTCGCCGTACGGCGATGTGACGATCTCGCAGCAGCTCTTCGACGCCAGCTACCAGAACCCGCAGAACGTCTACAGCTTCGTGGACATCAGGGGCGGCGTGACGCCCGCGAACACGAAGCGGCTCGAGCGCGCGCTGAGCCCGTTCCCGGAGGCGAAGATCGCGACCGAGTCGCAGTTCAAGAAGAACCAGGAGCAGGGCATCGACACGCTCCTCAACCTCCTCTACGTCCTCCTCTCGCTCTCGATCGTCGTCAGCCTGTTCGGGATCGTGAACACCCTCGTGCTGACGGTGTTCGAGCGGACGCGCGAGCTCGGGATGTTGCGAGCCGTCGGGATGACGCGGCGGCAGCTGCGCGCGATGATCCGCTACGAGTCGGTCGTCACGTCCCTGATCGGCGCGACGCTCGCGATCCCGCTCGGGATCGTCCTCGCGGCGATGGTGGGCAAGGCGATCGGGTACGCAGCCTTCACGATCCCGTGGGGATCGATCGTCGCCTTCGTGGCCGCCGCCGTGATCGCCGGCCTGCTCGCGGCGATCTTCCCGGCGCGCCGTGCGGCTAGGCTGAACGTGCTCGAGGCCCTGCAGTACGAGTAGCGAAGGGGGTGCCGCGATGTCCTCCGCCTACACGAGAAAGCATCGGACACACGCGAAGAGCGCGGATCCGGCTCGCCTGCTGACGCAGCCAACGGGCGAGCTGCATTCGCACCTGCCCGGCGAGACATCAGGCCAGACGGAGGCCGATCGTCAGGTGCTCGCGTCGTTCGCCCAACTGTGCGAGCGCGTCCCCGACGCGGCTAGGCGGGCGAAGATGCTGGGGGTGTCGGTCGAGACTGAGGCGGCCTGGTCGCGAGGGGTGGCCGTGCCGGTTCTTCGCGCGCACCGGCGGGTGGTCGAGCGGGCGCTTCGGGATGCCGGGAGGCGCTCCGGCAGCCGGAGCGAGCAGGGCTGAGCCTTCGGGCGTAGCGGGCCTCGTTGCGCAGGCCGAGCAGCTCGAGCTGGACAAGCATCGATCCGTAGCCGGTCGAGCCAATGTCACAAGCTCGGTGATCCCGACGCGATGACGCAGGGGTGTCGTATCGTCTCCCCATCCGCACGTTCGAGCGAAGGAGGGGTCATGCCTGTTCTCTACCGTCATCGTGCTCGCGGCATGGAGCCGTCGCAGTACGACCAGGCCTCGTCGCAGCTGCTCGAGCAGCTCAAGCAGCAGCCGGGCTTCATGTACCACGTCGCCTTCGAGAGCCCCGAGGGATTCACCGTCTCCGAAGTCTGGGAGAGCCGCGAGCAGCACGACGAGTGGTTCGAGAACCACGTCCGGCCGAACATCCCGGCCGAGATCGACGTCGAGGCTCTCGACATCCACAACGTCGTAACGCCATAGCCCGCGGCTACTCGGGAGCGCGCCAGGGGCTCGGCTCCCGAGTGACCGGATAGCCGGCCCAGAGCATGCGCGCCACCGATCCGTCCTCGGCGCGCTCGACGCGCAGCAGCTCGCCGTGCTCCGGGCCGGCCACCGTCCGCCACCGATCGTCGCCCTCACACGCGAAGACGGACGACGGTTCCCACTCGAGGCTGCCGTCGTAACGCCCTTCGAGCCGCCCGCCGCGCCAGCGGAAGACGATCCGCGACGCCTCGACGAACCAGATCCCGAGCAGCGGGACGACCTCCTCCGGCGGCGGCTCGCCGATCCGCCACGGCTCGGGCGCGACCGGCCACTCCTCGATCGTCGTGCGCGCGAGCGCGAGCCCGAGGTCGGCCAGCGCCGCCTCGCTCTCGTTCGTGAGCGCCGCCGCGACCACCTTCTCCTCCGGCGCGAAGTAGAGCCGCGC
>JAVKST010000164.1:0-5030 GCA_039583515.1 Gaiellaceae bacterium
GCTCGCGCGCCTGATCGAAGGCGCGCGAGCCGCTGATGTTCCCGTCGTCTACATCCAGATGACGGTCCTCCCGAACCGCGCGAGCGAGTCACCGGCACAGATCCGCTTCAACCTGCGCCTCCACCTCGCCAGCGGCGTGCCGGAGCCTCTCGCCTACACTTCCGACGGCTCAAGCGGGCAAGAGATCATCCCGGAGCTGATGCCGCAGGAGGGCAACCTCGTCGTCAAGAAGTACCGCTCGAGCGGCTTCTGGGGCACGAACCTCGACCTGCTGCTCCGCAGCAACAGCATCAAATCGGTCGTCATGACGGGCTGCACGACGGAGGGCTGCGTCGAGTCGACGGCTCGCGACGCGCTCTTCAACGACTACTACGTCGTGGTCGCGGAAGACTGCGTTGCGAGCGACGACCGAGAGCAGCACGACGCCTCGATGCTGCTCATGCGGCACCGCTTCGACATCGCCTCGTCCGGCGAGATCCTCGCCGTCTGGGGTGCGGCAGCGGGCGGCGCCCGGACCGACCTTCATGAGACAGCGGCCCGCACGTAGCGCCCGCCGTTTCGACGAGTGACAGGAGAGCCGATGGACAAGCTACGCGACAGGGCCGCGATCGTCACCGGCGGGGCGCGCGGGATCGGCGGCGCGATCGCGATGGCCTTTGCCGACGAAGGAGCCGATGTCGTCATCGCGGACCGACTCGGCGAAGATGTCGCCGCGCCGGTGCTCGAAGCCGTCGCGAACGCCGGCCGGCGGGCCGTACTGGCACGCACCGACGTCTCCGACGAGCACCAGGTGCGGGCGATGGTCAACCGCGCATACGACGAGTTCGCTGAGATCGACATCCTCGTCAACGACGCCGGCACGTTCAGCCAGCACTTCTTCCATGAGCTGCCGGTCGAGGAGTGGGATCGCGTGATCGGCGTCAACCTCCGGGGCGTCTTCCTCTGCACGCGGTTCGTGCTGCCGCGGATGCTCGAGCGCGGCCGCGGCAAGATCATCAACGTTGCCTCACAGCTCGGGCAGATCGGTGGCACCGAGATGGTCCACTACAGCGCGAGCAAGGCAGGGGTGATCGGCTTCACCAAGGCGCTCGCACGCGAGGTCTCGACGAAAGGGATCCATGTCAACGCGATCGCGCCAGGTCCGATCTTGACCGAGATGATGGCCCAGGAGACGGAGGAGTGGGCGGCACAGAAGCTGTCCGAACTGCCGATCGGCCGCTTCGGCGAGGTGCACGAGGTCGCACCGACCGCCGTCTTCCTCGCCTCCGACGACTCCTCGTACTACGTCGGGCAGACGCTCTGCCCGAACGGCGGGGACGTGATGCTCTGATGTCGCCGACAGCTTTCAGCCTCGAGAACAGGGCGGCGGTGATCACGGGCGCTGCTTCCGGGATCGGCGCTGCCACTGCTCGCGTCTTTGCCGAGGCAGGCGCCGACGTTGCACTCGCCTGGTACCCGGGCGACCCGCACGACCCCGAACCGGTTCGCGCAGCGGTCGAGTCGGCCGGACGCCGTGCTTTCGTATGCGAATGTGACGTCCGCAGCGCCGAGCAGGTGGATTCGCTCGTCGAGCGCTGCGTCACGGAATTCGGGCGGGTCGACATCGCCGTCGCGAACGCCGGCATCGCGCGCACTGTCCCGCTCGAGCGCCTCGACGACGACGCCTGGTACGACACGATCGACGTCGACCTGACGGGCGTATGGCGCGTATTCCGAGCCGTGCTGCCCCACATGCGGCGTGCCGGCTACGGAAGGCTGATCGCGACATCGTCAGTCGCCGGCACCGTCTCAGCCTGGCCGCTGCACCCTCAGTACGCGGCAGCGAAGGCTGCGATCGTCGGGCTCGTGGAAAACCTCGCCGTCGACTATGGCCCCGACGGGGTTACAGCCAACGCCGTCGCCCCGGGCGTGGTCGAATCGCCGCAGTCCCTCGACCCCGTCAACTCACTCGGCCCCGACGGCGTCGCCGCGGTCGCGCCGCGAGTGCCCGTGCGACGGGTTGGTCAGCCGGAGGACATCGCCTACCTCTACCTCTATCTCGCGAGCGAGGAGGCCGGCTACCTGAGCGGGCAGCTGATCGTCGCCGACGGCGCACGATCTCTCGCCGGGCTCGACTGACTCGAGCGTGAGCGTCCTTCCTGGCTCCGGTGTCGTCTCATTCGCGCGAGGCGTGCCCTCTCCGGAGATGTTCCCGCTCGAGCTGCTCGCCGACTGTGCCCGCGAGGCCGTCCTGAAGCACGGGCGGGTAGCACTCAACTACGGCCCGCCAGGCGGCTACGGCCCGCTGCGAGAGTGGCTCGCGGAGCGCCACGCGACCACCCCGGAGCGCGTGCTCGTGACGCCCGGATCGTTGATCGGACTCAACCTCGTCGTGCGCCACCTGGTCACCGGCCGCGGCCCCGCACTCGTTGAAGCGCCGACATACGACCGCATGCTCCACACACTCACAGCTCTGGACTCCGACGTTCTCGCGGTGGAGCGGGACGATGATGGGCTCGACCTCGAGCGGCTGCGCCGGCGCATCGTCGGCGGACCGCGCCCGTCGTTCCTCTATGTCCTCCCGACCTTCCACAACCCCACGGGACGTACGCTGACGGCGGCGCAGCGAGAAGGGCTCGCCACCTTCGCTGCCGAGCACGACCTGATCGTGCTGGAGGACGATCCCTATGGGCTGCTCCGGATCGACGGCGAGCCGCAGCCCTACGTCTTCGAGCTGCTCAGGTCGCTCGGCCGAGAAGACCTAGCGGTCTTCACTTCGTCTTTCTCCAAGGTGGTCGCGCCGGGGCTCCGCGTGGGCTATCTGCTCCTGCCCGATCAGCTCGCTGGCCCTCTCGAAGCGCTCGCGATGAGCACCTACGTGTCGCCACCGATCCTGCCCCAGGCGCAGCTGCTCGAGTTCCTCGAGGCGGAGCACCTCGAACCGCATCTCGACTTTCTTCGCTCGTTCCTGCGCGAGCGCCGCGACGCCGTGCTCGCCGCGTTCGACGAAGGGATGCCGGCCGGCACGCAGTGGACTCGGCCCGACGGCGGCTACTTCCTCTGGCTGCAGCTCCCGGAGGCCCTCGGGGACGCCGACCCGGAGTCACTCGCCCGCGAGGCGGGCGTGAGCCTCGTCCCCGGTCGCGGGTTCTACGCCGACGGCCGCGGCTCAGGCACGGCCCGCATCTCGTTCAGCTATCCGGGCGTCGACGAGATCCGCGAAGGCGCGTCACGTCTCGCTGCAGTCGTGCGCGAGGCGGCTGCCTCGTGCGCCTAGCTCCCGTAGACGGCAGCTTTCGCCGCGGAAGCGTCATGACGGGTGGCGCCGAACACGACGTTCACCACTCGCGGCTGGTCCGGATGGGTGCAGCTCTTCCCGCCGAAGCCGAGGCTTCGCGCGAACGCGGCGTCGGCTTCGAGCCCTTCCGGGTCGTCGAAGCTGGGGTAGACGCGGTCGAACGGCGCGCGGATGCCTGCCGCGGCCGAGTCGGCCACGAGCTTCGAGCGGGCGTAGAGGAGCTCGGCGGCATCCGGCCTGGGCTCGAGCCGGAGCTCGACCGCGAGGTCGTTCGCTCCGAGCGCAAGGGCCTCGACCCGCGGCGCGGAGGCGACCGCGTACGCCTCCCGCAGCCCGGCGGCGGTCTCGATCACCGCGATCACGGGCAGCCCGACGTCGCCCAGGCGCTCGACAGCGGCCGGTGTCGCCTTCGGCAGTACGAGGGCGTCGAGCGGCAGGCTGCGCACGGCGGCGAGGTCGGGTTCGAGCTCCGGAGAATCGGCGGTGTTCACGCGCACGAGCCGCGCCGCCCCGGCGGCGCCGGGAAGCGTCTCGGCCAGGACGCGGCGCGCGTCCTCCTTGCGGTCGTCCGCGACTGCGTCCTCGAGATCGGCGACCACTGCGTCGGCGCCGGAGGCGAAGGCCGCGTGCAGCCGCCGCGGATCGTCTGCCGGAACGAACATCAGCGAGCGATAGGGCCGGGGCATCGACGCCGAGTCTATGCGGCAGCCAGCGAGAGGAGATGACGATGGATCTCGATCAGCAGTTCTTCATGACGACCGACGTTCCCATGGAAGGGCCGCGGCGCGAGCTCGTCGGCTACGGCGAGAACCCCCCGAATGTGCGCTGGGACAACGACGCGAAGGTCGCGGTGCAGATTGTCGTCAACTACGAGGAGGGCTCGGAGAAGACGTTCGCGATGGGCGACGGGGAGAACGACATCCTCTACGAGCTGCCCTTCAAGCTCGACGACCAGCGCGATCTCGCCGTCGAGTCGATGTACGAGTACGGCACGCGCGCCGGCATCTGGCGCCTGTTCCGGGTATTCGACGCAGCGGGCATTCCGGTCACTTTCTTCGCCGCCGCGGTAGCGCTCGAACGGAATCCGGCGGTCGCCGAGAAGCTCGCGCGGCGGGGCGACGAGCCGGCCGGCCACGGCTACCGGTGGAGCAACCACTTCGAGATGACGCGCGACGAGGAGCGCGAGGCGATCAAGCGCGCGGTCGAGTCGATCGAGAGCACGACCGGGATCCGTCCGCTCGGCTGGTACTGCCGCGAGATGAGCGTGAACACGCGCGAGCTCGTCGTCGAGCACGGCGGCTTCGTCTACGACTCCGATTGCTACAACGACGATCTTCCCTACTGGTCGGTCGTGCTCGGGCAGGCGCACCTCGTCGTCCCGTACGGGCTGGTCGTGAACGACGCGCGCTACGTCCTGCCGCAGGGCTTCGGCAGCCCTGAGCACTTCTTCGAGATGGCGAAGGCCCACCTCGATCGGCTCCGCAACGACGGCGACGACGTGCCGCGGATGATGTCGATCGGCCTGCACCCGCGCATCTCCGGGAACCCCGCGCGGTCCGGTGCGCTCGCCCGCTTCATCGAGTACGGCCAGTCGCTCGGCGACGTGTGGTTCGCGAAGCGCATCGACATCGCGAACACGTTCATCGAGCAGCAGCCCGCGTCGAACTGGGTCTCGGTCTAGATGGATGATCGGTTAATCGGCGTAGGCGGCGAGTTCGCGGCTTGGGAGTCCGAGGCGTTGGTTGAGGTTGAT
>JAVKST010000165.1:0-4940 GCA_039583515.1 Gaiellaceae bacterium
GTCCAGAGGCCGGTGTAGCCGCCGCCGACGACGGCGACGTCCGCGGTCGCGTCCCCGGCGAGCGCCGGCGCCGGCGGCGGATCGCCCTCCGCCGCCAGCGCCTGCTCGAGCCACCACGAGGGAAGCCTCGGGTCGACCGAAGGCTCCACCTCTAGGGCGACGCGACCGCCGGGCCGAGATCGGTCGGCAGCTCGATCACCGCCGTCTGCTCGCGCACCGGCTTCGCCGCGATGAAGCCGATCACCCCGATCCCGACGATGATCGCGAGCGTCGCGAGCGTCAGCAGCTCGAACTCGCCCTCGCCGACGCCCCAGGTGCCCTTGAAGTCGTAGCCGACGCCGAACAGCCGCTCGATCGTGTCCGGGAAGACGGCGACCCACGAGCCGAGCAGGATCCAGAACGTCACGATCGCCGTCGAGGCCCAGATCCCAGCCGTCCCCCACGGGTGGCGGTACGGCCGGTGGACGTGCGGGTGCGAGTAGCGCAGCTTCAGCACCGCCGGGAAGATCCAGAGGTACGAGAGCAGCGTCGTCGAGATGGCGATGTCGAGCACGACGCTGAACGCGTTCGCCGTGCTCGAGTTGCGGAGCATGTAGATCGCGGCGATGCAGAACGCCGACGACGTGATCCCCGACATGACGTTGACTCGCACCGGCGTCCCGAGGCGCCTGTTGAAGATGCCGAACCAGGGGAAGAAGGCGCCGTCGTAGGCCGCGACCGCCTGGATCCGGTCGGAGCCGATCATCCAGACCGCGCCCGACGTGACGAGCGCGCCGACGAAGCACAGCGTCATCACGACCAGCAGGCCGTGCGCGGCGCCGCCGTACACGCCGTTGAAGGTCGCCGTCACGGCGTCGATGAAGCCGCCGATCCCGGTCACCTGCTTCGCCGGCAGGACGAGCAGGATGCAGAAGATCGGGATCACGTACATCAGCACGCCGGTGATGCCGCTCCGCAGCACCGAGAGCGGGACGTCCCGCTGCGGGTCCTCCATCTCCTCGGCGGCGCCGTTCTGCAGCTCGAAGCCGACGTAGTTGAAGAGCAGGATCGGCACGAGGCCGAAGAAGACGGCTCGCGTCGGGCTCATCTGGCCGAGCTGGAAGCCCGCGAAGCCGTGCTTCACGCCGTAGGCGATCGTCGTGATCGAGAAGAACCCGAGCACGACCGCGCGCAGGACGGCGCCGAAGTTCGGGATCCACTTGCCGTGGCGGAGCGAGATGATCGCGACGCCGATCGAGATCCAGATGAACGCGAGCTTGAAGACGTAGTCGCCCCACGTCGCGCTGCCGATGCCGGAGATGTTCGCGTTCCACGAGTCGTGGGCGATGAACGCGAGGGAACCGCCGACCCAGAGCGGGTTCGTGACCCAGTAGAGGATCGCCGCGATCCCGCCGTTCAGCCGGCCGAACGCGAGCTTCGTCCACTCGTACGGGCCGCCCTCCTGGGTGAAGGCCGAGCCGACCTCGGCGAGGAGGAACATGTACGGCGCGATGAACACGAGCGCGAGCACGACGAGCCACAGGAACCCCTGCGGCCCGTTGCTCGCAACCGTGCCGAGGGTGTCCAGCCCGACGAGGGCGCACACCGTGAAGAACCACATGTCGAACCGCCGGAGAGACTTGATCAGCTTGCTCTTCTCCGCGAGAGCAAGCGCCGTGGTCTGCTCGAGGTCTACTGCTGCATCCGCCGCCATGCTTCCTCCAGTACGTCGCCCAGGATCCCGGTCATCTCGTCGAACTGCGCCTGCGTCGCGACCAGCGGCGGCGAGATCTGGACGACCGGGTCGCCGCGGTCGTCCGCCCTGCAGATCAGCCCCTTCTCGAACAGCCGTTGCGAGAGGAAGCCGCGGAGGAGGGTCTCGGACTCCTCCTCGTCGAACGTCGCCCGCGTCTCCTTGTCCTTCACGAGCTCGAGCGCGTAGAAGAAGCCGGCGCCGCGGAGGTCGCCGACGATCGGCAGCTCGAGCAGCTGCGCGAGCGTGTCGCGGAACGGCTGCTCGTTCTCGAGCACGTGCTGCATGATCCGCTCGCGCTTCATGATCTCGATGTTCTTGAGCGCGATCGCGCTCATCACGGGATGGCCGCCGAACGTGATCCCGTGCGCGTACATCGACGTCTCGCCGAGGAACGGCTCCATCACCCTGTCGGTCGTGACGACCGCGCCGATCGCCGCGTACGAGGAGGAGAGCCCCTTGGCGCACGTGACGATGTCGGGCCGGACGTCGAACCGCTCCGACGCGAACCAGTGCCCGAGGCGCCCGAAGGCGGTGATCACCTCGTCCGCCGAGAGCAGGATGTCGTAGCGGTCGCACAGCTCGCGGACGCCGCGCCAGTACCCTTCCGGCGGCATGAACGCGCCGCCCGCGTTCTGCACCGGCTCCATGTGCACCAGGCACACGGTTTCCGGCCCCATCTCCTCGATCGTCCGCTCGAGCTCGTCGAGCAGGAAGGCCGTGAACTCCTCCTCGGTCTCGTCGGCCGGCCGGTGGTAGCGGTTCGTGTTCGAGACGTGCCGCACCTCCGGGACGAGCGGCTCGAAGGGGGCGCGGAGCTCCTTGATCCCGTTGATCGAGAGCGCGCCGAACGTCGTGCCGTGGTAGGCGATGTCGCGTGCGATCGCCTTGTACCTCAGTCCGGGGTCGATGCCGTCGCGCGCGGAGTAGTACTGCCGCGCGAGCTTCCACGCCGCCTCGACCGCCTCCGACCCGCCCGAGACGAAGAAGACGCGATTGAGGTCCCCCGGCGCGAGCGACGCCACCTCGCCGGCGAGCTCGATCGCGCGCGGGTGGGCGTACGTCCAGTTCGTGTAGAACGGCAGCTCGCGCATCTGGTCGAGCGCGGCCTGGCCGATCTCCTCGCCGAACCCGTAGCCGAGGTTCACGGAGAAGAGGCCCGCGAGCGCGTCGAGGTAGCGGTTGCCCTCGTCGTCCCAGAGGTAGCAGCCGTCGCCGCGCACGATGATCGGCGGCGTGTGGCCGCCCATGCGCGTGAAGTGGAGCCAGAGATGGTCGCCCGCGAGCTGCCTCAGCTCGCCGAGACCGGTCGCGCTCTGCGCGCTCGTCATGCGTTTCCTCCGTTCGGTGTCCCGCTTCCCCAGTCGTAGAGCTGCTTCCACATCTCGAGGTAGAAGAAGGTCTCCGTCGAGACCACGTCCGGCAGCGACCGCATCCGGTTCGTGAGGTCGAGCAGATGCAGGCGGTCGGTGGCGACGACCTCGACGACGACGTCGAACCGGCCGGCCGTGACGATCACGTAGTCCGCCTCCGGCCATTGTGCGATCTCGTCGGCGACCGCGCTCGGCGGGCCTGACGTCTTCACACCGACGAGCGCCTGGTCGTAGCCGAGCCCGAGCGGGTTCGTGATCGCCACGACCTGGACGATCCCCTCCGCCGTCAGCCGCGCGTACCGGGCGCGGACGGTCGCCTCGGAGACGCCGACGCGCGCGGCGATCGCGCGGAAGGACTCGCGGCCGTTCGCCTGCAGCGCCTCGATGATCCGCCGGTCGAGCTCGTCGACGCGGAGCGCCGGAGCGACCGCTCCCCGCGGCTGGCCGGCCGGTGCGAGCCGGAGCGGCTGGGCGTCCTCTCTGCGCAACGCGAGGAATTCCTACCACTTCGCCACGCATAGCGTCAATCGACGGCCGCTCCTGCCACGCGTCGCGCGGAGCGAGCGATCGCCCCGTACATCGCGAGAGCCTGCTCGCGCACCGCCGGGCCGTGCCCGACGGCGAGAAGCGTCGGATCAGGCCCGGCGTGAGTTGACGCGTGCGCATCCGCTGCCCTACTCTGACAGCGGAGTCCCGTCCCCGGCGAGAGGAGGTCGAATCATGAAGCTCCTGCCTGCCGCCTCCTCGGTCCTGCCGACCTAGCGCCGGGCGCTCCTTCCGGGACGCGCGCGGCGTCCCACCGACGAAGGAGCTTTGCTTGCCTGGATTCGAACTGGCGGCGCTCGGCTGGAACGCCGCGCTCGCCGAGCAGCTGGAGCCCGGACTCGCTCCGGGTCGCGTCGCCGCAGCCCACCGCGGCGCGTTCGACGTCTGGACGGCGACCGGCGCCGTCCGGAGCCGCCTGCCCGGGCGGCTCCTGTACGAGGAGCTCGACGTCGCCGTCGGCGACTGGGTCGGGCTGGGCGGCGACGGGCTCGTCCGCCAGGTACTGCCGCGACGGAGCGCCATCGTCCGCAACGCCGCCTCCGACCAGCACCGGCGCACGAGCGGGCACACGCTCGCGGCGAACGTCGACGTCGCGTTCGTCTGCACCTCCCCCGGGCCGGACCTCGAGCCACGCCGGATCGAGCGCTGCCTCGTCACGATCTGGGAGAGCGGCGCCGCGCCGGAGATCGTGCTGACGAAGGTCGACCGGCTCGAGGATCCGTGGCCGCTCGTGGCGGAGGTCGAGGCCGCCTCGCCCGGCGTCCCGGTGCACGCGGTCTCCGCGCACACCGGCCAGGGCTGCGACGAGCTCCGCGCACGGGTCGCGCCCGGTGCGAGCGCCGTCCTCCTCGGCTCGTCCGGCGTCGGCAAGTCGACGCTGGTCAACCGCTGGCTCGGCGAGGAGGTGATGGCGACGCGGGAGACGCGGGAGGACGACGACGAGGGGCGCCACACGACGGCGCGGCGCCAGCTCCTAGTCCTCCCCGGCGGCGGCCTCGTGATCGACACGCCGGGCCTGCGCGAGGTGCAGCTCTGGGACGTCGGCTCGGCCGCTCTCGACGCTGCGTTCAGCGACGTCGAGGAGCTCGCCGGCCGCTGTCGCTTCAGCGACTGCTCGCACGAGCACGAGCCGGGCTGCGCGGTGCTCGCCGCGGTCGAGCGCGGGCAGCTCCCGTGCGAGCGGCTCGACAGCTGGCGGAAGCTCCAGCGCGAGCTACTGGCCCTTGAAGTTTGGTTGGACTCGTAATGTCATCAGGCTGCGATCCGGTGTTTTGCTTCGGCGGCGGCGA
>JAVKST010000166.1:0-4903 GCA_039583515.1 Gaiellaceae bacterium
AGACCGCGCTGTTCGGCGGCGTCGCGTTGCCGCTGATTGCCGCGGCCGCCACCTGGCTCGCCCGCCGCCCTGCCTAGACGACGCCGCCGGCACCACCGACTCCACGAGCGACTCCGCCCACCGCTTCGCGCGCTCGAGCTCGCCCTCCTCGAGCGGGCCCGGCGTCTATCCACATGCCTAACCTACAATTTAGGCATGGCTCATCAGACGCCGGACCAGCGTGAGCTCACGACCGCCGTGCAGAACTACGCGAAGGCGATCTACACGCTCGAGGCGCGAAGCGGCTCCGCCTCGACGAACGACCTCGCCGCGCTGCTCGACGTGCGCCCCGCCTCCGTCTCGGGGATGCTGCGCAAGCTCTCGGCGCTCGGCCTCGTCGAGCACGAGCGCTACCGGGGCGTCCGCCTCACCGAGCGCGGCCGGCGGGTGGCGCTCGAGGTGATCCGCCACCACCGCCTGCTCGAGCTCTTCCTCGTCGAGAGCCTCGGCATGAGGTGGGACGAGGTGCACGCCGAGGCGGAGGTGCTCGAGCACGCGCTCTCGGAGGACCTCGAGGAGCTGATCGCCGCGAAGCTCGGCCATCCGACGGTCGACCCGCACGGCGACCCGATCCCGAGCCGCGAGCTGCACGTCGCCGAGACGGCCGCGCCGGCGCTCGCGGAGCTCGAGCCGGGCGAGACCGCGACGTTCGTCCAGATCTCCGACTCCGACCCGGCGATGTTGCGCTTTCTCGGCGAGCGCGGGATCATTCCCGGCACGAGCCTCGAGCTCGTCGAGCGCCAGCCGTTCGACGGGCCGCTCTTCGTCCGCGTCGGCCCCGACACACACGTGCTCGGCGCCGTGCTCGCGCGCGCGATGCGCGTCCGGCGGCAGGAGGAATGACGGAGACCGAGTCCGCCACCCGGCTCGACGCCGTCCTCGCAAGCGGGCGCACGCGCGCGACGCTCACGATGCTCGGACCGGCGTTCGTCGCCTCCGTCGCCTACGTCGATCCGGGCAACTTCGCCACGAACATCGAAGGCGGCGCCCGCTACGGCTACCTCCTCCTCTGGGTCGTGCTCGTCGCGAACCTCATGGCGATGCTCATCCAGTACCTCTCCGCGAAGCTCGGCATCGTCACGGACCGCAACTTGCCGGAGCTCTGTCGGGAGCACTATCCGCGCCCTGTCGCCTGGGGGCTCTGGGCCCAGGCGGAGGCGATGGCGATGGCGACGGACGTCGCGGAGTTCCTCGGCGCGGCACTCGGGCTCAACCTTCTCTTCCACGTCCCGCTCCTGCCTGCGGGCTTCATCACCGGAGCGATCGCGTTCGGGCTGCTCGAGCTGCAGCGGCGCGGCTTCCGCCCCTTCGAGCTCGCGATCACCGCCCTGCTCGGCCTCGTTCTCCTAGGCTTCCTGTACGAGACGGTGAAGATCGGCCCGTCGGCGAGCGGGGCAGCACACGGGCTCATTCCCCACCTCGACGGCGCCGGCTCGGTCTACCTCGCGGTGGGGATCGTCGGCGCGACCGTCATGCCGCACGTGATCTATCTCCACTCGGCGCTGACGAAGGAAAGGACGCCGGTCCGCGACGACGCCGAGCGCGCGCGCGTCCTCCGGTTCGCGCGCACCGACGTAATCGCCGCGCTCGGGGTCGCCGGCGTGGTGAACCTCGCGATGCTCGCCGTCGCCGCAAAGCTCTTCCACGGCAGGTTGCGGTGGGAGCACGTGGACACGATCGGCGCCGCACACCTGGGCTTCTCGCACCTCGTCGGCGGCACGGCCGCACTCGCCTTCGCGGTCGCGCTGCTCGCCTCGGGCGCGTCGTCCTCGAGTGTCGGCACGTACGCGGGCCAGGTCGTGATGTCGGGATTCCTCGACCTGCGGATCTCGCTCTTCTTCCGGCGTGCGGTGACGATGGCGCCGGCGCTGATCGTGCTCGGCCTCGGCGTCGGCCCGACGCGCGCGCTAGTGCTCAGCCAGGTCGTGCTCTCGTTCGGGATTCCGTTCGCCCTCGTCCCGCTCCTCCTGCTGACACGGCGGCGGGACGTGATGGGCGTTCACGTCAACCGGCTCGCGACAACGGCGGTGACGGCGGCGGTTGCGGCGCTGATCACCGTGCTGAACGTCTTCCTGCTCGCGCAGGCGGTCGGGCTGGTCTAGGGCCGCTCGTCAGCTCGGCGCTTCTGCAGGCGACCCGGAGCCGCAACCCGAGCCGAAGCCGCGGGTCTCTGAACGCGGTCGCGAACGCGCAGCTTCAGCCGCCGCAGGGGCCCTAACTCGACAGCCTCGGAGCGCTGGCCCGGGTCCTCTTGAACGCGAGGACGGCGTTGTGGCCGCCGAAGCCGAAGCTGTTGCTGAGGGCGACTTCGAGCTGGTGGTGGCGGGGCGTGTTGGGGATGTAGTCGAGGTCGCAGTGCGGGTCGCGGGTCTGATAGTTGATGGTCGGCGGCAGGATCTGGTCGCGGAGGGCCAGCGCGGTGACTGCTGCTTCGATTGCTCCGGCGGCGCCGAGGCAGTGGCCGGTTGCGCCTTTGATAGAGGAGATCGGAATGGAGTGGGCGGTCTCGCTGCCCAGGGCGAGCTTGATCGCGGCTGTTTCGTTCTGGTCTCCAAGTCCGGTTGAGCTTGCGTGCGCGTTGATGTAGTCGACGTCGGCGGCTTCGAGGCCGGCATCGGCGAGAGCGAGTCGGATCGCGCGCGCCTGCCCCACGCCGGCGGGGTCGGGCTCGGTGATGTGGTAGGCGTCGGAGCTGACGCCGTAGCCGGCGAGCTCAGCGTAGATCGGCGCCGCACGCGCGCGTGCGTGTTCTAGCTCTTCCAGGACGATGACTGCTGCGCCTTCACCCATCACGAACCCGTCGCGGTCGGCATCGAAGGGACGGCTGGCCCGCGCTGGGTCGTGGTTGCGGCGCGAGAGGGCACGCATCGCGGCGAAGCCGGCCATCGCCAGCGGGGTGATGCCGGCTTCGCTGCCGCCGCAGAGCATGACCTCGGCGCGGTCGAGACGGATCGCGTCGTATCCACTCCCGATCGACATGGCGGAGGCGGCGCAGGCGGTGCAGGGCGCCGTCACGGGGCCGCGCAGGCCGAGTTCGATCGATACCCAACCCGCGGCCATATTGGGCATGAACGCCGTTACCAGGCTGGGGCGGATACGCGGTTGCGCGGCACAGCAAGCTGCGAGGCTCGCGACGCCGCCCTGTGCGGAGCCGATCGAGGCGCCGACCCGGTCAGGCTCGCGGGCGATCTCCAGGCCAGCGTCGCTCTCAGCCATCCGTGCGGCTGCGACCGCGAGCTGCGCGTAGCGGTCGGTACGCCGCTGCGTGCCGCGATCAAGCCAGCGGGAAGGCTCGAACTCCGCCGCCTCGCAGGCAATCCGCACCGGGTGACCGTCCACGGCGAACGCGGAGACCGGTGCACACGCGCCTTCACCGGCGAGTAACCGGCTCCAGGTTCCGGCGAGGTCAGAGGCGAGCGGAGTGACCGCGCCCAGCCCGGTCACGACGACGCGGCGCTCCGATGCACTCAGAGGATCAGCCACCGAACGTGCACGCTAGCCGGAGCAGACACAGGGAGACCCGCGGTACCGTGCACCGCGGTGTCCAACTCCTCAGCTGTCACCGAGGAACGGCTTCCGGATCTGGAAGCGTCGCCGAGCGCCGCCCGCAAGCTGGCGAATCTCGCAGGCACCGTCATCCCTCTCGTCGGCCTCGGCGTCGCGATGGCGCTGCTCTGGGATCGGATGGTCGGCTACCGGGAGCTAACGATCCTGGCCGCCGGCTACCTCGTAGCCGGCCTGGGGATCACCGTCGGCTACCACCGGCTGTTCACGCACCGCTCGTTTGAGACCTTCCCCGCCGTCCGCTACGCCTTTGCGATCTGCGGCCAGTGCGCCGTGCAGGGAAACGTCGTCAGCTGGGCCGCCAACCACCGCAAACACCACCAGTTCGCCGACCGACACGGTGACCCGCACAGCCCCCATGCCGGCCGCGGCGACGGCTTCACCGAGGGACTCAAAGGCCTATGGCACGCCCACACAGGCTGGCTGTTCGACGGCGACGCCGTCGCCGACCGCCACCGCTACGCCCCCGATCTGCTCGACGACCCCGGCCTCCGCGTCATCGCCGCCCTATTCGTGCCCGTCGTCATGCTCTCCCTCCTCGTTCCCGGCCTGGTTGGCTGGGCCTGGATCGGCGGCTGGTACGGCTTCATCGCCGGGCTCGTCTGGGGCGGCCTCGTCCGCATCCTCCTCCTGCACCACGTCACCTGGTCGATCAACTCGATCTGCCACTACTGGGGAAGACGACGCTTCGACCTGCGCGACGAGTCACGCAACGTCTGGTGGCTCTCCTGGCTTTCCTTCGGCGAGTCCTGGCACAACAACCACCACGCCTTCCCCTCCTCCGCATTCCACGGCCTGCGCCTACACGAACCCGATCCCGGCGGCTGGCTGATCCGAGCTCTCGAAGGCTCAGGCCTCGCCTGGCGAGTCGTGAGAATCCCCCCCGAACGCCAAACCGCCAAACTGACCACCGGCGTGACCCGACCAAAATAGCCCGCTGCCCCGCCGCTCGCGAGGAGGTGACCATGGCGACAAAGGACAAAAACGCGAAGAAAAGCATGGCGAAAAAGCCGGCCCAGAAGACGCTGAAGGAGAAGCGCGAGGCCAAAAAGAACAAGCGGTAGTCCACCCACGAGCTTCGCCATCGGCGTCAAGCCCCAGGTTTGCCTGGTCTGGCCATGAGCTGCCGTGCGCGTGCGGCGCGAGCCATTCGGCCATTCAGACGATGCTCGGTGAGGCGGCAGCCGATGCCAGGAGGGTGGCCGGAGAGGCGCACTACACCGGGTGTCGGGTTCGTCAGGAATCGGAGACCCTTGAGCTGTGGCTGTTCGACGCTCCTTCGCAGGTCGTGCAGGAGTTG
>JAVKST010000167.1:0-4886 GCA_039583515.1 Gaiellaceae bacterium
ACTGCAACGTTTCCACCGTCCGATGATCCACCCGGCCGGGTAGCGGGGTCAAGCGCTGCGCTGCACGAAGCAGGCCCTCGCCTCACGAGTCGAGATCAGACCTCACGGAGCTTCCAGAAGCTGTGCTTGCCAATGATCTTGCCGCCAACCTGTCGCCAACCGACGGGCCATGAAGCCGGCTTCGAGCAGGGCCTCGACGCCGACGAGGCTGAGCAGACGCTGCGCCGGCTGGTCGCCGCGGTGTAGTCGCGGGAGCCCGGCCGGCTATTCACGCCCGGGCTCGAGCTCGCGTTCGAGCTCGTCGAGCCAGTCGAGGTGCGCCTGGAGGATACGGCGCGCCAGCCGGTGGTTGAGGAGCAGGTAGCGCTCTCGGTGCGGCAGCGTCGCCGCCATCGCCTCGCCGACGTCGAGGCGGGCGAGCAGGTCGACGATGTCGCTGCGCAGGGCGCCGAGGCTCTCGAGCACGAGTTGCTCGCCGACGAGGTCGGCTGCGAGCAGCCGCACGATCGGCGCCGGCGGCACGCCGGGGAAGACGACCGGCTCGCGCGCCCACGCCCGCAGCGCCTCGTACGCCTTCTCGGTCAGCCGGTAGTGCGTGCGCGGATGCGTCCTGCCAGGCTGTTTCTCGGAGCTGAGGTAGCCGAGCTGTTCGAGCCGCTTCGGCTCGGCGTAGTACTGGCTCTGGGCGGCCGAGGCGTAGACGCGACCCTGGCGCGCCATCCGCACGAGGTCGTGCGGCCCGGCGCCGTCGCGGCCGACGAGCACGAGCACCGTGTACGAGAACGAGCTGAGCGGGTCGCTTGACATAGCTCCGAATCCGAGCTACAAGCTCGGCAACAGAGCTTAGCAGCGAGAGAAGGAGCGAGATGGGAGCCATTGCGAAGCCGCGTGCGCTCGGGGACGTGCTGGCGCCCGGCGACGACGGGTACGAGCAGGCGCGCAGGGTGTGGAACGGCCTGATCGACAAGCGGCCGGCGCTGATCGTGCGGCCCCGCGACGCGAGCGAGGTCGCGACGGCGGTGCTGTGCGCGCGCGAGCGGCAGCTGCCGCTCGCGGTCCGCTGCGGCGGTCACAGCGTTCCCGGGTACTCGACGGTCGCGGACGGGCTCGTGATCGACCTCTCCGCGCACATGGGCGGCGTCAGCGTCGACGCACGCTCGCGGCGGGTGCGCGTCCAGGGCGGCGCGTTGCTCGGAGCGCTCGACCGGGCGACCCAGCAGCACGGCCTCGTCGTCCCCTCGGGCCACGTCTCCCACACCGGCGTCGCAGGGTTGACGCTCGGCGGCGGCACCGGCTGGCTGATGCGCCGCTACGGCCTGACGATCGACAGCCTGCGCGCGGTCGAGGTCGTCACCGCCGGCGGCGAGATCGTCCGCGCCAGCGATGAGGAGCGTCCCGACCTGTTCTGGGCACTGCGCGGCGGCGGCGGCAACTTCGGCGTCGTCACCGAGCTCGAGTTCGAGGCGCACCCGCTCGGCCGCGAGCTCGTCGCCGGCATGCTCGTCTACCCGCTCGACCGCGCGCGCGAGCTGCTCGCCTTCGCGCGCGACTGGAGCGAGCGGCAGTCCGACGAACTGACGAGCTTCCCCGTCCTCGTCACCGCGCCGCCGCAGCCGCCCTTCCCGCCCGAGCTGCACGGCCGCCCGATCCTTGCGGTCGGCGTCGCCCACGCCGGCCCGGTCGAGGCGGGGCTCCGCGCCCTCGAGCCGCTGAAGCGCTTCGCGCCGCCCGCGCTCGACCTCGCCGGCCCGATGCCCTACCTCGCGCTGCAGACGATGCTCGACGCCGGCGTCCCGCACGGCCTCCACAACTACAACCGCGCCGAATGGCTCGACCAGCTCAGCGAGGCGGCGATCGAAACGCTCGTCGGCCGATTCGAGCAGGTCTCCTCGCCGCTCTCGCAGGTGATCCTGGGACGAATGGGCGGCGCCGTCGCCCGAATCGACGCCGACGCGACCGCGTTCCCGCACCGGCAGGCCGGCAACCTGCTCTGGATCGTCAGCACCTGGTCCCCCAACCAGGACCCGGAGCCGCACCTCGGCTGGGCGCGCGAGACCCACGAGGCGATGAAGCCGTACGCGGCCGGCGGCGTCTACGTCAACGCGCTCGGCGACGAGCCGGACGAGCGCGTCCGCGCTGCCTACGGCGGCAACTGGGAGCGCCTCGCCCAGATCAAGCGGGTCTACGACCCCGACAACCTCTTCCGGCTGAACGCGAACATCACGCCCGCCGCGAGCCGCGCGCCAGCGTGAACGCCGAGGTCGCGTCGCCGGCTCAGCGCTGCGACGGCGGCCGCCGGCGCGCCCACTCGTTCAGCTCCCGCAGATCGTCTGCCGCGGGCGGCCTGCGGTTCGACTGACTGGTCAATCTGTTTCGAGAGTCACAACGCGCGGTATGGCGGCTCGTCTTCGTTGTTTCCGTTCGTCGGGAGGATCTATGAAAGCGAGTCGTGTCGCGGCAGCGCTTGCAGCGCTCGCCGTGCTCTTCGTGCTGGTCCCGGTTGCTGCGGGTGACTCGGGCGACGTGCTCGAGCTCGTGCCGAACACGGCCGTCCTGCTCGCGAAGGTCTCGAGCAGTGGCGGCGGCGGGAACGGCGGCAACACCAGCTCGGCCTCGAACGCCACGAACATCTTCGCTCCGGCGTCGTATGTCGACTACCACCAGATCGGCGGCGAGCCGACGACGGTCGTCGACCGGTATCCGTTCACTGGCTTCTCGTGTCAGGTCGCGCCCGGCGTGGCGGACACGGAGTCCGCCTGCAACAGCGCGGCCGCCTGTCCGGCCGGACAGACGAGCTGCTACCACGACATCGTCTACGTCTCGAACCCGCTCGGGCTGGGCGAGTACAGCCAGTTCTACTCTTCGTACGACGGCGGCCAGACGTTCCGCGTCCCGCCGCACAACCCGTACTTCACCGCGCAGCCAGTCGCGACCGGGGTCGGCGGAGGAGATTCGCACCAGGCGGTCGGGCAGGTGACGCACAGCGTCTTCTTCGTCGACCTCTCGGGCGCTTGCGTGACGATGAACATCTCGCGCGACCTCGGGCAGACGTGGTCGCAGAACAACCTCGGCTGCGAGGACAACCCGGGCGCGATCGACGATCGCCAGTGGGTCGCCGTGGACGAGACGGGCGGGCTGCAGAACGTCTACCAGAACTTCAACAACGACTCCGGCTGCCTCGCGACCTCCGAGCCGGGTTGCAGCATCGTCTTCGTCAAGAGCACCGACGACGGCGGCGCGAACACGCCGGGCGACTTCGCCGGATCGGCATGCAACGCGTTCACGATGACGGGGCCGCCGGAGCCGGCGCCGCCGAGCGATACGACCCCGACGGCGTGTCCCGATCCGAGCGACCCGAGCCTGTGGATCGCCGGACCGGTCACCGTCGACACGTCGTCGGCGTCGCCGCACTGGCACTCGCTCTACATCCCGTTCGAGCGCGTCGACGGGACGAACTTCTCGCTCTGGGTCGCGATCTCACGTGACCAGGGAGATACGTGGACGCGCCACCTCGTCGCGAACCTCGGCCCGCACGACGCGGCGAACAT
Organism: Gaiellaceae bacterium; assembly: GCA_039583515.1. GTDB lineage: Bacteria > Actinomycetota > Thermoleophilia > Gaiellales > Gaiellaceae > Palsa-739. The sequence goes on from JAVKST010000167.1 coordinate 3,549, forward strand.
CTTTCCCGAGCTGACGATCGACACCGCCGGCAACCTCTACTACACGTGGTCGCAGGCGCAGAGCGTGGACACGTCGACGCCCGCGAACGAGGGCGAGACGGACGTCTACTACACGTACTCGCAGGGTGGCGGCCTCGAGGGCACGTGGGCACCTCCGATCGACATCACGAAGGAGACCGGCGACTCCGCGGTCTTCCCGTGGATGGTGGCGGGGAGCCCCGGGCAGGTCGACCTCGTGCTCTACAAGTCGAACTCGGGGCTCAACCCGAACGTCGAGTTCACGAACACGAGCGGGAGCCCGGACACGTCTTGCACCGCGGCGAGCGCGAGCTGCATCGGGAACACGAGCGTCTGGAACACGTACTTCGGCCAGTCGCAGAACGCGCTCAACCCGGGCGCGAACTTCAAGCTGGTTCAGATCTCGGACCACCCGATCCACCTCGGCGGCGTCTGCACGCAGGGGATCGCGTGCTCGAGCACGCAGTACCAGAACCGCGATCTGCTCGACTTCCTGACGATCGACGTCGACCACACCGGGGCCGCGTACACGACGTGGGCCGACGACAACAACTCGCGTCACGACACGCGGCAGTTCTTCTCGCGGCAGCTCGCCGGCGCCAGCATCTTCGCCGGTCAGAACATCGCCGCGATGAACGCGTACCCGATCACGGACCACGCCGTCACCGATCCGGCGGGGGACGTCACGGATGCGGCCGGGTTGCCGGCCGACTCCTGCACCGGGATGGACATTCTCGGCACGAGCGAGAAACAGAACAATGGCCTGGTCACGGTGACGCTGACGCTCAATGCACCGCCAACCTCGGCGGAGGCGATCACCTGCTCCGGCGAGCCGGGGACCGCCAACGGCGGCCTTTGGGGGGCCGAGTTCTGGTCGGCCGGAAGCCCGGTCGGGACCTTCGCCGAGTTCCCGAACGGCAACTACTACCTCGCCTACTACGACAACCCGGCCGACCCAACGGAGCCGAAGGTGCAAGCCGGCTACGTCGACGGGCTGTCGGTCAGCCTCAACCACGACGAGTTCGACCCCGTAGAAGCCGGAACGCTCGGGGGCACCTGCTTCGGCACACCCCCGGCGACCGGCACGTGCACGATCGTGCTCTCCGCGCCGCTGGCCGGCCTCGACATCAAGCCCGGTGCTGCGATGGACTCGATCAGCGGCTTCTCGGCCTACTACTTCGGGACCGAGACGGCCGTTCCGGCGACGCGCGTCCCGCTCGGCAACACGAACCTCGCCGACATCGCGACGCCGTTCGACGACAACGGAACAGGAACCACCGCGAAGTAGCACGGAACTCTCGGTGGAGCGGCTTGCGCAGC
>JAVKST010000168.1:0-4852 GCA_039583515.1 Gaiellaceae bacterium
CTCGGCGTAGGACGACGCGGCCCACGTGCGCGTGTCCCAGACCTTGAGGCCGCAGCGGCCGATCCAGCGGCCGTCCTCGCGGCGGAGGATCGCGAACGGCCCGCACCCGTTCGCCTGCCAGCGCTCCAGCCAGTAGCGGATCGCCCAGCCTCCGTCGTCGCAGTCGGGATGGACGCCGCCGAGGAACTCCATCGCCAACGGGTCGCAGTGGAGCTCGGGCAGCGCGGGCGCGTCCTCCGGCGCCGGCGGCCGGAGGACGAGCCGTTCCGTCTCGAGCACCGTCACAGCGGGAGCATGATCGAGCGCTCGAACTCGATCACCACCTCGTCGCGCTGGTTCAGGCCGCGCGTCCGGACCGTGACGATGCCGGATCCCGGCCGCGACTTCGACTCGCGCTTGGCGAGCACCTCCGTCTCGGCGCGGATGGTGTCTCCGGCGAAGACCGGAGCCGGAAGCCTCACCTCGCGCCAGCCGAGGTTGACGCCGCGCTCGGATACGTCCGCGACGGAGAGGCCCGTGACGAGCGCCAGTGTGAAGGTGGAATCCACGAGCGGCCGTTCCCACTCGGTCGTCGCGGCGTACTCAGCATCGAAGTGGATGGGATTCGAGTTCAGCGTCAACAGGCTGAACCACGTGTTGTCCGCTTCGAGCACGGTCCGCCCGTAGCGGCTCCGGTAGACCGCTCCGACCTCAAGCTCCTCGTAGGATGGAGCCATGGCGTTCTAGCTCGCCTCCCTGGCGTGGGCGAAGGGGATAGCGGTTCGGCCTTGTCTTGACTTACGCCAGCAAGTAGTGAGGAGCGTGAACCAGACGTTGTCCGCCTCGAGCACCGTCCGCCCGAAGCGGCTGCGGTAGGTCTCGCCCACCTGCAACTCGGCGTACCCCATCTCGTCGATGATCCCACGGTGGCGAACCGCCTCGCGCAGGAGACGAGCCCGTACCTCCTCCAGCACGCGGAGAACCCCGTCGACTGGCATCCCTGGGGAGAGGAGGCGTTCGGGCGCGCGCGCGCCGAGGACAAGCCGCTGCTCGTCTCGATCGGCTACTCGTCCTGCCACTGGTGCCACGTGATGGAGCGGGAGTCGTTCGAGGACGAGGCGACGGCGCAGGTGATGAACGAGCTGTTCGTGAACGTCAAGGTCGACCGCGAGGAGCGGCCGGACGTCGACGCCGTCTACATGGACGCGGTCGTCGCGCTCACCGGCCAGGGCGGATGGCCGATGACCGTGTTCCTGACGCCGGACGGGGAGCCGTTCTTCGGCGGCACGTACTACCCGCCCGAGCCCCGGCTCGGGCTGCCGTCGTTCCGGCAGCTCCTCGTCGCGGTCGCGAGCGCCTACCGTGAGCGGCGGGAGGACGTGGCGGCCCAGGCGAAGGGGCTCGTCGACGCGCTGCGAAGATCCGGGGAGGCGCAGCCCTCGCGGGAGCCGCTGACGGAGGCGGTGCTCGCAGAGGCTGAAGCCGTCCTCCGCCGGCAGGTCGACTCCGTCTGGGGCGGCTTCGGCCATGCGCCGAAGTTCCCGCCCGCGTCCACGCTCGAGTTCCTCATGCGGAGGGGCGCGCTCGACGTCGTCCGGCTCACGCTCGACGGGATGGCGGGCGGCGGGATGTACGACCTGGTCGGCGGCGGCTTCCACCGCTACTCCGTCGACGAGCGCTGGCTCGTCCCGCACTTCGAGAAGATGCTCTACGACAACGCGCTGCTCGTCCCGGCGTACCTGCACGGATGGGTGCTGACGGCGAACGCGCGGTACCGGGACGTGGCCGAGCGGACGGCCGAGTACATGCTCCGCGAGCTGCGGCTTCCCGGCGGCGGCTTCGCCTCCGCGCAGGACGCCGACACCGACGGCGTGGAGGGGCTGACGTACACGTGGACTTTCGAGGAAGGCGCCCCGCCAGAGCTGCTCGAGCCGTTCGAGCACGGCCGTTCGATCATCCGCGGCGACCTCGACGACGAGACACGCGACGGGTTGCTCGCGCTGCGCGTGGAACGGCCGCAGCCGTTCCGCGACGACAAGGCGGTCGCGTCGTGGAACGGCCTCGCGCTCGCCGCGCTCGCCGAGGCCGGTCGCCGCCTCGGGAGCGAAAGGCTGGTGCTTGCTGCGCAGGAGCTGGGCGAGTTCCTGCTCGGGGCGCTCTCGGCGGAGGACGGCCGCCTGCACCGCACCTGGAAGGACGGTGTCGCGAAAGGCGCGGGTTTCCTCGACGACTACGCGAACGTGGCGCACGGGCTGTACGAGCTGCACGTGGCGACCGGCGAGCCGCGCTGGCTGCGAGAGTCGCGAAGGGTCGCCCTGCTCGCGGTGGAGCTCTTCGGCGACCCGCAGCGCGGCGGCTTCTATCTCGCTCCTCGGGACGGGGAGGAGCTCGTCGCCCGGCAGAAGTCGTTCGACGACAACCCCACTCCGTCGGGCAACTCGATGCTCGCCTTCGTCCTGCTGCGGCTGGCGCGGATCTGGGGCGACGACGAGCTCGAGCGCGCGGCGGTCGGCGCGCTTCGGGTCGTGCGCGACCTGCTCCCGCGCGCGCCGCAGGCGTTCGGGTGGGCGCTCTGCGCGCTCGACCTCCATCTCTCGCCGCCGCGGGAGGTCGCAATCGTCGGCGGCGCGAAGAGCGAGGTCGCGAGGGCCGCTCTCCGCGCCTTCGATCCTCACGCCGTCGTCGCCTTCGGCCCGGCGCACGACGTCCCGCTGCTCGAGGGCAAGGCGCTCGTCGAGGGGCTGCCGGCCGTCTACGTCTGCGAGCGCTTCGCCTGCCGCGCGCCGGAGACCGATCCCGCGGCGTTCGCCGCGTAGGCCTGCAGCGAGCGGCCGCCGGCGGACTGCATGCCGGCGATCATGCCCGGAGGCGCGGCCCCGTCCGGGAAGCGCGCGCGGAGCTGGCCGAGCAGCGCGTCGGGGTCCCAGCCCTCCGGCGCGTCGAGAAGCTCGCTCGCGCTCCAGCCCCGGAGGACGTTGACGGCGCCGCCCCAGACGTGGAGCACCTGCCCGGTGATCTCCTGCGCTTCGTCCGCGCAGAGCGCGACGGCCACGGCGGCGACGTTCGTCGGGTCGAGCGGGTCGAAGCCGTCGCCAGCCCGCCCCATCTGGAACGTCTCCTCCGTCATCCGCGTGCGCGCGTTCGGCGCGAGGCAGTTCACCGTGACGCCGTAGCGCTGCAGCTCCTGTGCGGCGATCACGGTGAACGCCGCGATCCCCGCCTTCGCTGCGCCGTAGTTGGCCTGGCCGACGTTGCCGAAGACGCCCGAGGGGCTGGAGGTGTTGACCACCCGTCCGCGCACCTCCTCGCCGGATTTCGATCGCTCGCGCCAGTAGGCGGCCGCGTGACGCGTCGGCGCGAAGTGCCCCTTGAGGTGGACGGCGATCACGCTGTCCCACTCCTCCTCCGTCATGTTCACGAGCATGCGATCGCGGAGGATGCCTGCGTTGTTGACGAGGATGTCGAGGCGCCCGAACTCCTCGAGCCCCTGCCGCACGAGCCGCTGGGCGCCGGCGAAGTCGGCGACGTTCTCGCCGTTCGCGGCCGCCTCTCCTCCGGCGTCGCGGATCTCCTCGACGACCTGCTCGGCCGGCGTCGCGTCCGATCCCTCGCCGGAAAGCGCTGCGCCGAGGTCGTTGACGACGACCCTCGCGCCGGCGCGGGCGAGCCCGAGGGCGTGGGCGCGGCCGATCCCGCGTCCCGCGCCGGTGACGATCGCGACCTTGCCGGAGAGGTCGGGCACGGCGCGAGCCTACTTCTAAGCTCTGGCGCATGCTCCACGAGACGCTCACCGGCCGTCGCGTCCGCCTCGAGCCGCTGGAGCCGGGCCACGAGGAGCCGCTGTGGGAGGCGGCGCAGGACGAGCGGACCTTCCGCTTCTTCCAGACGCGCGCGAACGAGAGCCGCGCGGCGTTCCACGCGTGGTTCGAGCTCGTCCGCGGAGCCTGGTTGCCGTTCGCGACCGTCGTCGACGGGCGGCCTCTCGGCTCGACGTCGTACGGCAACGTGCGGGAGCACGACCGCGTGGTCGAGATCGGGAACACCTGGCTCGCGCCGGAGGCGTGGGGGACGGGCGCGAACGTCGAGGCGAAGCTCCTCCTGCTGCGGCACGCGTTCGAGGACGAGGGCTTTCTGCGCGTCGAGTTCAAGACGGAGTCGACGAACGAGCGCTCGCGCGCCGCGCTCGCCGCGCTCCCGGCGCAGTTCGAGGGGATCTTCCGCCGCCACATGCTCGTCCGCGACGGTCAGCGTCGCGACAGCGCGTGGTACGCGGTGATCGACGACGACTGGCCGGCGGTGAAGGCGAACCTCGAGCGGCGGCTGGCGGAGAGGGGCGCGTGAGCGTCGAGGTCGTCTACGAGACGCACTCGATCAGCGAGGACAACGAGCGGGGAATCGCGACCGGCTGGCTGCCCGGCCGCCTCTCGCCGCGCGGCCGGGAGCTGGCCGAGGAGCTCGGCGCTCGCCGTAGCGACGACGGGCTGTCCGCCGTCTTCACCTCCGACCTGCGGCGCGCGGTCGAGACGGCGGCGATCGCCTTCGCGCGCTCACCGCTCCGCGTCGTCCACGACCCGCGCCTCCGCGAGTGCGACTACGGCGAGCTGAACGGGACGGCCGAGCCGATCCGCGCGCGCCTCCGGCATCTCCACGTGCCGCATCCCGGCGGCGAGAGCTACGAGCAGGCGGTGGAGCGCACGGCCTGCTTCCTCGACGAGCTGCGGCGGGAGCGGGACGGCGAGCGCGTGCTCGTGATCGGCCACATGGCGACGCGGTGGGCCCTGGAGGTGACGGTCCACGGCCGCATGCTCGAGGAGCTCGTCGCCGAGCGATTCGAGTGGCAGCCCGGCTGGGAGTACCGGCTCTGACGCGCTAG
>JAVKST010000169.1:0-4806 GCA_039583515.1 Gaiellaceae bacterium
GGCCGCGTCGCGTGCCGCTCCCGGTCGCGCAGCCCGCCTTCGCGCCGCTGCCGCCGCTTCCCTCGCTCCTCTCGCGCTGCCTCGGGCGGCGCGGGCCGCCGCTCCTCGTCGCCGTCTGATCCGATCCGCCGCCGACCGGCGGCGGACCCGCCAGAGGAAGGAGACGAGATGACCCGGAGGATCCGGATCGGAGTGCTCGCATGCGCGGGCGCGGCAGCGCTCGCCACGGCTGCCGCTGCGTCCGCCCACGCGACGATGAGCCCGCCCGTCACGCTTGCGAAGAAGCTGCAGCAGTTCACGCTGTCGGTGCCGACCGAGGAGGCCGGCGCGACCACGAGCAAGATCGTGCTCAGCGTGCCGAAGGCCTTTGCGATCGACTCCTACGAGCCGAGCCCCGGCTGGACGCGCACGGCGACCGCCTCCGCCGTCACGTGGACAGGCGGCGCGACGCCGACCGATGAGGACTCGGTGTTCCGCTTCAACGCGTCGACGAGCGGTGCGCAGACGTACACGTTCGACGTCGAGCAGTACTACTCGAACGGCAAGGTCGTCGACTGGAGCGGCCCGGATTCGTCCGACACGCCCGCACCGACCATCGACACGCTCTCCTCGTTCGGCGGCGGCGGGTCGTCGACGCTGACGATCGTCGCACTTGCGCTCGCCGCGCTTGCGCTGCTCGTCTCGCTCGCCGGGCTGGTCGGCCGGCGGGAGGGGAGGGAGCTGGCATGAGCTTCGTCGCACTCCGGCTGCTCGCCGCGCTGCTCGCGCTGGCCGCGGGCGTGGCGGCGGTCGTCGTCGCCTACCTGCTCCTCCACGGCACACCGGGGCCACAATGAGCGGGTCGGCGCGGGAAGAGGAAGCTCCGGTGCGGCGGGACGTAGCCGCGGACCTCGAGCACGATCTCGGCGCCGTCGCGAAGCTCCAGACCGCGCGGATCTCCGTGCCACGCGCGGCCGCCGACGTAGACGCGGACGCGGCCGTGGAAGCTCACGAGCCGCCGCGGCCCGAGCGCGCGTCCCCAGACGCGGAAGACGTCGCCGAGCCACGCCCGGCCGGTGAAGCGTACGACGCCGCTAGGGTCGAGCGTCCAGATCCGGGCGCGGCAGCGAGCAGCGACCACGCGGCCGAGCACGAGCCGTGGGCGTCGCAGGCCGATGGCGGGCGGGACGACGACGGCCCGGCGGTTGCCGAAGAGCTCGAGGTGGACGCGCGCGCCGGCGTGCATGGGCGCCGTGCGGCACGGTACGGCGGCTGGTGGGGGCGCGGCCGCCGGGCGGTAGCTCGGGCCAGGTCCGATCGGCGTCGGCAGGAAACCGCCGAGCAGGGCAAGCACGACCGTCACGAGCACCAGCATCGCCGACACGGTACGCGGCTCCTCGTGCTCGGGACCGCCGCCCTCGTGCTGTCTGCCTGCGGCGGCGGGGGCTCGTCGTCTCTGACGCCGACGGTGACGATCCCGGCGGCGCACACCTACCACGTGTCCGGCTTCGGGCCGACGAAGGGGATCCGGCCGGGCCGTCCGACGCTGGTCCACTTCACCATCGTCAAGCCCGACGGCAAGCCGCTGACCCGGTACCGCGAGGGGAAGGGCCCGCATACGGGAGCCGACCTCGTGATCGTCCGCAGCGACGACAGCCACGTCCTGTACATCGACACGAAGAACCACCCGAACGGCCTCATCTCGCAGCGCGTGGTCTTCCCGGCGCCCGGTCGCTATCGCGTCGTGATCGACGCGTACCCGAAGGGCGGGACGGCGCTGACACCGTCGAACTTCCAGCTCTTCGAGTCGGTGACCGTCGCGGGTACGCCGCACCTGGTCCCGTTGCCGCCGTTTGCGAGCAGCGAGGTCGTGAGCGGCTATCGCTTCACGCTCGCGCGCAAGCCGCCGCTGCGGGCGATCTCGCCCGCGACGATCGCGTTCCACGTCACCGACCTGGCCGGGAAGCCCGCGCACTTCGAGCTCTGGCGTGGCGCGCTCGCGCACGCGATCTTCATCCGCAAGGGGTCGCTCGACTACTTCCACACGCACGTCTGCCCGCCCGGCGCCAACTACTGCAGCTCCCGGCTCGGCGGCTTCCGCGTGGCGGGCGTCTCGAGCACTCCCGGCCTCCTGAAGGTCGGCGTGCTCGCGCCCCTGGCGGGGGTCTGGCGCCTGTTCCTGCTCACGTACATCGGCGGCAGGGAGCGCGTGGCGCCGTTCACGCTGACGGTGAAGTGAGGCGGGCGCTCGTCGTCGGAGCGGCGCTCGCGGCGGCGCTCGCGCTGCCGGCGGCGGCGTTCGCGCATGCCGCCCTGCTGAAGACGTTTCCGCAGGCGAGCGCTCTGCTCGACCGCCAGCCGCACGCCGTCCAGCTCACGTACGACGAGGTGGTCGAGCCGCGTTTCGCCATCGTCTCGGTGACGGACGCGGCAGGGCGCTCACAGACGACGGGGGTGCCGCGTCGCTCGCCGAGCGACCCGTACACGCTCGAGGTGCCCGTGCGGAAGCTGGCCGAGGGGTGGTACCTCGTCTTCTGGCGCGTGATCTCCGCGGACGGACATCCGGTGCGCGGCGCGTTCACGTTCCAGATCGGGCCGAACCCCGGGCCGGCGCCTCAGTTCGTCATCCCGCCGTTGACGGAGACCGCCGCCACGCCCACCCTCGTCGCCGCGCGCTGGGTCGTGTTCCTCGCCGCGATGAGCGCGATCGGCCTGTTCGTCCTGCGTGCCGTGGTCGCGCGACCGCTCGTCGGGCGCGTGGCGGGAACGCGCCTGCGCGCCCTCACGGTCGCGTTTTCCGTCGCACTTGCGCTGGCTCTCGTCGCAGTCCCCGTCTACGTCCTGCTCGCGACGGCGCAGTTCGCGCTGCGCTCGGCGTGGGAGGTGACGGCGCTCGTGCCGCTCATGCGCGCCTCGTCGTTCGGGCGCGGCTTCCTCGACTTCGAGCTGATGCTCGCGCTCTTCGCCGTGGCTGCGGCAGGCGCTCTCGGGCTCGACCGGCCGGAGCGGCAGCGCCGGTCGGTGGCCGCGCTGCTCGCACTCTGGGGGGCTCTCCTCGCAGCCGGGGCGTCGCTCTTCGCCCCGGGCGCGGCGGGCCACGCGGCGCAGACTTCCCCGCGGGCGGTCTCGGTGGCGCTCGACTGGCTCCACCTCGCGTCGGGCTCGCTCTGGATCGGCGGGCTCCTCGGGCTCCTCGTCCTCTGGCGGAGCCTGCCGGCGGTGCGGCGGACGGCCGGCCTCGCCGTCTGCGTGCCGCGTTTCTCGAACGTCGCGTTCGCCTCGGTCCTCGCGCTGATCGGCTCGGGCGCGGGCGCTGCGATCATCCACCTGCCGACGTTGTCGTCGCTCTGGCAGACGTCGTACGGCAAGGCGATCGGCGTCAAGGTGATTCTGCTCGCGGCCGCGCTCCTGCTGGCGGCGGTCAACCTCCTGCGGACGCGGCCGGCGCTGCGCGTGAACGACATCGGCCCGAGCACCGCGCTGCTGCTTCGGCGCCTCGTCTCCGGCGAGGCGGTACTCGTCGCGGCGGCGATCTTCGCCGCAGCGGTTCTCTCGAGCCTGCCGCCGCCGGCGAAGGCGCTCGCCGGCCTCGGGACGCCGAGCGCCGTCGACGGCCCGGGCCCGGTGACGCAGGTCGTAGACAGCCACGGCTACCGGCTCGAGTTCCACGTCGCGCCGAACCGCGTCGGCCTCGCGAACGCATTCGCCGTGCGCGTGCTCAGGGGGGGCCGCCCCGCGCAGGGGCTCGCGGTCACGGCTACCTTCACCATGCTCGACATGGACATGCCGACGCTGACGTACACGCTCCCCGCGCACGGCGCCGGCCTCTACGAGCGGAGCGAGCCGGCCTTCGTGATGGTCGGGCGCTGGGCGCTGACGTTCGCGTTCCAGCCGCCGCGCGGCGCGCCCTTCCAGGTCATCCTCATCGACCGCGCGAACGGATGAGGAGGCGGCTCGTCGCGCTCGCCGCGGTCGTCGCGCTCGCCGCGGGCGCCTTCGCCGCCGCCGCACGGGCGGACGGCGACCCCGCGAGCGACTACCTCGTCTCGCAGCAGGTCTTCCTCTCGTACGACGCGAAGATTCCGGCCGACCTGCAGCAGATGCTCGTCGCCGCGGTCGCGTCCGCGAACAGGGGCGGTTACCCGCTCAAGGTCGCGCTGATCTGGAGCAGCTACGACCTCGGCGCGGTTCCCGAGCTCTTCGGCAAGCCGCGGACGTACGCGCGGTTCCTCGACGCCGAGGACGCGTACTGGTTCAAGACGAGGACGCACCTGCTCGTCGTGATGCCGAGCGGGCTCGGCTTCGCGCAGTGGAAGCACAGCCCCGCGGCCGGATACCGGACGCTCGCCGGAGTCCACGTGCAGGGGACGGCGGCCGCGCTCGCCACGGCCGCAACGCAGGCAGTCGTGAAGCTCGCAGCGGCCGCGGGCGTCCACGTCTCCACGGCCGGTGCTGCGACGGCCCACGGGAACCGCAACACACAGGATCGGGTCGAGATCGTCGCGGCCGTCGCCGCCGCGCTCCTCCTCGGCGCGGCAGCCCGGCTTCTGATCAGGCGCCGGGCCGCGCGCTCAGCCCTGCGGTAGCGCGTTCGCCGGCGCCGGCGCCGCCGCCGGCGGCCAGGACGGCGACGAGCAGGGCCGCGCCGGAGGCGAGCGAGAGCGCGGTCGCCGTCCGCTCCGCCCAGGCCGGCAGCACGGCGAGCACCCACCCGTCGCGCAGGACGGAGAGCAGCGCGAGCCCCTGCTACGCCGCCGCTATGCCGATCGCCACGGCGCCGACGGTGCGCCAGTCGCGGCGGAGGCAGAGGGCGGCGAGGGCGGCGGC
>JAVKST010000170.1:0-4763 GCA_039583515.1 Gaiellaceae bacterium
GGCGGAGGGAGGCCTCGAGGCGCAGCTCGTCCGGACGGTGCCCGAGCGCCTCTACGACGGCTGCCGCGACGGCGAGTGGTCGATCCTCGAGAGCTACCTGCGCGCTCTCCGCGGCGCCGAGCGCTTCGTCTACCTCGAGAGCCAGTTCCTCTGGTCGCCGGAGGTGACGTTCGTGCTCGCCGACAAGCTGCGACACCCGCCGCGGGACGACTTCCGCGTCCTCGTCCTGCTGCCGTCGCGGCCGAACAGCGGCGCCGACGACAGCCGCGGCCAGATCGGGCTCCTGATCGACGCGGACGCGGAGGCCGGCGACACCACGCGCTTCCTCGCCTGCACGCTCTACCAGGCCGGTCCCGAGGGCCGGCCCGTGTACGTCCACTCGAAGGCGGCGATCGTCGACGACGCGTGGCTGACGATCGGCTCGGCGAACCTCAACGAGCATTCGCTCTTCAACGACACCGAGGTGAACGTCGTCGCGCATGATCCCGCGCTCGCGCGCGAGACACGGCTGCGCCTCTGGTCGGAGCACCTCGAGCGGCCGCGCGAGGAGGTCGACGGCGATGAGGCCCGCGTCTTCGACGAGCTCTGGAAGCCGCTTGCGGAGGAGCGGCTCGAAGAGCGCCGGCGTCAGCGGTGGGCGGCCGGCAAGCTCACCCTGCTGCCGCGCGTCTCGCGCCGGTCGCAGGCGCTCTGGGGCCCGCTGAGCGGGCTGGTCGTGGATGCCTGACGCCGGTCAGAGCGGCGCGGCGAGCGCCTCGTTCGTCGACCCGTGCACCGAGAAATGGCGGTCGAGGCCGGAGACCTCGAGCGCGCGCCGGGTCTCGAGGCCCGGCGACGCGAGCCGGAAGGCGCTGCGGTTGGCCATTCGCGAGCGCGCCTCGATCAGCACGCCCAATGCGGTCGAGTCGACGAACCGCACCTGCTCGAGATCCACGACGAGGAGCTCGGGCTCCTCGGCGCAGCAGTCGAGCAGCGCCGCCCGTACCGTCTCGGCGTTGTAGAGGTCGAGCTCGCCGGCGAGCGAGACGACGACGCCTCCGTCGCGGCGTTCCACGGCGACGACGGGCGACTCGCGCCCGCCGGACGCTCCCGTGTCGGATGCTGCCGGGTCAGCCAAAATCGCCCTCCTTTCCGGGCTGTCGCGGCGCCCCCGCGACCGCGGTCGGGTCATTCAACCAAGTAGGGGTCTGCCACGCCAGGAGTGCCGTTATGCCTGCGGCGGCTGTGAGAATGGCGGCATGGAGGTTGCGGAGGTCGCCGCCCGCGCCGCCGGGGAGAACTTTCCCGTCGGCTCGATCCTCTTCCCGCGCACGCTGCGCGGGCACATTCGCGCGCTCTACTGCTACGCGCGGCTGGTCGACGAGCTCGGCGACGCGTACGACGGCGACCGCCTGGCCGCGCTCGACGAGCTCCAGCGGGAGGTCGACGCCGCCTTCGAGGGCCGGGCGACGTGGCCGGTGCTGCGGAACGTCCAGCCGACGATCCGCGAGTTCGACCTGCCGCGCGAGCCGTTCCTCCGCCTGATCGAGGCCAACCGGATCGACCAGCGGGTTTCCTCCTACGAGACGTGGGCCGACCTGAAGCACTACTGCGTCCACTCCGCCGACCCCTGCGGACGGCTGGTGCTCGGCGTGCTGCGCAGGCTCGACGACGCCGAGCTCGCCGGTGCGAGCGACGACGTGTGCACGGGGCTCCAGCTCGTCAACTTCCTGCAGGACGTGCCGCGCGACCTCGAGCTGGGCCGCGTCTACCTGCCGGCGGAGGACCGCGGCCGCTTCGGCGACCCCGCGCTCGACCGGCCGAGCGAGGAGCTGCGTGAATTGCTCCGCTTCGAGGCCGCGCGCGCCGCCGGGCTCCTTGCGGCCGGCCAGTTGCTGCGGACCCGGATCGGCGGGCGGCTCGGCCGCGCCGTCGCGCTGTTCGCGCGCGGCGGCCTTGCGGCGCTCGACGCGCTCGAGGCGGCCGACTGGGACGTCTTCACCGCCCGCCCCCGCCCGTCGCGTGCCCGGCTCGCGCGCGAGGCGGCGCTCGTCCTACTCGCATGAGCGGCGCGTCGGTCGAGCGCGCCTACGCGGAAGTCGAGCGTGTGACGCGCCGCGAGGCGAAGAACTTCGCCTACGGGATCATGGTGCTGCCGCGGCCGAAGCGCCGCGCCATCGCGGCGATCTACGCCTTCGCGCGCGAGGTCGACGACATAGCCGACGGCGACCTGCCGGCCGACGAGAAGCGCGGGCGGCTCGAGGCGCTCCGCGCCGAGCTCGAGGGCAGCGGCAGGCCCGTCATGGTGGCGCTCGGCGACGCGCGGGAACGGTTCGGCATCCCGCTCGAGCCGCTGTCGCTCCTCGTCGACGGCGGGCTGCAGGACCTCTCGCAGACGACGTACGCGACCTTCGACGAGCTGCGCGGCTACTGCGAGAAGGTCGCGGGCGCGGTCGGCGTCGCGTGCATCGCGGTGTACGGAAGCGACGACGTCGAGCGCGCGAACACGCTGGGCGTCGCGCTGCAGCTGGTCAACATCATGCGCGACGTCGCCGAGGACCAGCGGCTCGGCCGCGTCTACCTGCCTCAGGACGAGCTCGCGGCGTTCGGCGTCACCGAGCTCGCCCACACGCCGGAGTTCGTGGAGCTGATGCAGTTCCACGCCGTTCGCGCGCGCGCGCACCTCGCCGAGGGGCTCGGCCTGCTCGCGACGCTCGACCGCCGCAGCGCCCTCTGCGTCGGCACCTTCGCCGGCCTCTACCGCGCGACGCTCGACGCGATCGAGGCCCGCGGCTTCGACGTCTTCGGCCCCAAGGCGCGGCTCTCGGCGCCTCGCAAGCTCGCGGTCGTGGCGAGGGAGCTGCTCTCGTGAGAGTCGCCGTGGTGGGGGGAGGCCTCGCCGGCCTCGCCGCCGCTCTCGACCTCGTCGACGCCGGCCATGAGGTGACGCTGCTCGAGGCGCGGCCGACGCTCGGCGGCGCCGTCCAGACGCTGCCGGAGCGCGGCGAGGACCCGCAGCCGCCGCCGGACAACGGTCAGCACATCGCGCTCGGCTGCTTCGTCGAGTACCTGCGCTTCCTCGACCGGGTCGGGGAGTCCGCCTCGGTGCTGCGCACGCGTCTCGCGCTGCCGGTGGTCGGCGAGGACGGCACCGTCGCGGCCATCGAGCCGACCCTGCCGGCGCTGCTGCGCTACCGGCATCTGGGCCGGAGCGACCGCGTCCGCATCCCGCTCGTCACGGCGCGTTGCCGGAATGCGTGGCCCCGGCCGGGCGAGACGTTCGGGATGCTGCTACGGCGGCTCGGCGCGAGCGACGCGGCGGTCGTTCGCTTCTGGGACGTCTTCGTCCGGCCGGCGCTCAACCTGCCAGCGGACGAGGCGGACGGGGCCGCCGGCCTCTTCACCGTGCGCAGGGCGCTGCTCGGCCCTCGCGCGAACAGCGACCTGATCCTGCCGCTGAAGCCACTCGCCTGGATGCACGGCGACGCGGCCGGCCGTGCGCTCGAAGCGGCGGGAGCCACCGTGCTGACGGACGCGCGCGTCGCCTCCCTCGACGGGCTCGACGCAGACGCCGTCGTCGTGGCGGTCCCGCCGGCCGAGAGCGCACGCCTGCTCGGCGAGCGCGACCCGGAACTCGACCACTCGCCGATCGTGAGCGTCCACCTCTGGTTCGACCGGACGCTCCTCCAGCGGCCGCTCGCGGCGTTGCTGGCCTCGGACGCGCACTGGGTCTTCGACCGCGGCGCGCTCACCGGCCACCGGCCCGAACGCGGCCAGTACCTCACGGTCGTCGCAAGCGGCGTCCCCGAGCTGCTCGAGGTACGCGGGCGCGAGCTGGTCGGGCGGATTGCAGGCCAGCTGACGGAGCGGCTCGGAGACGCCGAGCTCCTGTGGTCGCGCGTCAGCCGCGAGCCGTATGCGACCGTCGCGCTCCGACCCGGCGTGCGGCGCCCCGGCGTCGAGACGGGGCGGCCGAACGTCGCCCGCGCCGGGACGTGGACCGACACCGGCTGGCCGGCGACGATGGAGAGCGCGATCCGCAGCGGCCGGAGGGCGGCTCAGCACATCTTGAGCACGATTTCCGGCAGGGTTAGCGCGTGACCGCCACCGCCGAGCTGACCCGCGTCGACGCCGCCATCGAACGCGGCGCCCGCCGCCTCCTCGAGCTGCAGCGGCCGGACGGGGTCTGGGTCGGCGAGCTGGAGTCGAACGTGACGATGACTGCGCAGCACCTGTTCTGGAACCACCTCCTCGCGCTGCGGACGCCGGAGCTCGACCGCAGGATCGCGAACGAGCTGATGGCGCGGATGCGCGACGACGGGACGTGGTCGATCTGGTTCGAGGGCCCGCCGGACCTCTCGACGTCGATCGAGGCCTACGTCGCCTGCCGCCTCGCCGGAGTGGATCCGGGCCCGAAGGCGCTCGCGTACATCCGCGGCGAGGGCGGCATTCCCAGGAGCCGCCTCTTCACCAAATGCTTCATGGCGCTCCTCGGCCAGTGGCCGTGGCAGCGAATGGTGCCGATCCCGCCCGAGCTCGTCCTCCTGCCGCCTTCGGCGCCGTTCTCGATCTACGACTTCGCCTGCTGGGCGCGCCAGACGTTCGTCGCGCTCGCGGTCGCCCAGTCGCTCCGTCCCGTACGGCCCGCGGACGTCGACCTGCGCGCGATCGGCGCCGTCCCCGGCACGACGCGCCGTCCGCGCCGCCTCACGGCGCTACGCCGCCGCGCGCTCGCGGTCGCCGAGCGCTGGATCCGGGAGCGGCAGGAGGCGGACGGCTCCTGG
>JAVKST010000171.1:0-4678 GCA_039583515.1 Gaiellaceae bacterium
TTGCCCGCAGGAGCAATAGCGGCTTCGGCCCGCGTATCGTCCTGGTCCTCTGTGGCTGGGGTCGACTATCGCTATGAGCGTCGCAATGGCGACGAGGTGGTCGGCGACCGGCCATCTCAGCCGTGAGCAGCCGCTCGAGGTTGGCGATCGCATCGAGATCGGCGGCCAGCTCGGGATCGTACGCACGATCGCGCAGCATCGTCGACCGACGCGGCGCGACTCTCCTCGCCCAGGAGCCGACGTCCCCAGGACCTGTCCGGAAGCGAGCAGTGAGAAGCGGTGCGCGTCGGTGGCGGATCAGCTCCTTCGCAGGGAGGTGCTCCAGCTTCGGACGATTTTGCGATTTGCAGCGACTTTCGAAATCCGACGCCGCGGACAGTCGCTGAAGATGCCGCTATGGAGGTGCTCTTCTGTATCAGATCAGACAATAGAAGATGCGGATTTGCAGGTACTTCAAGCCCTCTGACGGACTCGAACCGTCGACTCCCTCCTTACCATGCGGTCTTCGGCCGTTGCCTGGGGGTTGCCGACGGTTGCGAGATGGCTTGTTTGAGCGCTTATCGGGGTGGTCGGTTTGCGACCGGTTGCCGCCGTTGCGCCCGCTCCGCTCCATAAGTGCTCCACGATCACCGGTTTGGTCAGGCAGCCCATCGCCACTTTGCTCTGTGCATTCCGGACGTCGATGGTCGACGCGCCTTACCGTCAACACTCATATGACGCACGAGAACTGGAGACCCTCGTTGAGGCAGACTGGACAGCTCTCAAACCAGGTCGTCGAATCTGTGCCTCAGTTGCTCGTGATGGTGTCGACAAGCTCGTCGGCGGCTGCCGATGGAAGGAGGATGGTGAGCCGGTCGCCTTGCTTGAGGCGCTCGGTTGGCTCGGGTTGAAACGCTTGATCGCCACGGCGGATGGCGAGGATGGTGGAATGTGCTGGCCAGGGGAGGTCGGAGATCCGGAGGCCGACGGGTGGCCGTGGTGTTGCGAGCTCGAGGTCGACGATGCGGTAGCCGCGGAGGCGGGCGAGTGTGCTGCCGAGCCGGCCGACCCCGTGGTGGCGCGTCTCGGCTGCGGGCTGCCGCTCCGCCTGGTCGATTCCTTGCTGGAGGCGGGAGTTGTAGGCGCGTAGGACGTCGAGATGGGTCAGCCAGCCGACCGGTTGTTTGCCACTCCCGTCGATGACCGGAAGGCCCGAGCGGGCGCGAAGTAGGGCGGACAGCGCTTCCTCGAGCGTCTGTCCGTCGACGAGGGCTGGCACATCCTGGGCGAGCTCGCCGGCGCGGGCGTCGAGCGCGTTCTCGCGCATCGCCTCTTCGACTTGCTGGGAGCTGATGGTTCCTCGGTAGACGCCGTCGGTGTCGGTGACGGGCAGTCCGTCCGTTGCAGCCTCTCCGAGGCGCGCGATCACTTCGTTGAGGGTCGTCTCGGCGGGCAGCGCTGCCGGCAGCGGCTGCATTGCGTCGCGGACGTGGAGGAGTTGCATGAGGTTGGCGCCGCGGCCGCGCATGATGTCGATGCCGCGGCGGCGCAGCTTGAGCGTGTAGATGGTGTCGCGGCTGAGGAGGTTGGAGATGCCGGCGGCGAGGGCGATCGCGAACATCAAGGGCAGGATGATCCGGTAGTCGCCGGTGAGCTCGAAGATGATGATCACGGCGGTGATCGGGGCGCGCGCGGCTCCGGCGAACACGGCGCCCATGCCGACGAGCCCGTAGGCGCCGGCGGGCCCTGTCAAGTTGGGGAGGAGGTGGTGGACGCCGCTCCCGTAGGCGCTGCCGAGCATGGCCCCCATGAACAGCGAGGGTGCGAAGACGCCGCCCGAGCCGCCGATCGCGATGGTCAGGCTGGTCGCGGCGACCTTGCCGGCGAGCAGGGCAAGCAGCAGCCACACGACGTAGTTGCCGCGAATGGCGTGCTCGAGCGGCGGATATCCGACTCCGTACAACTCGGGCAGTGCGAGCAGGAGAAGCCCGAGCAGCCCGCCGCCTGCGGCCGGACGCAACCACTCCGGGCCACGCCAGATCCGGTCGGCCACGTCCTCGAATCCGTAGAGGATGCGGATGAAGGCCACGCCGACGAGTGCCGCGACGAGGCCGAGTCCGGCGTAGAGCGGATACTCGATCGGCGAGTGCAGCTGAAAGGCCGGCAGGTGGAGAAACGGGTGGGAGCCGAAGGCGGCGCGGCCGATGATGTCGGCGACGAACGACGCGAGCACGACGACCCCGAACGACTCGGCCTCGAAGTCGCGCAGGATCAGCTCCAAGCCGAAGAACACGCCGGCGATCGGCGCGTTGAACGTGGCCGCGATCCCGCCCGCCGCCCCGCAGGCGACCAGGACGCGTAGCCGCGACTCGGGAACGCGCGTGAGCTGGCCGAGCGTGGAGCCGAGCGCGGAGCCGATCTGGACGATCGGCCCCTCTCTGCCGACCGAGCCGCCCGAGCCGATGCAAAGCGCCGAAGCGAGCGACTTGATCACCGCCACCTGCGGGCGGATACGCCCGCCCCGCTCGGCCACCGCGAGCATCACCTCGGGAACGCCGTGGCCACGGGCTTCACGGGCGAAGAGGTAGATCAGCGGCCCGTAGAGCAGGCCGCCGATGATCGGCGTGAAGACGACAAACCAAAACCCGAGACCGTGGAAGTAGCCGTAGGCCGCGCGGCCGGCAGCGCTGTAGTCACGGTGACCCGTGAACACGTACGTGAAGCCGAGGATGAGGTAGCGGAAGACGACCGCACCCGCCCCGGCGCCTCCTCCGACCAGAAGAGCCAGCGCGACCAGCCCTCCCGAGGTGGCGCGCAGCCACTCGTGCGTGCGAGCGAGCCGACCCCCAGCCGGGACAGCGACGGTGTTTCGCACCGCCGTCATCGCGCGCGCATCTCACCTCCGCTCGGTGCGACGTCGCGGAACCGAGGATCCACTGCCGCCAGCGCCTCGACCAACTGACGCCGCTCCTCACGCAGGCCGACGAACGCCTGCAGGAGCCGTTCTTCGCCCGTGCTCGTCAGGCGAAGCACGAAGACTCTCCGGTCTGCTTCAGACACCGCGCGCTCGACGAGCCCTGCCTCCTCCGCGCGCTTTACGAGCTCCGTCACCGCCGTCTGGCGCAGGGAGAGCCGGCTGGCCAGCTCGCCCACGGTCGAGGTCTCCTCCTGCCCGGTGTTGATCGCAAGGAGCAGGTCGTAGCGCTGTCGCGTCAGGCCAGCGGCGCTCGCAACGTCTTCGGTCCGAGCGAGAAAGCGACGAATAGCGGAACGGAAAGCCGCAGCCTGCTGAAGCTCGCTCTCCGATGGGGCTTTGAGGCGACGACCCACGATTACATCATGCCATGATGTAACTGCCGGGGCTCCGGCAAGCGCTAGAGCTTTCTCAACCTCTAGATGATTGATGCTACGGCGTAGGCGGGGCGGATAGGGAGCAAGAGAGGCAGGTCGAAGTCGGCGGTGTCAACGACACCGTCGACCCGGAGGCCACGATCGACGCCGACCTCGACCTGCTGCTGATCAGTGTCTACTGCACGGCTGACGACCTGCTGCCGCCGCCCAGAGCGAACGCGCGCCGGAAGCTCTCCACGCGGAGATCGTGACGCTCTGTGTCGCCCAGGCGTTGATGGGCAAGCCCAGCGACCCGCCGCTTTCTGAAGGCGGCTCGCCGGCAGCTCGGGCACCTGTTCCCGGTCCTGCCGAGCCAGGACGCCTTCCACAAGCGGCGGGAGCGGCTCGCCGAGACGATCCGAGTGGCTGAGCGGCGTCTTCGCCAGCCAGAGCCCCGGCGCGGCCGACGATGTCGTTCTGCTCGACTCGACCCCGGTCGAGTGCGGCCGCTCGCTCGAGACGGTGCCCCGCTCCCAGCTCGCCGACGTCTGCGGCTACGGCTACTCGCGCAGCCACTCGCGCTGGTTCCGGGCGTGCGCCTGCACCTGGCCTGCGCCCCCGACGGCACCCCACGCGCGGCGGCCGTCGTCGCCGCCGACCGCCCCGAGCGCGAGGTCGCGCTGACGCTGCTGCCACGCGCGCTGCGAGGCGGCGAGACGATCATCTGCGACAAAGGCTACGCCGGCCGCGCCTTCGCCGACCAGGTCGGCCTGCTCGGCGCGAGCGTACACCGCCCCGCACGCCGCAACGAACCGCAGCGAGGCCCGCACCTCGCCCCGATCCGGCAGCGGATCGAGTCCGTCTTCTCGACCTGCAAAGACCTGCTCACACTCCCTCGCCGCCTGCATCAGCCTCAACCGCCAACTCGGACGCCCAAACCGAGCACTCGTCGACTACACCGCCTGATCCCGTGGCATCAACCGTCTAGCTCGCCCCGGAAGCGGCGTCCTTCGGGCTGCGTGGTGGTGAGCGTCAGCGTCGTCTCGGGGGAGGAGACGCGGTGCCAGCGGGGAAGGGTCATATCCCTGTGCCTGGATGAGATCGGAGGTGATGTCGATGGCGACGCTTCGGAACGACCTGCCGTGCCTCCCGTCTCTGCGTGACGGTTCGGCGCGTGCGGCGCAGCTGCGTCGCCGTTGTGGGGTCGGTGCCGCTCTGCTTCTTTTCTTCTGCGGGCTGCTGGTGGCAGTCGGGCTTTCCCAGCTGGTAGGGATTCTGCTTCTCCTCCTGATCGCCGCCGGTACCGCCGTTTTTCTGCGCGACCGACGCCGGCGTGAATGGCTTTCGCTGCGGCTCGCACGGGTAGGCG
>JAVKST010000172.1:0-4510 GCA_039583515.1 Gaiellaceae bacterium
CTAGATGAAGCACCTGAGCGGGCCAGCCGTCCTCGTCGCAGCAACGCTTGCGCTGTCCGCCTGCGGCGGCAGCCATAGGGCCACCATCTCGCCGCGGGATTACGTCGTCCCACAGAAACACGTGCAGGCGGCGGGAGCGCTCGCTGTTCCGGTTCCTCCGGGCTTCCACCGGTACGCCATCCGAGGAGGCATCTACCGAAAAGGCACCCGGCCACCGGCCATCGGCGTCGCCATCGCCGACTACCGGCTGAGAGCTGGTCCGAGGAGCGCCTTTGACAAGTGGTCGCGGCTCTCTTCCAGGGGACCGCCCGCGAACAGAGTCGCGCTTGCACTCACGCTCTGGTTCGGCATCGGGGTAGATCCGCCCGCGCGGCTACATCTGCCGCTCAGCCTCGACCAACCATGGTCCCAAGAGCACCTGAGGAATGGAGCACGAGGGTATCGCTGGGGCTACCTCACCTTCCACAAGGAGCTCTACGAAGTCTTCTTCTGGAGCGGCCGGGCAGCGCCGCCTCACGACCGCGCTGCTGTCCTGAACACCCTCACCTCGATCCACCCCGCGCCCTAGCTCGAGCGTCATTCCCGAACTGGCCCAGGCGAGGCAGATCACCCTTGCGAGTGAGCACCTCGACGGTTTCACCTCCGATGCCTCGGGTTTGACGCCTCGCTCTCGTGCAACAACGCACGTCCCGATCGAATCGAGAGGACGACCCAATGGCTACACCAAGTGCACGGCCCCCTACGGGCGGGGCAACGGGCGGGGGATGCTGGTGCGGCTCACCAGCGAGACCAAGCACTCCCTCAAGACGACCGAGTTCTGGGCGATGGTCAGCCGCGGCCTTGCCAAGTCCGGCAGCCGCGACCCTTACTGGTCGGACAGCAGCGACATCCCCGGTAAGGACGGCGCCGACTCGGCGCTCGGGCGTGCAGGCGACTAGGCGATCCGACCTCGTGGGAGACGGGAATCCGTCCCCATGAAACCGTCCTCCCGCGAATGATCCGCGCACTCAGCTTCGGACTAGCGATCGCTCTGCTGGTCTTCCTCGTCACAGCCGGTCACGTGATCTTTCTGCCGCTGCTGTTCGTGCCCCTCGGGCTATTCGGACTCGGGCACCGGCGCCGCCACCGCAGATACTGGTGACGTTCAGCGCCGTGGTCGTACGCGATCAATAGGCGGCGAGTTCGCGGAGGCGTGTGGCGAGGACGTTCGGATCGGCGCTGTCTAGGCGCCGGATTGGCGCGTCGAGGTGTTCGAACGCCTCCTCGACGATGACGGCGGCGAGTTCGGTGTCCCGTCCGCCGTTGCCGAAGATCAGCACCTTCGAGGTCTTGGCGACGGTGTCCATGACCGCGTTCCTGTCCCACGGGTCGTCGCCGGCACCCAGATCCACCACCTCCACCGCGATGCCTTCGCCGGCGACGGTGTTCGCGGCGGCGTCGGCGATCGGAACGAGGTCCCCCCACACGAGCAGAGAGAGATCGTCACCGAGTCGCCGGACACCGCCCCGGAAGACGTCAACGACTAGGTGACCTGGCTCGGCCGCTTCGTCCTGCTCGTGGTCGGACGCGTGGAAGAGGCTGAAAGCCGCTACGAGCGCCGCAACGCCGAGGAAAACCGCGGCGACGAGCAAGACGTGCGTCACGTTGAGGATGCGGTTCGCGATCGGTGCGATCGCTACCGACACGATCATTGTCGTGCGGATGAATGCGCCCGCAAGGCCGAAGATCGCGCCGAGTACATGAGGCTCGGCCTCACGCTGGATCACGGTCTCGAACACGATGTCGGTTGTTCCGTCCACGATGCCGATCGCCAACAGCACGAGGATGATCGTGGGCGCGTGCTTCTCGAAGGCCAGCAACGCAAGAAGCCCGGCCATTAAGGCAAGGCCGCAGCCGATCCAGCGAGAGGCGCCTGCTCCGAGTCGCAGCATCCCGACGCCGATCTGGCCGAGCGCGAGACCGGCGGTGATCGTGGCGAGGGCATAGCCGTAGGCTCCTGCGCCGAGGCCGGCTCGCGTTTGGAGGAAATGCGGAAGCGTCGCATTGACCAGTCCGGTGGCGAGGGTGGCTGCGCCGAAGGACGCGATGAGCACGACCAGACGTGGCTTGCCGAGCATGTAGCGGACGCCGAACAGTCGCCCCACGGCACGGGCGGTGCGTTCTGGTGCCCCGGGCTCGATCCGCAGTCCCGCGTACAACAGTGCGGCGAGCGCGAAGGTCGAGACGTCGGCAATCAGGGCGGCCTTGACGCCGACGGTGGCAAGCGCAAGACCACCGCCCAGTGCACCGATCGCGGCCGCCGTATTGTCCGCGATGCCAAGTCCGGCGTCGGCGGATTCGTACTGGTCATCGCCAACGAAGCGTGGCACCAGCGCCGGAACGGCCGCAGTTGACATTGCGGCCAAGATCCCCGACACGAACAACGCGACCAGCATTTCGTTCGTGCGGCCGGTCGTGACGGCGAAGAACGCTGCCGCAATGAAGGCGGCACGGCCGAGTTCAACCGAAACCAGAAGCCCGCGTTTTGGCAAACGGTCGACGATCATGGCCGCGAACCCGCCACCGAGAACCGCGGGCGCCATCCGCACGAGCAGGACCGTGGCGACGCTGTAGGTGGAATGCGTGTGGGCGAACATCCAGCCGACGATCGCGGTCAGCGTGAGCCAATCGCCGATCTGTGAGATCAGGCGTCCGGCAGCAAGGAGCCGGAAGTTCGAGAGGCGAAGCGGGGAGAGCAGTCGCGCCACACTGACTGCGTTCTCTGAGCGGTCTAGCGAATGCACTGCTATGAAGCCGATCATCCCGACGCCGATGAGGATGTCGCCGACCGAGAACGCGTTTGACAGCGGGAACGACGGCGGCAGCGCAAAGATATCCCCGAGGATGCGAAGGTGCGTCGCATGCGTCGAAACGTTCGAGTGGGCGGCGACCCTGATTCCGGCTGCCCGCGCAGCAGCGGCCGATAGTGGCATGACGCCGCCGTTGACCAGGATGGCCAGTCCGTTGAGGAGCATCCCGGCGACGACGGGCAGGAGCGAACGGATTCGCCGGTTCAGAACCGCGAACATCGCAAGGAGGCCGTAGCTGAGGAGATGGATAGTCTGCGACTCCGGCGGCAGCCGAACGAAGCGCGAGAAGGCCAGGACTTGTGCCGCAAGCGCCAGCGGGGCGGCCCAGGCAGCACGCAGCTGCAAATCCAACAGCCGCCTCGGTCGGCCACCGAGCGCTAGCGCTACGACGAAGCCGACGGCGATGCTCGGTACAAGAAACATCAGCGTGCCGCAGCGAGTTCGAGCCGCTGCCGCGACGGGCGTGGCTCTTCGGGCAATAGCTGCGAGAGTGACCGGAGGCAGTCCTGCAGCGCCAGTTCCACGTGACTGCCGAACGAATGGCCGAACACGATGACGACGAACCCGCTGACGTCGCCGTCTCCGGCGATGGGGGCCACGGCGACGACGCCGTGGCAGCCAATCTCCTCTCCGCGAGCAAGTACGACCCTACCTTCCGCCGACTCGTGCTCGCGCATCAGCCACGTCTGAAGCACCGCCGGCTCCGGACCGCTGCCCGACAACCCAACTTCTCGCTCGAGGCCGCCGCTGAAGACGCGATCGTCCCAGCGCATCACTCCTGCCCAGTTGACGACAGTCGTCCCGGCGAGACGATCGACGAACGAGCGGAAGGCGGTGTCGGGATCTCGGCCAGCGATCAGCGCCTGCGAGAGCGAGACGGCGAGACGGCCTCGAAGCGAGTCACGCCGGCGCAGACACTCGGCAGCGCAGAGCGCGGCGACAGCCCCGGGAATAGCCGCGACGAAGTGGTGGAGGCCGACAGCTGCTAGCGCAAAGACAATCCCGGCCACCGCGAGCTCCTGCATACCGGAGCCCCGCAGCATACGAGATCTCTGCGCGCGCAACGAAACACGCCGCAGGGCGGCGGCTTCCTCAGATGTCAAGACGGCGAGTGGGTCGGTGCCACGCTGGGCGGCGACAAATGCCTTCGCCACCGAGGGATGGAATTGCGTCCCGCTGCCTGCCTCGATCTGCTCGAGCGCCTCAGCGGGCGCCAAGCCCCGCCGGTAGGGTCGGTCGCTGGTCATCGCGTCGTAGCTGTCGGCAACAATCAGGAAGTGGGACGCGAGCGGAACCTCGGCTGCGGGAATCGCGTAGTAACCGTCGCCGTCGTAACGTTCGTGGTGGTACTCCACGGCGCGCGCTGCCGCGGCGGCGAACTTGAAGCGGAGTAGGAACCTCGCCGAGAGGCGAGGGTGACGCCGCATTCGCTCCCACTCGGCCAGATCGAGCGGCCCGTCCTTCCGCAGCGTCGCCTCGTCGATAACGATCTTGCCCAGATCGTGGAGACGAGCCGCCCAACGCAAACGCGCCACTTCGGCGCTCGGAACCCCGACTTGCGCCGCCAGCCGCTCGACATACCCTGCTACTGGCCCTTGAAGTTTGGTTGGACTCGTAATGTCATCAGGCTGCGATCCGGTGTTTTGCTTCGGCGGCGGCGA
>JAVKST010000173.1:0-4306 GCA_039583515.1 Gaiellaceae bacterium
CAGTCGCTCCGTCCCGTACGGCCCGCGGACGTCGACCTGCGCGCGATCGGCGCCGTCCCCGGCAGGACGCGCCGTCCGCGCCGCCCCACGGCGCTACGCCGCCGCGCGCTCGCGGTCGCCGAGCGCTGGATCCGGGAGCGGCAGGAGGCGGACGGCTCCTGGGGCGGCATCCAGCCACCGTGGGTCTGGGGGATCGTGGCGCTCGCGGCGCTCGGCTACGGGCTCGACGACCCGACGCTGGGGAAGGCCGTGGCTGGCTGGCAGGGCTTCATGGTGGACGACGGCGACCGGCTCCGCCCGGAGGCATGCCAGTCGCCGGTGTGGGACACGGGGCTCGCGCTCCTCGCGCTCCGCGCGTGCGGCGTCCGCGACGACCACCCGCAGCTCGTGCGCGCCGGCGAGTACCTGCTCGCGCAGGAGGTGCGCGTCAAGGGCGACTGGGCGATCCGGCGGCCGGACCTCGCCCCCGGCGGCTGGGCGTTCGAGTACGAGAACGACAACTACCCCGACGTCGACGACACGGCCGTCCTGCCGCTCGCGCTCCACGGCATGGGGATCGGAGAGGAGGAGGCGATCCGCCGCGGCCTCGACTGGCTCGTCGGGATGCAGTCCCGCGGCGGCGGCTGGGGCGCCTTCGACGTCGACAACAACGCGATGTGGCTCTACAAGATCCCGTTCTGCGACTTCGGCAAGGTGACCGACGAGCCGAGCGCCGACGTGACGGCGCACGCGCTCGAGACGCTGGCGACGATCGGCGGCCACGACGACGCCGTCGGCCGTGGAGTCGAATGGCTGCTCGCCGAGCAGGAGAGCGACGGCTCGTGGTTCGGCCGCTGGGGCGTGAATCACCTGTACGGCACCGGCGCAGCGCTGCCCGGCCTCGAGGCCGGCGGCGTCCCGCACGACCACCCGGCGATGCGGAACGCCGTCGCCTGGCTCGACTCGGTGCAGCGCGAGGACGGCGGGTTCGGGGAGGACATCCGCTCCTACGCCGAGCCGCAGTGGCGCGGGCGGTCGGGGTTCGCAACTCCGTCGCAAACTGCCTGGGCATTGCTGGCCTACGTGGCCGCAGGAAACGCTGAGGATTCGGCCACTCGCAGAGCGGCAGACTATCTCTGCGGCGCGCAGCGCCCCGACGGCGACTGGGAGGAGGAGCACTTCACGGGGACGGGATTCCCGCTCGATTTCATGATCCGGTACCACCTCTACCGCATCACGTTCCCCCTGCTGGCTCTAGGACGACTGAGAGAAAGGCTTGGTGAATGAAGTTCCCGATTCAATCGACGGTCGAGATCGGCCGGTATGTCGCGTCACAGCAGCGGAAAGGAGAGCGCTATCCGCTCGTCCTGATGCTCGAGCCGACCCTCGCGTGCAACATCGCCTGCATCGGCTGCGGAAAGATCCGCGAGTACGAGTCGAACCGCGCGCGGCTGTCGGTTGACGAATGCATCGACGCCGCGGTCCAGTGCCCGGCGCCAGTGGTCTCGATCTGCGGCGGCGAGCCGCTCGTCTACAAGGGCGTCGAGGACGTCGTGGCCGGCGTCCTCGACCTGCGCAAGACGATCGAGCTCTGCACGAACGCGCTCCGGCTCGAGCAGTGCCTCGACTGGTTCGAGCCGTCGAACCGTCTCAGCTTCGTCGTCCACCTCGACGGGATGCGCGAGATCCACGACTACGTCTGCGACTACCCCGGGCTCTGGGACATCGCCGTCGACGCGATCCGCAACGCGCGCGCCCGGGGCTTCCGCGTCACGACCAACACGACGATCTTCAAGGAGACCCAGGTCGAGGACGTGATCGAGATGATGCGCTACCTCACCCACGAGGTCGGCATCGACGGGATGATGATCGCGCCCGGCTACCAGTACTCCCAGATCGACCCGGCGCTGACGATGACGCGGGACGAGCACGAGGAGAAGTTCCGCGCGATCCGCACGGCGGCGCGCGCGGGTGGCTACCGCTGGATCGCCTCGCCGATCTACCAGGACTTCCTCACCGGCGACCGCGAGCTCGAATGCGCGCCCTGGGGCTCGATCACTCGCAACCCCTATGGCTGGAAGGGCCCCTGCTACCTGCTGACCGACGGCATCTTCCCCACCTACGAGGCGCTGCTCGAGGGGATGGACTGGGAGGCGTACGGCCCCGGGAACGATCCGCGCTGCGAGCACTGCGGCATCCACTGCGGCTTCGAGCCCGCGGCGGCCTACGAGGCGTCGAGGAGCCTGAAGGAGACCGTGCGGAGCCTTGCGTGGACGCTGACCGGCTGAGCCTCGAAGCCGTCGCCTGGGCCTGCGCCACCACAGCCGAGGAGCGGGTCGCGCGGCGGGCAGGCTTGCCCGCGGTGCGCGTCGGCGTGCGGGTGGCGAACGGCGTTCCCGACCGGCGCGTGGTGTCGTTCGGCCTCGCCGGCTCGCTCGGCGAACTGCGTGTGGGCGACGTGCTCGACGCGACGCGGGTCGTCGACCCGACCGGCAGCACCCTCTGGGAAGGGCCCGGCCTCGGCATCCGCGGCGCGCGCAACGGCGTCGTCCTCGGCGGCGACGTCCTCGTCCACGACGAGTCCGAGCGCACGCGCCTGCGCGAGGCGAGCGGCGCCGACGCCGTCGACATGGAGAGCGGTGTGCTCGCGCGCAGCGGCCGGCTGGCGGGCGTCGTCCGCGCAATCTCCGACGACTCCGCGAGCGCCGTCGAAGGCGTCGACCGCACGGTGCGCCCCGACGGCCGCACGGACGTGGCCGGGCTGCTGCGCTGGATCGCCACGCGACGCGGCGACGCGCTCCGCTCGATGCGCGACGCGCTGAGGGCGTTGCGCGCGCTGCAGGAGGCGGTGGCAGATGCGTAGGCTCGGCGGAGCATCTGAAGGCGGAGGCGTCGGCTTGGCCGGTGCCGGAGCCGATAACACAGTGAGGGGCCGCGTCCTCCTCGCCGCGCCGCGCTCGTTCTGCGCCGGCGTCGACCGCGCGATCGAGATCGTGGAGCGGCTGCTCGAGCAGCACGGGCCGCCCGTCTACGT
Organism: Gaiellaceae bacterium; assembly: GCA_039583515.1. Lineage (GTDB taxonomy): Bacteria > Actinomycetota > Thermoleophilia > Gaiellales > Gaiellaceae > Palsa-739. The sequence continues at coordinate 3,014 of JAVKST010000173.1, forward strand.
CCGGCACCAGATCGTCCACAACGAGCACGTCGTCCGCCGCCTCGAGGGACTCGGCGCGGTCTTCGTCGAGGACGAGTCGGAGATCCCGGAGGGCGAGATCTGCGTCCTGTCGGCGCACGGCGTCGCTCCCTCGGTGAAGGAGAACGCCCAGGAGCGCGGCCTCCGCGTCGTCGACGCCACGTGCCCGCTCGTGAACAAGGTGCACGCCGAGGCGCGACGCTACGCCGACAGCGGTCACCTCGTCGCGCTCGTGGGCCACAAGAACCACGTCGAGGTGATCGGGACGATGGGCGAGCGCCCCGAGTCGACGGTCGTGATCGAGTCGCCGGAGCAGGCGCGCGAGCTCGCCACCGGCAAGCCGGTGGCCGTGATCACGCAGACGACGCTCTCCCTCGACGACGTCGCGCCGATCGTCGACGCGCTCGAGGACCATCTGGGCGACCTGCGGCGGCCCCACGCGGACGACATCTGCTACGCGACGCAGAACCGGCAGGACGCCGTGAAGGCGATGGTCGCGCAGGGCGCGACGCTCGTGCTCGTGATCGGCTCGGAGACGAGCTCGAACGCGCAGCGGCTCGTCGAGGTCGCGCAGGCCGCGGGTGCGGAGGCGACGCTCGTCGACGGCGAGAGCGAGCTGGATCCCGAGCTGTTGAACGGGCACGAGACGATCGGGCTCACCGCCGGTGCGTCGACGCCCGAGGAGCTCGTGCGTGCGACGGGGGCGCGGCTCGCCGAAGTTGGCTACGCCCTGCCCGAGGAGATCACGGTCGCCAAGGAAGACGTCCACTTCAGGCTCCCGAAGGAGGTCGCACGCGCATGACGAGCATCGAGATTCCGTATTCGATAGCCGCGGCCCTTCCCTCGCTGGCCGTCATGGACATCACGAACGACGTCTCGCGCGAGGTTGCGTCCGCGGACGTCCAGTCGGGGATCGCCTACCTCCATGCGACGCACGACTTCTCGCTCGTCCGCGTGCAGGAGCGGGAGACGGGCTTCTTCGAGGATCTCGAGTGCCTGCTCGAGCGGATGGTGCCGTCGACCGTGCGCTCGCGCGAGCGCCTGCTCGCGCTGCTCCTCGGGCCGCGCTCGGAGCAGGTGCCGTTCTCGGACGGCGCCCTCTGCCTGGGGCAGTGGCAGCGGATCCTGCTCTTCTCGCTCGACGCGCAGCATCGGCCCGACTGGCAGCTGACGCTCGTCGGCTAGTGATGTGGCCGGTAACGTTGCCCGCTTTCCGGGTCGCGAGCACCAAGCGATGCAAGGACGCAGGCCGTCTCGATAGTTGCGCTATCGGGA
>JAVKST010000174.1:0-4225 GCA_039583515.1 Gaiellaceae bacterium
ATCGCGAGGACGACCGCGAGGCCGGCCAGCTTCTCATCGCGGACGCTGCGCAAGAAAAAGGCGATCCCTACACCTAGCGGGATCGCCGTGAGCGCGTCGCCGAAGTTGTGGATCAGGTCGGCGAGCAGCGCGACCGAGTTCGAGAAGGCAAATATCGCCACCTGCGCGCCGGCCGTGGCTCCGAGGATCGCGAGGCTCCACGCTACCGCCTTGACACCCGCGCGCGAGCGCAGGATCGAGCGGTCGACCAGCCCGTGCGAGTGGTCGTGCTCATGGTCGTGATGATGGTTGTGCTCGTCGTCTTCGAGGTCCTTGTCGAGCGCGACGGCATCGAAGACCTCGCCGAGATTGTGCTCGTCGTCGTGCTCGCAAAGAACCGTCCGTCGGGCGCGCGCAGATGACTCATACGCGCCAGGCAACCGCCATGCGTGGGCTGCGGTAGTTCTCTCGCGCGGGCTGCTCGTGGCCCAGACGGCGTGGACACAATCGATCGGCTGATCGGTGCGGAGCGCGCACGGGTGCTGGTTCGAGTATCTTCACGTTTGTGAAGGTGTCACGGGTGTCGGAGGCGGCTGTGGTTCCGCTCGACCGGTGTGAGGTCGAGTGCGTGGAGCCGGAGCGGGTGCAGGCGGTGTTGGCGCGGCTGCCGGAGGCGTCGGTGTTCCAGGACATGGCGGAGACGTTCCGCGTGTTGTCCGATTCGGGTCGGGTGCGGCTGATCTCGGCGCTGCTGGAGGCGGGCGAGCTTTGCGTCTGCGATCTCGCCGCGGTCACGGGGCTCTCGCAGACTGCGTGTTCGCACAACTTGCGTCTGCTTCGTTCGCAGCGGCTGGTCCGCTATCGGAAGCAGGGTCGGAACGTCTACTACGCGCTCGACGACGCGCACATCAGGCTGCTGCTCGACGTGGCGCTCCAGCACGTCGAGCATGAGAAGCCAGGGCGTGGCTGAGCCGGCCGAGCCGCGCGAGGGGTCGCTGATTCAGCTGGCGCCGGCGAGGTCGCGCCCGAGCGTTGCTGGGAACGAGGAGCGACGGGGGCTCGAGCGGCGGGCGCGGCTGCTCGCCTGGGCCGGTAACGCGTGGCACGCTGTTGAGTTCGGGATCGCGCTCGGCGCCGGGATTGCGGCCGGCTCCGTGGCGCTGGTGGCGTTTGGCGTCGACTCGCTGATCGAGGCGTTCGCGGGCTTCGTGATCGTCTGGCTGTTCACGGGCCGCCGGCGCCACGCGCAGGGGGCGGAGCGGCGCGCGCAGCAGCTCGTCGCCGCCAGCTACCTGTTGCTGGTGCTCTATATCGGCGTCGAGGCGATCCGGGCGCTCATGCTGGGGGAGCATCCCGGGACGAGCTGGGTGGGGATCGGCCTGGCGGCGTTCACGGCGCCGACGATGCCGCTGCTGGCGGCGGCGAAGCGGCGGGTCGGGCGGCGGCTCGCGTCGGCGGCGACGGTGAGCGAGGCGGCGCAGAACCAGATCTGCGCCTACCTGTCGCTGGCGCTGCTGGCGGGGCTGCTTTTGAACGCGACGCTGGGCTGGTGGTGGGCAGATCCGGCGGCGGCGCTCGCGATCGGTGCGGTCGCGGCGAAGGAAGGCTGGGAGAGCTGGCGCGCCGATGGCTGCTGCGAGGGCTGCTGCTGATGGCGCACGACCACGATCACGACCACGAGCACGCCGGGCATTCGCACGGCGTCCGCCCGGACGCAGACCGGAAGCGGCTTGCGATCGCGCTCGGGCTACTGCTCGCGTTCATGGCGACCGAGGTCACGGTCGGGATCCTCGTCCACTCGCTGGCGCTGCTCGCCGACGCGGGCCACATGCTCACCGACGCGGGTGCGCTCGCGTTGGCGTTGGTCGCGATCCGGCTGGCGGCCCGGCCGCCGCAGGGCGGCTACACGTTCGGGTTGAAGCGGTTCGAGATCCTCTCGGCGCAGGCGAACGGGCTGACGCTGCTCGTCCTAGGCGGCCTGATCGTCTACGAAGGGATCAACCGTCTGATCGCCCCACCCGAGGCGGGCGGTCTCGCAATCCTCGTCGTCGCGCTCGTCGGGATCGGCGTCAATCTGCTCGCGACCTGGCAGCTGTCGAAGGCGAACCGGCAGTCGCTGAACGTCGAGGGCGCCTTCCTGCACATCCTCACCGACCTGTTCGCGTTCATCCTGACCGCGATCGCCGGCGCGGTGATCTACTGGACCGGCTTCCTGCGCGCGGACGGGATCGCGGCGCTCGGCGTCGCCGCCAGCATGCTCTGGGCCTCCTACCGGCTGCTGCGCGAGTCGGGCCGCGTCTTCCTGGAGGCGGCGCCGCGCGGAATCCGGATCGACGAGGTCGGAAACGCGCTCGCCGCCCACCCGAACGTCACGGAGGTACACGACCTGCACGTCTGGGAGATCACCTCCGGCTTCCCGGCCCTCCCGGCCCTCTCGGCACACGTGCTCGTCCGCCCCGGCGACAACTGCCACCGGATCCGACAGGAGCTGGAAGCGCTGCTCGACTCGACTTTCGAGATCAACCACACGACGCTGCAGGTCGACCACCAGCGCGACCCGGAGCGGCTGTTGCAGATCGGTGAGGTTGAGGAGCATCACGGCCACGAGAGCGAACGCTTCCACGGACACTGAGCCGTGGCGCCTTCGCTCGGGCTGCTCGTCCTCTACCTGCTGATCCCGGCCGGCGTCAGCCTCGCCGGAACCGCCGTCGCTCTCATCCGAGAGCCCAGTGCGAGCGCGCGAAGCGCGCTGCACCACCTGGCGGCGGGCGCGATCTTCGCCGCAGCTGCCGGCGAGCTGGTCGTCGAACTCGTCAGCAAGAAGCGGCTGCTGGCACTCGTGATCGGCTTCCTCGCGGGCGCCGTCGCGATGCTGCTCGTCCGCGTCGCAAGCGACCGGATCGAGCGCGCCGCCGGAGAAGGGCCACGCAGACAGGCAGGGCTGCTGGCGACGATCGGCATCGATGTCTTCGTCGACGGGATCGTCACCGGCATCGGCTTCGCGCTCGGCGCCGGCAGCGGCCTCGTCTTCATCGCCGCCTTCGCGCTCGAAATGGCCTTCCTCGGCGCTACCACCGCGATCGAGCTGCGCGCCGCCGGCGGCTCCCGACGCACCGTCGCAGCCGGCCCGACAACACTCGCCACGCTCCTCATCGTCGGCGGCATCGCCGGCCACTTCCTCGGCCGCCTCTCCGGCTTCGGCTTCGACACCGTGATCGCCTTCGCACTCGCCGTACTCGTCTACCTCGTCACCGAAGAACTCCTCGTCGAAGCCCACGAGGAGAAGGAGACGCCGGTGATGGCTGCCTTCTTCTTCGTCTCCTTCCTCGGCATCCTCGCCCTCGACATCGCCATCGGCACCTGAACCGTTCGGCGCGCGTCGCGCACGCGCGTTACGAGACGGCGCCATCAGAATGGGCAGATGAAGACCGCTGCGACCGGACTCATCGCGACCGGCGTCGTCGCTCTCGCCGCTTGCGGCTCCGGCGCCAAGCAGACCGGTTCTGAGGACTGGGGTGCACCGAAGCGAAGACGTCGAAACGAAAGCAGATGCTGAATAGCGGCCGGCCACATGTTACGCGACCGGCTGCAGCGAGCGAACCTCCGTGAAGCGGTAGGCGACGCGGTCGGGGAAATCTGTCCACATCCCGCCCCCGCTATCCGAAAGGCCCCGGAAACGGGGCCCTTTGCGTTTGCAACCGCGAGATCGGGCCGGCGGAGTGTTGCCGAACTTTTGCCAGTCCACGGCGCGGGTTTCGGTCAGGCGAGTGGGTCTGCCTATGAGCGGGCTCGCCGGGTCAGTCGCTGCTCGTGGCCTTTGGCCGTCTGTCCTGGGTCAGGTGAGCCGGATCTTCGCGGTGAAGCGGACGGTGGTCTCGGTGGTGGCGCGTGCGGCGATGTGTACGCGGAGCTGAGGTCCGCCTAGCCTGTTCGTTTCGGGGGTCGGCTTGACGAGGTAGGACCCGACGCGGAGTAGGACGCGGAAGGCTGCGTCGGAGTTGCTTCTTACGGTGCGGGTTGTTGCCGCGATTTCCGCCGCTGCCGAACTGAGTCGGGTGATGGTGAATGTCGCGTGCGGCAACGGGTGCCACGGGTTGCACCCGCCCGGGGATACGGGGCCCGGGCAGCCGGTGTTGATCTTGGTGCGGCCGGCGAGCGCTCCTGTGGTCGTGTGCTTCGCGGTTGCGGCCGCAGGGGCTACGGCGGCGAGTGAAACCAGGCTTGCGGAACAGATGACGGCGGCTAG
>JAVKST010000175.1:0-4159 GCA_039583515.1 Gaiellaceae bacterium
CGCTCGCCGCGGGCGTCGCCCGCGGCGCGCGGGAGCTCGTCGCGGTCAACCTGACGGCCGCCGCGCACGATCCTCGCGTGCGCGAGGCGGAGCAGCTCGCGGCCGCGGCCGAGGCGGCGGCCGTCGCTACGCGCGTGGAGTAGCCGCGGCTGCAAACGAAAGAGGCCCGGCTTCCGGCCGGGCCTCTTTGCGGGAAACGCGGTAGCTCAGTCCTCCCGGGCGCTCGGGCGCTTCAGGTGCGCCTCGACCTCGTCGTCGTCGCCCTCGGCCGCCGGCTCGCTGTTCGCCGACCAGCCGACCTTCCGATGGGCCTCGACCTCGGCCTCGTCCTGCTCGGGCCGCTTCGCCTCTTCCGACATCGTGCTCCTCCTTGGAATCCTGTCGCCCTCGGTGGGCGCTCTCACTGCTCTAGACGTGGCTCAGGCGACGAATCTTCCCACGAGGTCTTCAAACACGCAACAAAGGCTGCGATCCTCCGGGCGTGAGTCGCGTGCCCTCGTCGCTCGGCGCCTTCCGCCGCGTCTTCGCGAACCGGCAGGTCCGGAACCTCCAGCTGGCGGGAGTCGGCTCGATCCTCGGGACGTGGGCATACGCCGTGGCCCTTCCCGTGTACGCCTACCATGCGGGCGGCGCGCGCGCCGTCGGCCTCCTCTTCTTCGCCCGCTTCGCTCTCGCGGCGGTCGCGGCGCCGTGGCTCGGGGTGCTCGCCGACCGCTGGTCGCGGCGGCGGCTGATGCTCGGCGCCGACGTCGTACGGGCGGGGATCTTCGCGGCGATGACCGCCGTCGCGAGCGCGAACGGGCCGGCACTCGCGGTGTTCGGGCTCGCGGTCGCGTCGACGATGGTCTCCGGCTCGTACGCGCCGGCGCAGGCGGCGCTCCTTCCCTCGCTGGTCGGGACGCCCGAGGAGCTGACGGCCGCCAACGTCGTGGGCAACACGATCTCGAGCGCGGGGATGTTCGCCGGCCCCGCGCTCGGCGGCATCCTGCTCGCCCTCAGCGGGCCCGCCGCCGTCTTCGCGCTCAACGGCGCGCTCTTCGTCTGGTCGGCCGCGTTCGTCGTGCAGGTGCCGCGGGACGCCGCGCCGGAACGAGCCGAGCGGGCTCCCTTCCTGCCCGAGATCACGGCCGGCTTCTCCGAGGTGCTGCGCCGGCCCGCGCTGCGCGTCGTGGTCGGGTTGACGACGGCCCACACGCTCGCGGAAGGGGCCCTCGAGGTGCTCCTCGTCGTGTTCGCGCTGCGCCTGCTCCACTCGGGCAACGCCGGCGTCGGCTGGCTGAACACGGCAGCGGGCGTCGGCAGCCTTGCCGGCTCGGTCCTGGTGGCTGCGCTCGCGGCGCGTCGGCGACTCGCCGGCGGCTTCGCCCTCGGGATGCTCTTCTGGGGCGTCCCGGTCGTCGCCGCCGCGGCCATCTCCACGCTGCCGCCTGCGCTCTTCCTCTTCGGCGTGATCGGCGCCACGGCGACGCTGGTGGGCGTGAACGGGACGACGCTACTGCAACGAGCCGCGGAGAACCGCGTGCTCGGGCGCGTGTTCGCCGTGCTCGAGAGCCTGATGCTCGCGGCAATGGCCCTCGGCTCCGTCGCCGGGGCGGGTCTCGTCGCCTGGCTCGGCGTGCGCGGAGGGCTCGTCGCCGCCGGCGTGTTCGTGCCCGCACTGCTGCTGCCGCTCCTGCCGGCACTGCGGCGGATCGACGCCGAGGCGGAACCCCCGGTGGAGCCGCTCGCGCTTCTGCGCGGGATCGCCTTCCTGGCCGAGCTGCCGCCCCCGGTGCTCGAGCGGCTCGCCGCCGGGGCGACCGAGGTGCGCGCGGCGCCGGGACAGCCGGTCGTCTCTCGTGGCGAGACGGGCCACCATTTCTACGTCATCGCCGACGGCCACGCGACGGTCGAGCTCGACGCCGCGACGCCTCGGGAACTCGGTCCCGGCGACTTCTTCGGCGAGATCGCGCTCTTGCGCGACGTGCCGAGGACGGCGACCGTCCGCGCGCCCGAGGAGCTCCGCCTCTACGCGATCGCGCGGGACGACTTCCTGGCCGCGGTCACGGGTCACGCACCGACGCTCGAGGCCGCGGAGAGCGTCGTCGTCTCGCGGCTGCCCGCGGGGGCGTTGCTGGGGTAGAGCTTTCGCTACCGCAACAGCTTCTCGAGCGCCTGCAGCAGCTCGAGCGCCGCGCCCCGGTCGTCCTCGTCGAGGCGGCCGGCGATGCGGGCGACCGGCGCGAGACGCCCCTCCCCCGCGAGCGCCTCGCGCGCCCGCCGCGCCTTCTGGAGCAGGTCGAGGGCGATCGCAGCCTGGTTCGCGAACAGGCCGAGCAGGTCGATCTCGGCCAGCCGGACGCGCGCCTCCGGCGGCCGGTCGAGCACCTCGAGCACTCCGAGCGCGCGCTCCTCGACCAGCAGCGGGACGGCCATCATGTTCTTCGGCACGTACCCCGTCGACTCCGCCGCCCGGCGCGAGAAACGCGTGTCGGCGCTGAGATCGTCGATCACGAGCGGCTGCCGGGTCGTGAGCACCCAGCCGGCGATCCCCGTGCCGGCCGGGAACCGCAGCCCGATCAGGTCCCCTTCCCCCTCCCCCGCGACCGCCTCGAACACGAGCTCGTCCGCCGCCTCGTCGAGCAGGAAGACGGACGCGGCCTTCGCGCCGAAGATCGCCCGCGCAACCTCGACCGTCGCCTGTAGGAGCGAGCGGTGTGCCTCGTCCGCTCCCATCACGCCGGCGGCGACGGCGGCCTCGAGATCGCTCACGCCTGGCCTCCCGCGTTCGCCGCAGTCTGGTAGAGGACGCTCTTGAGCTGGAACGGGGTCAGCTCGGGATGCTTGCCGAGCACGAGTGCGCAGATCCCTGCGATGTGCGGCGTCGCGAAGCTGTTGCCCGTGCAGCGAAGCGTCGTCCCGCCGAGCCAGGCCACGACGAGGTCGAGGCCGCGCCCGAAGAACTCGACCGGCGGGGTCGGGTTGTAGTAGAAGGTCAGCGGGTCCGGCTCCTCGTGGCTGCCGACGGAGATGACGCTCGCGAACCGCCAGGGGAAGCTCTCGACGGGCATGTTGTGCGCCGACGCGACGAGGAGGACTCGCCGGAAGTAGGCGCGGTCGGCGAGCTCGTGGAGGCGCTCGACGTACTTCGTGCGGGTCGTCGAGAGGCTCATGTTGACGACGTGGAAGCCCTGCTCGATCGCCCACTCGAGGCCCGCGAGCAGGATCTCGCCGCCGCCGGTGTAGCCCGCGCCGAGCACGCGGACGCTCGTCAGCACGCACTCCGGCGCGAGAGCACGAACGATGCCCGCGCACGCCGTGCCGTGACCGCACAGGTCGCCTTCTGCGTCGTCGACGACCCGGAGCTCGCCTTCCCCGCCCCGCAGCACGGCGACCGAGCGCTCGATGTCGCCGACGAGCGGATGGTCGAGCTCGATGCCGCTGTCGAGGATGCAGACGCGCACGCCGGCGCCCGTCGACCCGCCCCACGCCCACTCGCGCGTGACTTCGTCGGGGAGCGTCACGGGCACGCGGATCCGGTCGACCGCCTCCGCAGGCAGGCTCCAGGCCGGCAGCTCCTCCTCTTCCTCGTATTCGTGCGGCAGGACGCTCACGAGCGGCGATCATCGCACCTCCCGACGCACCTGCACAGGCCGCTCAGCGCGCCGCGTCTCCTCCTCCGGGCCGCCCTGCCGCTGCCGTGCGCGACGAGGCGCATGCGGAGCGGGTCGCGGCGGAAGCCGCCGAGCCGCTCGGAGTCCCGGTGCTGCCGGCCCTCCCCTACGGCCCGACAGCGGGCTTCGCCGCCTAGGGGAAACGGTCCCGTCGACTCCGGCCGGCGCGAGTGGGCGCCGCCCACGAGAACGCGGAGGTGCTCTTCCACAACTGGTGGGTCGGGCCGACGGTCTGGACGCTCGTGCAGGAGCTCGACCCTGGCGCGAGCCACGCGTCGTGGATGGAGAACCTCCCCTGGACGCGCCTGCCCGGCGTGGAGCTGCCACGCGAGCGCAAGGAGCCGCTGCAGCAGCCGCTCCCGGCCGGGCCGCGGGCGATGCGCGAGACCGCCGGCGACGGTCAGTACGGCGACTTCTACCAGCTGCCCGACGAGGACGTCCTCCGCGTCTGGGCGACCGGTGTCGAGGAGACGCGCGAGCTGCTCGAGCACGGCTGGTCGCGCTAG
>JAVKST010000176.1:0-4057 GCA_039583515.1 Gaiellaceae bacterium
GCCCGGCCGCGACGGCGGCCGTGATCGCCCCGACCGCGACCACGAGCGCGCGGCGGACGCCGCGCCGGATGCGCGCCGCGGCGAGCGGCAGGAGGGCGAGCGCAGCGGCCGGCGCGACCAGCGGCCCGAGCGCGAAGAGGAGTCCGGAGCGGGGCTGCCGCCACCAGACGAGCAACCAGGCGGCCGCGAGTGCCGAGTAGAGGAGCGCAAGGCCAGACGAGACGTTGCCGAGCGGCAGGATCGGCGCGGCGAGCCCGAGCGCGAGCCCGATCCGCTCCCGGACGAGCGTCGCAAGCGCGGCAGTCGCCGCGAGCAGCAGCGGCCAGCCGTGCGGCCAGAACGGCAGCACGCTCGTCGTCCATCCTGCGAGCACGGCGGCCAGCGCCGCCGCGAGGACGCGCTCCGGGTCGACTCGCGCCGGGAGCCGGCTCGACCGCGGTTCCGGCCGCCTGGTGGCGGTCTCGGCCTCGCGGAGCGCCTGCGCGAGCTCGCGCGCCGGCGGCCGCCGCGCCGGCTCGAGCGAGAGCGCGCGGTCGACGAGGCGGAGGAGCGGCTTGGGCAGGTCGGGGCGCAGCTCGGCGAGCGGCGGGGCTCCGGCCTCGATCGCCCGAGCCGTGTCGAGCATCGAGCCCTGCCAGAAGGGGTGCCGTCCTGCGAGCGCCTCCCACAGCATCACGCCGACGGCCCAGACGTCCGCGGCGGAGGTCGTCTCCTCCCCTGCGAGCCGCTCGGGCGCGATGTACGCGAGCGTCCCGGGCACGTCGCCCTGGGCGGTCAGCGTCTCGGCCTCCGCCATCCGCGCCAGGCCGAAGTCGAGCAGCCGCGCCGTCAGCCGCTCTTCCTCCTGGAGGAGGACGTTCGACGGCTTGACGTCGCGGTGCAGGATGCCGGCCGCGTGCGCGTGCGCGAGGCCGTCGCACACCTGCGCGCAGGCCTCGATCGCGGCGGCGTCGCGCAGCTCGCCCGCGCGCATCGCCTCGCGGAAGGTGCGCCCGGGGACGTACTCGTACGCGATGTAGACGTGCCGCGCGTCGCGCGCGAAGTCGTACGCCCGGAGGCAGGCCGGGTGGCGCAGCCGCGCGGCGGCCGCCGCCTCGCGCTCGGCGCGAGCGGCCGCCTTTCCCTCGCGCGCGATGATCTTGAGCGCGACCTCGAGGCCGGTTCGCTCGTCGCGCGCAAGCCAGACAGAGCCCGAGCCACCGCTTCCGAGCGGCCGCAGCGGCCGGTAGCGGTCGAGGACGAGGGAGCGATCGGCGAGGAGGGGAGCTGCTTCTCCCATTCGGCGGGAGATTGGCGAACGCGTCGGACTTTCCTGCGCGCCCCTCCCGCTCGGTGGCCGATTTGGACAGTAAGGTGGGGGTCCCCGGGCAGGTATGACCACCTCCGACGACCAGGACGACATCGAGCTCGACTTCTTCGAAGAGCCGGACACGGTCGAGTCGCCGCGACGCCCGGGGCGGCGGGGCGTCCGCCGCGGCGGCGCTCCGGCGCATCGCGGCGGCCCGCCGCCGGGCACGGTCGTGGTCGCCCGGCTGGCCGGTGCCGTCTTCCTCGCGATCGCGATCGTCGTCGGCCTCGTCGTCGGGCTCGGCGGAGGCGAGGGCACCGGCGAGTACGCGTCGTACATGGCGTCGGTGCAGCCGCTCGCGCAGAGCTCGGCTCGCGCCGGCACGGCATTCGCCGCTGAGCTGGGCGCCTCCAAGCTCACCCTCGCCGGCCTCGAGGCGAAGCTCCGGCAGTGGTCGCAGCAGCAGCAGCGCGACTACGACCGTGCCGAGCAGCTGCGCCCGCCGGGGCAGCTGCAGCTCGTGCACCAGGAGCTGCTCTCGACACTCCAGCTGCGAGCGATCGGTCTCGCCGGCCTGGCGAGCGTCCTCGCGGAGGCGAAGGGGAAGGATCCCGCCACGGTCGCGGCCCAGCTCGCGGGCGAGGCGCAGCTGTTCAGCGCGAGCGACATCGTCTGGAGCGAGCTCTACCGGCTCCCCGCGATCCAGGCTCTCAAGACCGTGGGCGCCACCGGCGTGGTCGTCCCGACGTCGCAGTTCGTGGCCAACCCGGACGTGATCAGCTCCCGCTCGTTCGCGCTCGTCTACCAGCGGCTCCAGCCCGCCTCGACCGGCAGCACGGGCGGCACCGCGAGCGGCCTGCATGGGAGCGCCCTCGTCAGCACCGTCGCCTCGGCCGGGGGGAACACGCAGACGTTGTCGACGACGAGCCCAGTGACGGTCGCGGTCTCGCAAGGGCTCACGTTCGACGTCGCAATCGAGGATTCCGGCAACTTCCCGGAGACGAACATCCCGGTCACGCTCACCGTCACCGTCGGCGGCAGCCAGGTCTACTCGCAGAAGCAGACGATCGCCGCGATCCAGCCGAAGCAGCAGGCGACGGCGACGTTCGGGAACCTCAACCTGCCGACCTCCTCGTTCAGCCACAGCGCCTCTCTCACGGTCGCCGTCGGCAAGGTGCGGGGCGAGACGAGGCTCGACAACAACAGCGCCACCTACCAGGTCTTCTTCAGCCTCCCGTCCGGTCAGTAGCCTGCCGCCGTGCACGTGAGCTCGTCCGTCGCCGCCTGGATCGCGATCGGCGCCGCAGCGGTCGCGGTCGTCGCGCTCGCGCTCGCGGGCGCCTTCTTCGTGCAGCTCCGCCGGGTGCGGGTCGCGCAGCTGGCGCTGCTCGGCGGCGGCGCCTCCGATCTGGTGGACTTCGCCGTCTCGCTGCAGGGCAGGATCGACGGCCTGCACCGGTCGGTGGACGACGCGACGGCCGATCTGTCGAGCCTGGCGCGCCGGATCGACGGCGCGGTCTCCAACACGGCGGTCGTCCGCTACGACGCCTACGAGAACACGGGCGGCCACCAGTCGGCGTCGGTGGCGCTGCTCGACTCCTCCCGCACCGGCGTCGTCCTCACCGCGATCCAGGGCCGCGACTACGCCCGGATCTACGTGAAGGAGGTCGACCGCGGCCGCGCCGCCTTCTCGCTGTCGCCGGAGGAGCAGGAGGCGGTCGAGCGCGCGATGACCGCGTCGTCGTCGTAACCGGTCGATCTCGCTGGTACCTTTCGGCCAGGTTGCAGCACGTTCTCGTCCTGAACGCGAGCTACGAGCCGCTCAACGTCTGCACGGTGCGGCGCGCTCACGTGCTCGTTCACAAGGGGAAGGCCGAGGTCGTCGAGCGGCTCGACCAGCCGCTGCGCTCCGCCAGCGGCAGCTTCATCTGGCCGCACGTGATCCGGCTCCTGAACTACGTCCGGGTGCCTCGCGCGATCCAGCGGAAGATCTCGCGGCGGGCGCTGTTCGCCCGCGACGGCTGGCGCTGCGTCTACTGCGGCACCTCGCACGGGCGGCTCACGCTCGACCACGTCGTGCCGCGCTCGAAGGGCGGCGAGTCGATCTGGGAGAACGTCGTGACCGCGTGCGCCCCTTGCAACCTCCGCAAGGGCGACCGGACGCTCGAGCAGGCCGGGATGCAGCTGCGGACGCACCCGCGGCCTCCGGCCCCGGTCCTCTTCATCAAGCTCTCCGCGCCGCGGATCCCGTCGGGCTGGACGCCGTACCTTCCCGCTACTGCGTAGCCGAGCAGCGTGTCCCTTCGGCCACGAGTACCGCGAGCTTCTGAGGCAAGGGGACCAGGGTGGTAGCGGTCCCAGAGGAAGGTGAACCGGCCCAGAAACCGGTCTCGACCATCGTCACTCCGGGCGTCCCCCGGGCGACAGTTCTCGCCCTCGAAGAACAGCAAACGCGCCTGGCCCGGCTTTAGGTCGGATGAAACCGCGAGTACGGCCCGTGGGCGCCGAAGTTCTTCAGCGGCGCTGACATCATCAGGCGAGCCGAGAAAGGGAGCGCTGCGAACTCGACCTCGGGCACGCCGAGCACCCGCACGGTGAACGAGCCGGTGTTCTGGCTCTCAGGGGCTGGTAGCTCTCGACCCACGCGACCGCGCCGATCGCGAGCCCGATCAGCATGAGCGCGACGACGGCCGCGGAGCTCCGCAGTCGATGTGCGTCCACGCGTCGGTGCCAACTCCCAGCTGCTCGAGGCCGGCGGGAGTCACGGCG
>JAVKST010000177.1:0-4003 GCA_039583515.1 Gaiellaceae bacterium
GACATATTGGGGCCCTTGCGCGCGGGCTCGATCAGGCGGAGGGCAGCGTCACCGTGCCCCGGAGCTTCGCCGTGAGGTAGGAGATAGTCTCGTTCGGCGGCGTCTTGTCGCCACGGCAGGCCCCGCTCGTCGAGCGCTGAGCGAACACCGTGCCGGGTTCGGTGAAACGGCCGCCGCCGCTCGCGCCGGTGTAGGCGCCGGTGCCGCCGGTGACGGTCCACTTGCCTCCGCCGTGGGTTGTGGCGGTGCAGGTGTTCATGTGCAGACGGAAGCCGTTGTGGTCGATGGCGGTGAAGCGGAGTGTGCCGTCTGCGAAGTGGAGCGTGACGTGGACGAGCTCGCCGCCTTTGATCTCTTTCGAGCGTTGCATCTCGGTGCCGACGCCGTCGATCGCACCGTGAGCGGCGACGTAGACGGGTTCGTCGACGGTTCCGATCGTCAGGAGCGAGAACGTGAACGTCTGCGGTCGCGGCCCGGCTGCGGAGGCGCCACCTGCGGCGGCCAAACAGGCAAGGATCGCGGCGAGGACGGCTACGGAGTGTGTGATCGTGCGGGTCTTCACTGGTTTTCTCCTCGAGTCGGGTGCGGATCAGCGGGTGGACGGTGGAACAGGCCGGTCAGGCGTGCGCCGAGCAGCAAGACGGGCCAGGCGTTGTCACCGAGGTAGAGCTCGATGCCGCGCTCGCCCGGCCAGTGAGGAACGAGAGGACGAGCGCGGCAGCAGTGACCGGGTCGCCTGTGCGTGTCGGCGGCGTAGGTCGAGGCCGGTGATGCCCCAGGCGATCATCGGCGGCACGATCCCGAGGCTGTTGTGTCCCAGGATCTGCCCGGCTGCGAGCAGCGGGATCGCGAGCGCGAGTAGCCAGCCGGTTGCGCGCGGCCTGTAGCCGCTGTGAAGGAGGGTGATGCCGAGCGCGGTCGAGCCGATGAGGCTGAGGAGCATGCCGGGCAGCATCAGCGTCAGGAAGACGACGTTGAGGGTCGGCGAGTCGGCGTGGGCGTGGATCAGCACGAGCGAGGCGGCGAGCAGGCCGAGGGAGAAGATCCCGTAGCCGGCGAGCGCGATCCCCCAGCCCCAGCGCTCGGGTCGGCGCGCGACTGCGCCCCGGCGCCTGCGCCGGAGGGCGAGCGCACAGAGGATGACGGCCGGAAAGAGCAGCGCCATCGCCTGCGTATAGGTGGCGTAGACGCGGTCGGGCGAGGCCCAGGTGACGAGGCCGCCTAGGTGGTGGAACGCGGGGCTGGCCCACCAGGAGACGCTCCGGGTGTGGAGCTCGTCCGCACCTTCGCTCGTGCGCATGTAGGCGAGTGCAAGCAGCGGCGAGACGCAGGCGGCGGCGAGCGCTGCGAGCGCGGCGTAGACGGCGACGAGCCGGGTGGTGCGGTCGGACATCGGTCGACCTCCTAGTCGAAGGGAGCGAACGACTTCAGCGTGCGCTCGCGCGGCCGTCCTGTCGTCGGGTGCGAGGTCGATCCGCTCTCAACCCCAGGTTTGATGACGGGCAGCCGGCGCCGCGATACCGTCAACCGATGCGCCTCCGCGCCCCGGCTCGTCGCGACCTCGTTCTCCCGCTTCTGCTCGCGGCCGCGGGCACACTCGAGATCGCCACGAGCGGCGCGAAGAACTGGGAGGTCGGAGTCGCATCCTTCCTGCTCGCCTCGGCGATCCTGCCGTTCGCGCGGCCGTTCCCGCTGGTCGTGCCGCCGCTCGTCGCGGCGATCTATGCAGTCACGCCGCTCGCGAGCTTCGACGTTTCGCCATTCGGGTCATGGCTGGTCCTGCTCGCCGCCGCTTGCTTCGGTGCCGGGATCTACAGCACGCGCGCGCGGGCTGCCGCGACGCTCGGCTCGGTGCTCGTCGCGCTGGGCGTCGCCTACGTCGGGCTGGAGTGGTTGACGTCGTCCGGGCCGAGCTTGCTCTTCGGGCTGATCCTCACGCTCGGGCCGTTCGGGCTCGGGCTCGTTCTCCGCGCGGCGTTCGATCGGGAGCAGGCGGCGGCCGCCTCGGCGGAGCGGGCGCGAGTCGAGGCGGAGCTGGCCGGCGAGCGAACGGTGCAGGCCGAGCGGGAGCGGCTCGCCGTCGAGCTCCACGACGTTCTCGCGCACACGGTCGGAGAGATGCTCGTCCAGGCGAGCGCGGCGGCGGATCTCGTCGCGCTCGACGCAGCCGCTGCGGTGCGCGTTCTCGAGGGCGTGGCTGCTGCGGGACGCGAGGGGCTCGCCGAGACCGGGCGGCTTCTGCGCGTGCTGCGCGATGACGACAACGAGCTCGGCCTGGGCCGCGCCACGAGAGAGCAAATCGGCCCTGAGCCGCCCGCACGCCGCCGCTACGCCGACGTCCTGGCGCCCGCATTGCTGGCTGCGATCGCGACGGGCGAGATCGCCGTGCACCAGGGCTACCGGCCGCTCGTCCCGATGCTCGCCTGCTACTGGCTTGCCGCTGCGGTTCTCGTCGTCCGGCGTCGCTTCCCGATCGCGATGCCGCTCGCGGTCACCGCGATCCTGCTCGCCGGCCGGCTGCTCGGTTTGCCGGTGAACGAGCCGGCGTCGTCGAGCCTGGCGTTCGCGTTGGCGTACTTCGCCGCTGGGCGTCACGTCGCCCGACGGCGGCTGCCGCTCGCCCTCGTGAGCACCCTTGCGTCGGTCGCGCTGCTGCTGGTCGACGCGGCAGACCGCGGCGAGCTCTCGACGGACACCGCGCTCCTGCTGGCGCTGACGATCGGGCCCTGGGCGGTTGGCGTGTTCCTGCTCCTCACGTTCGAGCGCACCCGCAGACATGCCGCGGCCGCCGAGCGAACCCGCCTCGAGCACGAGCGAGAGGTCGAGCGCGCGACCGCAGCAGACCGGCGGCGCGTCGCGCGCGAACTCCACGACGTGCTCGCCGCCTCGCTCAGCGTCATGAGCGTCCAGGCGTCGGTCGCGGCCGACCGCGCGGCCCGGAACGCCGGCGAGGCAGCCGCGGCCGTGTCCGAGGTCGAGCGTGCCGGCCGCCGCGCGCTCGCTGAGGTAGGCAGGCTACTGCGGCTCGTCCGCGGAAACGACGCCGGAACCCAGCCGCAGCACCGACTCGCAGAGCTGCCCGCGCTGGCGGCCGACTACACACGCACCGGGCTGCGAGTCGAGCTGGACCTCGACGGCCTCGACACGCTTCCCGCGGCGATCGACCTCTCCCTCTACCGCGTCGTCCAGGAGGCGCTCACGAATGCGCTCAAGCACGCACCCGGAAGCACCGTCCACGTCCGGCTCGAACGCGCCGGGGCGAGCGTCAGGGCCGAGATCGTCAACGACTGCCCCGCACAAGGCGAAGCTCCCGTCCCGGTGGCGGGCGGCCACGGACTCGTCGGGCTCCGCGAACGCGTGTCGCTGCTGGGCGGCAGATTCCAGGCGGGACGGACGCCCGCGGGCGGCTTCCTGCTCTCCGCGTCGATCCCGCTCGCCGACGCCGCGTGACGAGCGTCGTCCTCGCCGACGACCAGGAGCTCGTTCGCAGCGGGCTCCGCGCACTGCTCGAGACACGCGCGATCGACGTCGTCGGCGAAGCGGAGCACGGACGCGCTGCGGTCGAGGCCGCTCGGCTCCACCGCCCCGATGTGCTCGTGATGGACATCCGTATGCCGGTCATGGACGGCATCGCGGCCACGCGCGAGATCGCCGCCGCCGGCCTGGCGACACGCGTGCTGATCCTGACCACCTACGACCTCGACGAATACGTCTACGAGGCGCTTCGCGCCGGCGCGGGCGGCTTCATGCTGAAGGCAAGCCCGCCCGATCGTCTCGCAGAGGCGATCCGCGTCGTCGCGGCAGGAGAGGCGCTGCTCGCGCCCAGCCTCACCCAGCGGCTGATCGAGGAACACATCCGCCGGCCGCCGCCGGCGGCCGGCGTTCCGCACGCGCTCCGCGACCTGACAGACCGGGAGCGAGAGGTGCTCGTCCTGGTCGCCCGCGGGCTGTCCAACGACGAGATCGCGGAGACCTTCGTCGTCAGCCTCGCCACCGTGAAGAC
>JAVKST010000178.1:0-3994 GCA_039583515.1 Gaiellaceae bacterium
TTCGTGGCGAGCTCGACCCGGATCCGCCGCCTGAGCCTCCGCCGCCGCCGCCGGAGGCGCCGCCGGCCGACCTCGCAGAGGTGCGCGGGCAGGAGCGTGCGCGGCGCGCGCTCGAGCTGGCCGCCGCGGGTGCGCACAACCTCCTGCTCGCGGGGCCGCCGGGAACGGGGAAGACGATGCTGGCGCGGCGGCTGCCGGGCATCCTGCCGCCGCTCGACGGCGAGGCGGCGCTGGAGGTGACGCGCATCCACTCGGTCGCCGGGCTCGTCGACGGCGCGCAGCCCCTGGTCGTCCGGCCTCCGTTCCGCGCGCCGCACCACAGCGCCTCGACGGCCGCGATCGTCGGCGGTGGCCCGCGTCTCGGCCTCGGCGAGGCGAGCCTCGCGCATCGCGGCGTGCTTCTGCTGGACGAGCTCGCGGAGTTTCAGCGGCCCGCGCTCGAGGCGTTGCGGCAGCCGCTCGAGGACGGGTTCGTCTCCGTCGCGCGCGCCGCCGGTCGAGTCGTCTTCCCCGCCCGCTTCCAGCTCGTCGCCACGATGAACCTCTGCCCCTGCGGCGGGCGCGGCGACCAGGCGGCGGAGTGCAGCTGCTCGCCGCAGCGGCTTGCGCGCTACCGGGACAAGCTCTCGCGGGCGCTGCTCGACCGCTTCGACCTCGTCGTCGCGCTGCCGCGGGCGCGGGCGGACGAGCTCGCGGGCGCCGCGGGCGAGCCGTCGGCGGTCGTGTGCGGGCGCGTGCTCGTCGCGCGCGAGCGGCTTGCCGAGCGGCCTCCCGCCCGCGAGGCGGCAGCGGACGAGCTGCTGCGGCGTGCGGCCGACCGGCTGCACCTCTCCGGCCGCGGCTACGCCCGCGTCGGGCGCGTCGCGCGGACGATCGCCGCTCTCGCCGGCGCGGACGCCGTCGAGGGCGAGCACGTGGCAGAGGCGCTCGCCTACCGCTCGCCGGAGGAGCTCCGCGCATGAGCGACCTCGCGCTCGCGGTCTTCGCCTCCGACACCGGCACGCACCTCGTGCGTCCCCCGGCCGGTGGTCGCTGGCGGCAGTTTCTCGCGGGCTTCGACGAGCGGCTCTGCCGCGAACGCCTCGCGGCCGCCGGCTACCGCTTCGTCGGCCGTTCGTCGCCGCAGTTCCCGCCGCTGCTCCGCGCGATCCACGACCCGCCTCCCGGGCTCTTCCTGCGCGGCGAAGGCGACCCGGAGCTCCTCGCGCGACCGGCCGTGGCCGTCGTCGGCGCCCGCGCGTGCTCCGGCTACGGAGCGTCCGTCGCGCGCGGTCTCGGACGCGAGCTCGCAGCAGCCGGCCTGGTGGTCGTCAGCGGGCTCGCCCGCGGCATCGACGGCGAGGCGCATCGAGGGGCGCTCGAGTCGCCCGGGGCGACGGTCGCCGTCCTCGGCTGCGGCATCGACCGCGACTACCCTGCCGCCCACACGGAGCTCGCGCGGCGCGTGGCCGTCGCAGGGCTCGTCGTCTCCGAATACGCGCCGGGCGTGGAGCCGGCGCCGTGGCGGTTCCCCGCCCGGAACCGGATCGTCGCCGGCCTCTGCGCCGCGACGGTCGTCGTCGAGGCGCGGGAACGGAGCGGCGCCCTGATCACCGCCGACCTCGCGCTCGAGGAGGGGCGGGAGGTCTTCGCCGTGCCCGGCGAGATCACCTCCAGCCTGTCCAGCGGCACGAACACGCTGCTCAAGCTCGGGGCGTCGCCGCTGACCGGCGCGGCCGACGTGCTCACCAGCTTCGGGATCGAGCCGCAGCCGCCCGCCGCCGCCGACGTCTCGCCTGCCGCCGCCGCACTTCTCGAGCTCGTGCGGGCGGCGCCGGCGGGAGCGGACGCACTCGCACGACAGAGCGGCCTCGACGCCGGCGAGGTCGCGCGGGCGCTCGTCGAGCTCGAGCTGAGCGGCCTCGTCGCCGCGGTCGACGGCCTCTACCGCGCCGCCGCCGGCTAGCGACGCGGAACCGTCAACCGCTCTGCGGCGGGTGTGAAAAGATCGATTCGTGTCGTCGGTCGAGGAGCGGCTCGTCCGGAACGAGGTCATGTTCCGGGCGATCAACGAGCGCATCCGCGAGTTGGCAGGCCGCTTCGGGGTCGGGGCGGATCCGGTCACGTTCATCTGCGAGTGCTCGGACGAGACGTGCGTCGAGAGGGTCTCGCTGACGCTCGACCAGTACGACGAGATGCGCGCGCTGCCGGCCCGCTTCGTCGTCGTGCCCGGACACGAGGCGATTCCGCTCGTCGAGCGCGTCGTGTTCCGCAGCCCGTCGTTCGTCCTCGTCCGCAAGGTCGGCACGGTCGTCGATACGGTTCTGCGCCAGTGGCCGGACGGGCCCGGCTAGCCTCCGCCGCGACGTGAACCCGTACTGGCTCGAGGATCCAGTCCCGTGGCGTGCCGGGACGCGCGTCGAGGGCCGGGTGGACGTGGCGGTCGTGGGCGGCGGGGTCACCGGGTGCACGGCTGCGCTCCGCCTCGCCGAGGGCGGCCTCCGGGTTCGTCTGCACGAGGCCCGCGGGATCGCCGAGGGCGCGAGCGGCCGCAACGGAGGCTTCGCGCTCCGGGGCGGTGCCGCGCGCTACGACGTCGCCCGCGAGACCTACGGCGCCGACCGTGCCGCGGCGTACTGGCGCTGGACGGAAGGGGAGCTCGACCGCCTGGCGGAGCTGGCCGGCGACGCGCTTCGCCGCCCGGGCAGCTACCGGCTCGCGGCGGACGAGGAGGAGCGGGAGGCGATTCGGCTGGAGTACGAGGCGCTACGCGAGGACGGGATCGCGGCCGAGTGGCTCGACGACGTCCCCGGCGGCGCCGCGGGCAAGTTCCTCGGCGCGATCGCCCACCCAGGCGACGGCTCGATCCAGCCGGCGCGCTTCGTCCGTCGCCTCGCGGCGCGCGCCGCGGAGGCCGGTGTCGAGATCCGCGAGCACGATCCCGTCGAGGACGTCGAGACGCTCGACGCCGACCGCGTGCTCGTCGCGACCGACGGCTACGGCCACGGTCTCGTCGCCGAGCTCTCCGACCTGATCTGGCCGACGCGCGGCCAGGTCGTCGTGAGCGCCCCGCTCGACCATGTCCTCTACGACCGTCCGCACTACGCCCGCCAGGGCTTCGACTACTGGCAGCAGCTGCCCGACGGGAGCGTCCTGCTCGGCGGCTTCCGCGACGTCTCGATCATGGACGAGCTGACCGACGTCGAGGAGACGACGCCGACCATCCAGGCGTCGCTCGAGTCGTTCCTCCACGAGCTCGTCGGCGGCGAGGTGGAGGTGACCCACCGCTGGGCCGGCATCTTCGGCCTGACCCAGGACATGCTCCCGCTCGTCGGGCCGGTCCCGGGCCGCGACGGACGGGTCTGGGTGGCCGGCGGGTACTCCGGCCACGGGAACGTCCTGGGGTTCGGGTGCGGCGAGCTCGTCGCGAGCGCCCTGCTCGGCCACACGCCGTCGCCGCAGCTCGAGCTGATGGACCCCTCGCGCTTCTCCTGATGGGAATGTCCGACTACGTGCGCGGTCTTCGCGAGAAGATCGGCAACGACCTCCTGCTGATGCCCGCCGTCGTCGGCTTGATCCGCGACGGCGAAGGCCGCGTGCTCCTCGTGCGGCACGTGGAAGGACGCTGGCAGCTACCGGGAGGCGCCGTGGATCCCGGAGAGCGACCGGAGGAGACACTACGACGCGAGTGCCTCGAGGAGGCGAACGCCGAGGTGCTGCCGCTGCGGATCGCCGGCGTCTTCGGCGGGCCCGAGTACCGAGGCACCTACCGGAACGGCGACGAGATCGCGTTCGTGGTCGTCGTCTTCGAGGCAGAACTGGTCGGCGGCGAGCTGCGCCCGGACGAGGACGAGACGCAGGCTGTCGAATGGTTCGCGCCCGCGGAACTCGCCGACCTCGAGATGCACGCCTCGACGCGATCGACGCTGACCTCCCTGGTCAGAGCGCCTTGACGTCCTGAACGAGCTTCGTGATGGATACCTTCGCGTCGCCGAACAGCATCACGGTCTTCGGG
>JAVKST010000179.1:0-3941 GCA_039583515.1 Gaiellaceae bacterium
GGCGAGCGGTCCCAGTCGCCCCAGCGCTCGCGCAGCCGTAGCCCTGCTATCCGCGCCATCAGGTCCAGCTCGCCCGGGGATACGGAAGGGCATCGAGATCCGCTCCCAGCGGCCGTCGACGAGCGTGAAGTGGTGCGAGACGAGGCGCTGGGTCGCGGAGTCGAGCTCGTCGAGGCCGACATGCTCGCCCGAGATCTCGAAGACCTCGAGCCGCTGCCTGTTCGGGACTCCGACCTCGACGACGAAGCATCCGCCAGGCTCGAGGTGGGCGGCCGCGTTCTCGAAGGCGTCCACCTGCGCGTCCTGCGTCACCAGGTTGTTTACCGAGTTGAAGACGACGTAGACGAGCGAGAAGGTTCCCTCCACGCGCGTCGTCGACATGTCGCCCATGACGACCGGGATGGCATCCGTCTTTCTCAGCAGCTGCTCGACCATGTCGGCCGAGAAGTCGACCCCCGCGACGCGGACGCCGCGGGCTGCGAGTGGCAGCGCGATCCGCCCGGTGCCGATCGCGAGCTCGAGGGCGCCTCCTCCGGCGAGGGGAGCGAGGAACTCCACGACCGGCTCGACCGGCATGTGCGCCGTCGCCGAGTCGTATCGCTCGGCGACGGCGCCTGCGAACCAATCCTTCATCAGCCCGACCGCTTCAGCTTCCCGTGCTTCTTCGCGTACCGCTCTCCCACCCGGAAGACCGCGAGGCCGAGCGGCGTCGCCGCGACCGCGATCACGAGCAGCGGCCAGACGTCCGCCCACGCAGTCCCTGCGCCGTAGACGACCGACGCGCGGTCGCCGCGCAGCGCGTAGGTCGCCGGGGAGAGCTTCGCGACCCACTGCATCCACGTCGGCATCACCGTCACCGGGTAGTAGACGCCCGAGACGACGAGCATCAGGCCCTGGGCGATGAAGCCGAGCTGGGCTCCCTTCTCCGGCGAGACGAGCGGCAGCACCGCGGTCATGATCCCGATGCCCATGAACGACAGCGACGCGATCGCGAGCAACGCGAGCGCGGCGCCGTAGTTCGCGTGCGGGACGTGGAGCCCGATGAACGCGATCACCGCGAAGAAGAGGATCGTCGCGCGGACGAGCCCGTACAGGACGGCGAACGCGGCCATCCCGAACAGGTGCACCGGCCGCGAGATCGGCGCCATGAACGTGTACTCGATCGTCCCCTCCCAGCGCTCCCAAGCGACCGTCTCCGTCACGAACTCGAAGATGATCCCGAGGAAGGCCCAGATCGTCGCTCCCACGAGCAGCTTCGTCGCGAGCGTGTTCTCGGCTGCCGGGCCGAGCCCGGCCGCACGCGCGATGAACACGATCGTGAGCGTGTTCGCGATCGTCCAGAGCATGAACGCGCCGTCCCAGAGGATGTAACGCTTGGTCAGGTAGACGTTGCGCTCGACGATCCCGGCCAGGCCGACGAGCTGGTTCCTGAACTCCAGAGCGAACTCGCTCATGAGAACACCTCGCGGTACTCGTCGTCCTCTTCCTGGCCCTCGCTCTCGAACTCGCGGCCCGTCGCGGCGAAGAACGCCTGCTCGAGCGTCTCGACGCCGAAGCGCCGCTTCACGTCCTCGACCGGCTCGAGGAAGAGCAGCCGGCCGCGGTCGAGCAGGCCGACGCGGTCGGCGAGTGCCTCGGCCTCGTTCATGTCGTGGGTGCAGAGCAGGATCGTCGCGTCGTGCTCCGCCCGCACCTGCCGGATGAAGTCCTGCACCTCGAGCTTCGAGCGCGGGTCGAGGCCGGTCGTCGGCTCGTCGAGCAGGAGCAGCACCGGCGAGGTGAGGAGCGCGCGCGCGAGTGCGACCTTCTGCTGCATCCCGCGCGAGAGATGCTCCATCGACTCGTTGCGTCGCTCTGGCGGGAAGCCGACCCTGGCGAGGATCTCGGGGATCTCCGTCCGCGTCTGCGCCGGCCTCATCCCGTAGAAGCGGGCGGCGTAGGAGAGGTTCTCCGCCGCGGACATCTTCTTGAAGAAGCTCGCCTCGACCGAGACGCGGTTGACGAGCCGGCGGATCGTGCCCGACTCCTTGAACGCGTCGTGGCCGAAGATCCTCGCCTCGCCGCCGTCGTTGATCAGCAGCGTGGAGAGGAGCCGGACGAGCGTCGACTTCCCCGACCCGTTCTGGCCGAGGATGGCGACGCACTCGCCGCGCCTGATCGTGAACGTGATGTCGTGGAGCGCGGGCCACGCCTGCTTGCGAGCGAACCTGCCGGCGTCGCGCGGGCGGCGGAGGAACGTCTTGCGCAGGTCGCGGACCTCGACCGCGGGGACGCCGGAACGCTCGCGCTCGGTGGCGGTGGAACTCGAGCTGGATGTTGCGTGGGTGGACATGCTGCTCCTTCGAAGACCGGATGAACGAGAACGGAGAACCGCCGAGCGCGGCGGTGCGCGGACCTAGAGGCCGGCGCGCGGGCCGAACGGCCGGGCGCTACCGCCCGCCGCCGTCCAGCAGATCTCGTTCAGGAGCAACATCGCCCTCGCAGGGTAGGGGCAGCGGCAGGCCGCGTCAAATTCCGGGCGTGTACAGGCGCTTTTCGCCGTCCCCGCCCGCGCGCCAGCGGACCGAGTGCTGGCCGTCCTGGTACGTCACGTACGCGGCGCGCTCGGCGAGGAGCTCGAAGTAGTGCGAGTCGGGCGCGGGCCGCCACTGGATCAGCTCCCAGAACAGGTCGTCGAGCTTCTGCCGCAGCGCGTCGTCCTCGACCACGGCGGCGCGGCCGGCGAGCTTGAACTCCGGGCAGCCGTCCTTCGCCGTCACCGGCGCGTGCACGTAGACGCGCGGGTCGCGCAGCAGGTCGCGCGCCTTGAGCGAGTCGGGGATCATGTTCACGAGCAGGTGCCCGTCGACGATGTACGCCTCGACGGGCGTGACGCGCGGCGAGCCGTCCTTCGTCAGCGTTCCCACGAGGATGAACTGAAAGCGCTCGATCAGCTCGCGGCCCTGTGCGGCGATCTCCGGCGCTGCCTGCTCGAAGTCCTGCCAGGCGAGCATCCCGGCAGCCTCGCAGACGACACCCGCCGCCGCGCCTGCTAGCTTCCGGCGCAGGCGGTGCGCCGAGGCAGGCGGGCCGCCGGGGCGATGGGGCCTCGCGACCGGAGCGGTCGCGGGGCTTTTTTCGTCGTCCGGGAGGAGCCGATGGTCAAGGTCGAGGCGGTCGTGGTTCGGGAGCGGGTCGAGACGGTGATCGACGCGGTCGAGGACGAGACCGGCCACGTCGGCGCGACGGTGGTCGAGGCGATCGGGCACGGACGCGAGCGCGGCGTCACGCACGAGTACCGCGGCCGCACGTTCGAGTCGCGCTTCCTCCCGAAGGCCCTGCTCACCTTCGTCGTCGAGGACGCCCTCGCGGAGCGGATCGTGGCCGCGATCGCCGACGCCGCGCGGACCGGCGACGAGTCGGGCGACGGCCTCTGCTGGACGTCCACCGTCGCCACGGTCGTCCACCACCGCACGGGGGAGAGGCTCGGATGACCCACACGCAGCTGCTCGTCGCCCTGAACACCGTCTGGGTCGTGGTCGCGGCCGTCCTCGTGATGTTCATGCAGGCCGGGTTCGCCTTCCTCGAAGCAGGGCTGACCCGGATGAAGAACGCCGCGCACATCGCCGGCAAGAACGTCCTCGTGTTCGCGGTCGCCTCGCTCGTCTACTGGCTCGTCGGCTTCGGCCTGGCGTTCGGCAGCGGGAACGGCGTCGTCGGCCTGCACGGCTTCGCGCCGTCGGCGGCAGCGCTGCTGGCGGTCGGCAAGGCGCCGTTCGCGGCGTTCACCGCGATTCCGGGAGCGGCCGGCTGGCTGTTCGAGGTCGTCTTCGCCGGCGTCTCCCTCGCGATCGTCTGGGGCGCGATGGCGGAGCGCGCGAAGCTGTGGATCTACTTCGCGTTCGGGGCGATCTTCTCCGTCGTCTACTCGCTCGTCTCGCACTGGATCTGGGCGCCCGGCG
>JAVKST010000180.1:0-3851 GCA_039583515.1 Gaiellaceae bacterium
ACTAGCGCTCGAGCGGGAGCTCGCCGTGGCGGCTCCACTCGTGCCAGGAGCCGGCGTAGTTGCGCGCGTCGTAGCCGGCGGAGCGGAGGGCGAGCGTCGCGAGCGCGGAGCGCGAGCCGGAGTGGCAGTACGCCACCACCTCGGCGCCCTGGGGCAATCCGACGAGCTCGCGGATCCGGTCGGCCGCCGCCGGCCGGCCGGGCGCCGCGAACAGCTCCCCCACCTCGAGGTTCCGCGCCCCCGGGATGTGGCCCTGCCGCGGATCGCACTGGCTGCCGCGGCGGCCGGTGTACTCCTCCGGCGTGCGCACGTCGAGCAGGTGGAGATCGTCGGTGCCGAGCCGGCCCCGCAACTCCTCCCGCGTCGGCAGTGCGCGTGGGTTCGGCTCGAGGTCGGCCTCGCGGACGTGCTCGAGCTCGACCGCACCCTCCGCCAGCTCGCCCTCCCAGCCCGCCATCCCGCCGAGCAGGATCGCGACCTGCGGATGTCCGGCGAGCTCCGCCATCTGCGCCGCGGGCATCGCGCCGACGCCGTCCCCCCGGTCGACGAGGACGAGGCGCTCGCGTCCTGTGATCCCGTGTCGCCGCAGTCGCAGGGCGATCTCCTGTGCAAGGGCGCGCGCCGAGTCCTCGTCCGCGGCGGGAGGCGGCGAGCCGAGCACGAGCGGACGCGAGCCCGGGATGTGCCCGCGCATGTGCGCGTTCGGCCCGCGCACGTCGCCGACCACGAGGTCCTCGTCGTGCAGGTGCTCCGCGAGCCAGGCGGAGTCGACGACGGCGTTCACAGCGCCGCGACGATACCGGCTTCGGCCGCGACGGCGGGCCGCTGCTCGAGGCGCGCGAGCCATTCGACGAGCGCGGGAAAGCCGTCGAGCGACACGTCGAGCAGGTCGCGCGCCCGCAGCAGCCACGGGAGGTACGCGATGTCTGCGAGCCCGTACTCGCGGCCGCCGAGGAACGGCCGTTCCGCGAGCGCGGCGTCGAGCCGCCGGAGCGCCCCGTGAAGCTCCGCCTCCGCGCCCTCCTCGCCGCGCCGGAAGGCGTAGTACGGATCCGTCAGCTCGTCCGCGCGATGGATCAGCAGCCGGACGTACGCACGATCTGCCGGGTCGGGCGGCAGCAGCGCCGGCTCGGGGTACCGCTCCTCGAGGAGCTCCATGATCACGACGGACTCCGGCAGCGGCCACCCGTCCTCCTCGAGCACGGGCACCCGGCCGGTCGGATTCTTCTCGTACAGCCAGCGCGGCCGGTCGGAGAGGTCGATCTCGACGACCTCGAACGGGACGTCCTTTTCCGCGAGCACCATGCGCACCCGCGCGCAGTAGGGACAGCGCGGCGCGTCGTACAGCGTGATCACGGCCGCAGTCCCAGCACGGCGGCGAGCTGCTCGTACAGCTCCTGGGCCGGAGGCAGCTCGGCTGGCGAGGCGGCCGTCCGCGCGACCTCACGGACCTGCCTGGCGTCGGCGCCCGTCAACCGCGCGACGACCGTCGGATTCGCGCCGAGCGCGTACGCGTCGCCCGGCGGCAGCGGCCCGTAGAACTCCGGGACGGACAGGTACTCGTCCACGTCGGCGCCGCGGTCGAAGAGGTCGTACCGGACGACCGCGCCCCGCTCGACAGCGAGTGACAGAACAACACCCCCGGTCGTGTACGAGAGCTCCTTCGCGAGCGCCTTCAGCCGCGCCGGGTCGGCGTCGGTCGCGTCGGAGCGGACGCGCACCCAGCTGTCGCGGATCTCGACGTCCGGCTCGGCCCGCAGGAACTTCGCGGCATCGCGGCGCACCTTCTCGACATCGTCCGTCTGGACGTGGACGGCGCCGAACGTCGGCCCCTCAACCGCGGCGAGCCGCTCGAGCCGCTCCACCGACGCCGCCAGGCGGAGCTCGACTGGCCGAAAGCCCCAGCGCTCGTAGACCGCACGTGCGACCTCGTTCGACGCGAGTACCTCGAGCTCGACCACCTCGCCGCCGCCGGCACGGACACGGTCCGCGAACTCCCGGACGAGGGCAGCCGCGACGCCGCTTCGCCGCGCGTCCGGCCGGACGTACAGATCGCGCAGCTCCGCGACCTTCGTTCCCGTAGGGCGGCCGAGGGCGAGACCGACTGCGGCACCATCCTCCTCGGCAACGAGCACGATCCCGTCTTCGATCAGGCCCGCGATCTCCTGCAGCTCCTCGTCGAGGTCGTCGTCACGGTGGGCGAGATCGGGGACCTCCTGCGCGAACTCCCGCCAGAGGTCCTGGAGGGCGGCAACGTCCTCGCTGGTGGCGGCGCGGATCATGGGGTGAGGTACTGGGCCAGGAGGTAGTGGGCGGTCAGGTTCTGGAACGGCTCGAAGCGCTCGCCCGCGGCGCGAACGTCGACGTCACCATAGAGCGCGCGTACGGCCTTGCGCAGCGCGAGGTCGCCGGCCGGCCAGGCGCGCGGCCGGGCGAGGTGGCGCGCGAGGAACCAGTCCGCCGTCCATTCGCCGAGGCCGCGAATCGCGACGAGCCGCGCCTTCACCTCCTCGTCCGGAAGCGCAGCGAGCGCCTCGAAGTCGAAGTCGGAGCGCGCGAGCCCGACGACGTACTCGGCCTTGCGGCGCGAGAAGCCGGCCGCGACGAGCTCCTCCTCCGCCGCAGCCGCGAGCCGTCCGCGCGTCGGGAAGGCCCAGGCGACGTCGGCCTGTATGCCGAAGCGCTCGATCAGGCGATTCCGGATCGCAACCGCGGCGAAGAGCGACACTTGCTGCGCCGTGATCGCGCCGACGAGCATCTCGAACGAGTCTGCCGCCAGCGTCGGGCGAAAGCCGCGGAAGCGGCCGGGCAGCTCCGCGAGCTCGGGGATGTCGACGACCCACTCGTAGAACGGCTCCAGCCGGAAGTCGAGCCCGAGCAGCTTGCGGACGACGGGCTCGGTCTGCGCGTCGAGCGGCTCGACCTCCACCCCGCCCGGCGCCGCCTCGATCCGCGCCTCGCGGCCGCCGACGACCCTGTGCAGCCCGCCCTCGTGCCAGACGTTCGCCCGGTCGACGCCGAAGGCGCGGAAGCGCGCGGTCGTGAGCGAGAGGTCGAACGGCCCGTCGACTCGCAGCAGCGCCAAGGCAGAGCGCCGCGGCGCTAGAGGTGCGAGGTGAGGCCGGCGCCGGAGGCGTCGGAGCCCTCGGCCGGCGCGTCGCCGTTCTGCGCGTTCGCGTACCAGGAGCGCCAGTACGTCCCGTCGTCGAGGTCGCGCGCGAACGTCGACAGCTTCAGCGGGTGGAAGGTGTCGCACATCACTGCGAGCTCGTGCGTCTCGTGGAGACCGATCGCCTTCTCCGCGAGTCCCGGCTGCGGCCCGTGCGGCAGCCCCGACGGGTGGAGCGTGATCGAGCCGACCTCCACGCCCTTCCGCGAGCCGAAGTTGCCGGAGACGTAATAGATCATCTCCTCCGACTGCAGGTTCGAGTGGTGGTACGGGATCGGCACCGCCAGGGGGTCGAAGTCGAGCTTGCGGGGGCAGAACGAGCAGATCACGAAGTTCTGACCCTGGAAGGTCTGGTGCGACGGCGGCGGCTGGTGGATGCGGCCGGTGATCGGCTCGAAGTCGTGGATCGAGAACGTCCACGGGTAGAGGTAGCCGTCCCAGCCGACGACGTCGAACGGGTGGTAGTCGACGACGTACGTCTGGTAGCCGCCGCGGACGCGGACCTTGACCGGGAACTCGCCGCGCTCGCGCACCGTGTGCAGTCCGGTCGGCGGGTGGATGTCGCGGTGGTAGTACGGCGCGCCCTCCATGAGCTGGCCGTAGACGTTCCGGTAGCGGCGCGGGATCTCGATCAGACCCGGAGTCTCGAAGACGAGGTAGCGCTGCTCGCTAAGGCTGGAAG
>JAVKST010000181.1:0-3677 GCA_039583515.1 Gaiellaceae bacterium
GGCCGTCGGCGCGGTCGAGAGCGGCCCGGTCGACCTCACGACCGACGAGCGCCTCGCGGTCGTCGCCGCCGGCTTCGGCGGCTTCCTCGCTCATGGCGGCTCGGCGATCGACCGTTTCGTGATGCGCGCCGCCGGCGCGTCGAAGCGGGAGGCGCGGGTGCGGGTCTCGCTTCTCGCGGGCCTCGAGCACGGCATTCTCGCCTTCCCGTGCAGCGCGGCCGCCATCTACCTGATCGTCGCCGGACGCTCGAAGCCCCCGTCGGACATGACATATCCCTGGGCGATCGCGCCCTGGATCGGCTTCGCGATCGCCTTCTGGGCGGCCGCGCGCTACCGCGACCGCCTGCGCGGCCGCGACGGCTGGCGCGGGAGCGTCTCGATCCTGCTCGACACGGTGCACCTCGTGCGCACCATGTTCCGGCATCCCATCGTCTACGCAGCCTCGCTCGGCGGGATGCTCTTCTTCTGGCTGTGCGACATGTTCGCGCTCTGGGCGGCACTCGCCGCGTTCGGCTACCGGATGAACGGCGCGGCGGAGATGGTGGCGTTCGGGACGGCGATGATCGTCACCCGCCGCACCGGCCCGCTCGCCGGAGCGGGGATCCTGATGGCGGCTCTGACGCCGACGCTCTGGTACAGCGGCGCGCCGTGGGTGCCGGCCGTGCTCGGGGTGTTCGCCTACCGCTTCTTCACGCTCTGGCTGCCCCTGCCGTTCTCGTTCCTCGCGATCCCGAAGCTACGCGAGCTCGGCAAGCAGTCGGGCGAGCTGCCGGAAGAGGAGACCTCCGAGGAGGAGAACGAGCCGGCGCTGCAGCGGTAGCGGCCGACGGTTGCCGCACGTTTCAGCAGACCGAAACGCGATACTCGTTCCGCGGATGGCGACGACGGACGAGAGAGACGGCGCAGCCTTCCCGACCGGGGCGGCGTGCCGGATCGACTCCGTCGCCCCGTGGCGGCAGGTGGCGGAGATCCCGGTCGGGCTCGACCCGGAGGGGATCGCGGTCGACGTCGCGCGAAGGCGCGCCTACGTCGCCTGCTCCCGCAGCGACTTCGTCTCCGTCGTCGACCTCGACGCGCAAGAGGTGGTGCGAGAGGTCGCGACCGGCAGCGAGCCGATCGACATCGTCTTCGACGAGCGGACCGGCCGGATCATCACGGCCGACGCGCACTCCGACCAGGTGACGGTGATCGACGCGGCGACGCTCGAGGTCGAGGCGGCGATCGCCGTCGGCGTCTACCCGTCCGGGATGACGTTCGTGCCGGCCCTGCGCCGAGCCTACGTCGGGAACTCGATCGGCTCCACGATGAGCGTACTCGACGTCGACACGCTCGAGACGCTGGCGACGGTCGAGGCCGAGCCGGGCGCCGGCGCGATCGGCGTCGACCCGAGCCGGAACCTCGCCGTATGCGTGAACTTCGTCGCCGCGTCGGCGACGTTCGTCGACGCCGAGTCGCACGAGGTGATCGACCGGCTCGAGCTCGGCACCGGCACGTGCGCGATCGGGATCCTCGCCGAGCGCGGAGAGGCGTTCATCGTCAACTCGATCGCAGGCACCGTCGCCCGCGTCGACCTCGACGAGCGGAGAGTCGTCGAGGAGATCCGGACGGGCTCGGCACCCGTCGGGCTCTGCGTCCACCCCTCGCACGACCGCATCTACGTCACGAACCGCGGCGCCGGCTCGGTCAGCGTCCTCGGCGTAGCGGACGGCATGGAGTGGTCGCAGATCCCGGTCGGCGGCGGCCCCGGTGGCGTCGTCGTCGATCCCCACGACCGCCGGATCCTCGTCGCCAACGCCGGCAGCCAGACGCTGTCGATCGTCGAGGACCTGCTCGCGGCGCGGCCGCCGGCGCCCGTCGTGGAAGAGCAGAGCCCGTGGATCGGCCGGAAGCTGCCAGGGTTCGCGCTCGAGGACTACTGGAGCGGCGAGCGGCGCACGAACGTGGACTGGGCCGAGAAGAAGTACATCCTCAACTTCTTCGCCTCTTGGTGAGGCCCGTGCAACGCGGAGGCGCCGTTCCTGGAGGAACTGCGGCTTCGCGAGGAGGCCCGGTCGGGTCTCGAGGTCGTGCTCGTGGACATCTGGGAGGGAACGGAGCCCCGTCCCGAGGTCGAGCGCTTCTGCGACCTGTGGGGCATCAAGGGCCCGATCCTGCTCGACCCGAACGCGGAGCTCGCGAGCACGCTCGGCGTTCGGGGCGTCCCGACCAACGTCGTCGTCGACTCGGAGGGCACGATCCGCGCCTTCGGCGCTGCGCGACTCGACGAGCTCGAGCAGGCGATCGACGAGATGTGCGGCCGGTGAGCGCGGCGCTGCTCCGGCCGGAGGAGGAGGCAAAGGCACGCGATTGGTTCGCCGCCCTCGAGCGACCGGTCGAGTTGCTGGTGGCGCTCGGTCCGGAGGAGACGCCGCTCGCCGGCGCTCGCGATCTCGACTTCGGCGCCGAGACCGTGCGTGTCGCGGAGGGGCTGGCGGAGCTCGGCACGCTGATCACCTGCCGGATCGAGCACGAGCCCGCGGACGTCCCGCGCTTCCCGGCGATCTCGGTGCGGCCGGAGGGGCGCGACGTCGGCATCCGCTACGACGGGTTGCCCTGGGGCTACGAGCTCGGCTCGCTCGTCGGCGCGGTCGTCGAAGCCGGAAAGGCACGGCCGACGCTGCGGCCGGAGTCGCTCGAGGCGCTCGCCTCGCTCGGCCGCGAGCTCGCCGTCGACGTCTTCGTCACCCCCACCTGACCCCACTGCCCGCCGGCCGTGCTGCTGGCGTACCGCTGCGCGCTCGCCTCCGACCGCGTCACGTCGACCGCGATCGAGGCGAACGAGTTCCCGCGCCTCGCCGAGGAGATGGAGGTGTGGGCCGTGCCGCGGATCGCCGTGAACGGCGTTCCGCAATGGGACGGCGCCGTGCCGGAGGCCGAGTTCGTGCGCCGGATCCTCTCGGCCGGCTCGGCCTAGAGACCGGCTATGCGCACGCCGAGCCAGAGCCCGCCGACGCCGCCCACGAGGCCGAGGACGACCGACGCCAGACCGAAGGCGCTCCCTCCCCAGGCCTCGGGCACGAACCCTCCGACGGTCGAGCCGACGATCACGCACAGCCATACGACGCGTCTCTCCACGGGAGAAGCATCGGCTTCCAACGCTTCGGGCTGAAGCTCAGAGGCGGATCCGGAACGAGCGCCCGCCGCCGCCCGGCCGCAGCTCCACTCTCGCCAAGACGGCACCGCGCACGGCGCCGCGGTAGGCGAAGTCGGCGATGGCCGTACCGCGCGGCAGCAGTTCGAGGCGATGCGAGCGCAGCGTCGCGAACACGCGGCCGCGGCGGAGCAGCGCGATCCGGAGCCTGCCGCCGCCGATCCGCTCCGTGACGTTGCCTCGGTTGACGAGGCGCAGCTCGAGGAGCCTGCGTCCGCCGCGCCTACGCACGGCGAGCGCCTGCGCTTCGAGGCGCCGCACGATGCGACCGGGGACGTGGAGGACGACGATGACGCCGATCTGCAGGCGGACGCGCACGTGCCGACCCCCGAGCGGCCGGGTGGTCAGGAGCACGAGGGCAGGATGGTCACCCGGCGAGATTTCGGCTGCCGCAGCGCCTACGCGCAGCTGCGTCGCCGCCCCGGGCGCGAGCCGGAGGCGGCGGGGGCGCAGGCGGAGCCACCCGACGCCGCGGGCGGGGCGAATG
>JAVKST010000182.1:0-1187 GCA_039583515.1 Gaiellaceae bacterium
GCGCATGGTTGTTCATCATAGCATCATCTCGTTTGATGTCCTGATGCGCGCCCGCATCCCTCCTCTGT
The DNA here is from genome assembly GCA_039583515.1 of Gaiellaceae bacterium. Classification (GTDB taxonomy): domain Bacteria; phylum Actinomycetota; class Thermoleophilia; order Gaiellales; family Gaiellaceae; genus Palsa-739. The sequence goes on from JAVKST010000182.1 coordinate 69, forward strand.
AGACCTCGAGCGTTCGCTCGATCACGCCGTCCCAGCCGAACCGTTCCCGCGCCCGTTCCCGCGCGGCGAAGCCGAGACGCTCGCGAAGCGCCGGGTCGGCGAGCAGGCGCTCGACCGCCGCCCGCAGCGCCAGCGCGTCGCGCGGCGGGACGAGCAGGCCGGTCTCGCCGTCGGCGACGAGCTCGAGCAGCGCTCCGCCGGCCGCGGCGACGACCGGCCGGCCGAACGCCATCGCCTCGGCCGCCGCAAGGCCGAAGCCCTCCCGCTCGCAGGGCGCGACGACGACGGACGCGCGCTCCAGCAGCCGCTCCACCTCCGCGTGCGGGACGGCGCCGAGCGCACCCGGGACGAGCTGCCGCAGCGGCCCGTCCCCCGCGACGACGAGGTTCAGGGCGCCGAGCGCCTCGACGAGCGTGTCGACGTTCTTCTCCGGCGAGAGGCGTCCGACGTAGAGCACCTCCGGCGGCTCCGCCGGCGGGCCGACATCGCCCGGGATGGGGACGCCGTTCGGGATCACGACGCAGTCCACTCCCGCGGCTCGAACGGCGGACGCGACCGTCTCCGAGACGCAGATCACCGCTGCCGCCGGGCGGAGCAGCCGGCGGACGAGCGCCGGCCGCCGTCGCGCGAGCTCGACGTCGGAGAAGCGGCCGGCCGAGCCGGAGCCGTGGAGCGTCACGACGAAGGGCTTCCCGCCGAAGCGCGCGACGAGCGCCGTGAGCAGCCAGTGCGCGTGGACGACGTCTGCTCGCGCGGCGGCGCGGCGCAGCGCCCACCACATCGACGCGAGCATGAGCGGCGCGGCCCAGGCCCGGCGGCGCAGGTTGGCGGCCATCCCGCCTCCGTACGCGAGCCCGAAGTCGCGGTAGCCGCTCCCCGGCGCGAGCACCTCGACGTCCACGCCCCGCTCGCGCAGCCGCTCGACGGCGTCGGCGACGAAGCGGCCGGCGAACTCGCGCTCCGTGCGCGGCCACGACGTCGTGAGGACGACGACCCTCAGCCCGGCACCAGCTCGATCGTCGCCGCATGGCCGTGCGCGCGACCGAGCCGCTCGTCGGCAGTCACGAGCGGTGCGTCGAGCGCCTCCGCCAGCGCGACGTAGCTCGCGTCATACGACGT
>JAVKST010000182.1:1287-3654 GCA_039583515.1 Gaiellaceae bacterium
CACGCTAGCACATGCACTATGCATGCACTTGTCGGCCTCAGCCGCTCGGTGCGCGTGCCCGCCGGCCGAAGACGACGGGCAGGGCGAGCGCGAAGGCCAGGAAGGCGTAGAAGTAGTAGAACTGCATCGTCAGGTAGAAGAAGTTCGCGGCGATCGTCCCCGCGAGCGCGGCCGTCATCCCGTAGGCGAGCGGCCGCACGCGCCGCCCCTCCTCGTCGCCGAGCCGGTCGAGCAGCCGTCCCAGCCGACGGCCCGCGAGCAGCCGGACGAAGACGTAGCGGAGGAAGACGACCCAGACGAGCAGCCCGAGCAGGCCCGACTCGACGATGACCGCGACCCAGTACGAATGGGCGCCGTAGTTCGCCTCCCCGGTCACGAACTCGTAGTAGACGGCGAAGTTGTTCAGCCCTAGCCCGAGCAGCGGGTGCATGTGCATCACCTGGCCAATGAACGAGTAGACGGCGAAGTGCGCGCTCGTCGAGCTCCCGCCGGTCTGCACGCGCGAGCGGAGCACGACCTCGAAGAAGTGGCGGCGGTCGTAGACCACGGCGAGGAGCAGCACCGCGAGCGCGCCGAGCGGGTAGAGCAGCGCGCGGGAGCGGGCGAGCCTGCGGTACGGGACGAGGAGGATCAGCACGCCGACGCCGAGCCCGAGCAGGCCGCTGCGCGAGAGCGTCGCGAGCTCGACGAGCAGCAGGAACGCGAGCAGGCCCGCCAGCCACCACTTGCGCGGATGTTCCCGCGGCAGCCGCAGGTAGACGGGCGTCAGCGAGAGCAGCGGGACGACCAGCATCACGCCGAGGTGGTTCGGGTCGCCCGTGAGCGCGTTCGGCCGGTAGATGTTCTGGCCGTTGACGGCGCCGTAGATGTTGATCGAGCTCGCTCCGCCGGTCAGCGGCGAGAGGACGAGGTGGTCGAGGTTGTGGCCGGCCTTCGCGGCGAGCAGCTGGAGGATCCCGTACAGCGAGTTGGCGACGAAGCCGGCGGTGAACCAGGCGAGCGCGCGCCGGAAGAAGCGCTCGCCGCGTTGCACGAGGTAGCCGACGGCGGCGATCAGGAAGAGGAAGTGGACGACGAACTTCGTCATCCCCTTGGCGAACTGGTCGAGCCCCTGCTTCGTCGAGAGGTCGAAGAAGCCGGCCAGGTAGACGAGCAGGAAGGCCGTGAAGAAGGCGAGGACGATCGCGCTCGTCCGCGGCAGCGGCCGCCGCTCGCTGAGCACGTACGCGACGAGGAACAGGATCGTGACGACGTCGTTGATCCCGATCGCGCCGCCGAAGCGCCAGTGCACCTTCTCGAAGGTCGCCACGAAGAGCGCCCCGAAGAAGAGGCCGGTCACGACCCGCTCCTGCGCGCGAGGCACGGCGCGCGCGGCAGGCAGCGCGGCGGCGGTCATCCGAGGCTCCTGAGCAGGTCGGCGAGCTCCTCGACGCGGCGTGCGCGCGACAGCCGGTCGCGCCACTCGGGCGCGAGCGGCGTCCCGTCCAGGCTCCCCGCGCGCCAGCGCGAATGCAGGTCGAGGAGCGCCGCCCCGATCGCGTCGACGTCGTCCGGAGGCGCGACGACACCCGCCCCCATCTCCTGCACGAGCTTCGCCGCGGCACCGTCGGCGGGCACGACCGCGAGGATCGGCCGCTCGGCCGCGAGGTACTCGAACACCTTGCCGGAGAGGACGCCGCGTCCGCGACCTCCCGCCTCGGGGATGAGGAGCAGCAGCGCCTCGGAGTCGCGTTGGAGCTCGAGCGAGCGCCGGCGGGGCACGTATCCCGTGACCTCCACCCGCTCGCCGAGCCCGAGCTCCTCGGCGTAGTCGCGGTCGCTCCGCCGCATCTCGCCGACGAAGCGGACGACCACGTCGTCGAGCCCCGACTCCGAGAGCGCGCGCAGGAACGGCTTCGGGTCGCGCTTGCCGTAGAAGGAGCCGGCGTGGGTGATCCGCAGCCGCTCGCTCGGCCCGCGCTCGAGCCCCGCGAAGTCGTCGAAGTCGCAGCCGTTCTCGATCGTCACGAGGCGTCCGCGCGGGCCGAGGGAACGCGCTTCCTCGGCGATCGCGTCGGAAGCGGCGACGACGGCGTCCGCCTGCGAGGCGACGAGCCGCGCGACGCCGCCCGCCGCGCCCTCCTTCAGCCGCGAGAGCCGCGACTCGTGGCCGCGGCGGTGCGGGTGCGCGACGAGCGAGTCGCGGAGGTCGGCGACCCACACGGCGCCGGTGGCCCTCTTGACCGCGGCGCCGACCAGGTGGAGCGACCCCGGCGGCGACGTCGTGAGGACGGCGTCGATGCCTTCGCCGCGCGCGATCCGCAACGCGCTCGGCAGCGCGAGCGTGCTCCACGGGACGTTCTCGTCCGGGACGAGCAGCTTCCGCCC
>JAVKST010000183.1:0-3628 GCA_039583515.1 Gaiellaceae bacterium
CCGGCCCGCGAGCACGCTACGCGCTGCGGCGTCCTCGGCCGTCCCGATAGCGCAACTATCGAGACGGCCTGCGTCCTCGCATCGCTTGTGCTCGCGACCCGGAAAGCGGGCAACGTTACCGGCCACATCACTAGCCGAGGGGCAGCGTAAAGGAGACGCACGCGCCGCCCTGCGGGCGGTTCTCGGCCCAGATGCGGCCGCCGTGCGCCTCGACGAGGCCGCGCGCGATCGCGAGCCCGAGTCCGGCGCCGCTGCCGCTCCGCGCGCGATCGGCTCGCCAGAAGCGCTCGAACATCCGGGCCGGAGCCTCGCCGTCGAGGCCCTCGCCGCTGTCCTCGACTCGCAGGAGCACGTCGCCGTTGCGCCGCTGGACGCGGACGGCGACCGAGCCGTCGGACGGCGTGTGCCGCAGGGCGTTCGTGAGGAGGTTGAAGAGCACGCGCTCGATCTTGTCCGGCGCGAGCCGCGCCTCCGCCGCGGCGTCGACTTCGGCGCTGAGCGCGACGCCGCGCGCCTCCGCCTCCGGCCGCAGCAGCCGCAGCGCCGAGTCGACGAGCGGCGCGACCGGCGTCCTCCGCAGCTCGAGCCTCAGCACGCCGGCGTCGATTCGCGCGAGCTCGAACAGGTCGTCGACGAGCATCGAGAGCGTCCGAACCTGCTCGCGCAGCGTCGGCAGGTAGTCGTCGGCCGAGGCGAGGCCGTCCTCGATCGCCTCGAGCATCGCCTGCAGCGACGCGATCGGCGCGCGCAGGTCGTGGCTCGCCCAGGCGACGAGCTCCCGCCGCGCGTCGAACAGCTGCTCCAGCCCGGCAGCCATCGCATTGAACGACGCGGCGAGCTCCGCGATCTCGCGCGCCCCGCCGGTCGGCGCGCGGGCCGAGAGCTCGCCGGCCGCGAGCCCCCGCGACGCTGCTCCGACCCGCCGCAGGGAGCCGGTGATCGAGCGCGCGAGAACGAGCGCGGCGAAGACGGCGGCGGTCGCCGAGCCGGCTGCGACCGCGAGGATCTTCAGGTCGGCGCCCATGTGGAACATCACCCAGCCCGAGAGGAGCACCGCGACGAGCGGCACGCAGACGGCGGTCAGCGCGAGGCCCGCGAGCTGGAGCCAGACGGTTGGCGCGCGGCGCAGCAGCAAGGCGAGTGCGAGCCCCGAGACGAGGCTCCCGACGGCGACGATGAGGGCGAGCTGGATCACGGGTCGAGCCGGTAGCCGGCACCCCAGACCGTCTTCAGGTGCCGCGGCGCCTGCGGGTCGCGCTCGATCTTCTCCCGCAGCCGCCGCACGTGGACGGTCACGGTGCCCGTGTCGACTGCGGACGTGTAGCCCCAGACGCGGTCCATCAGCAGGTCGCGCGAGAACACGTGGCGTGGGTGCGAGGCGAGGAACCAGAGCAGGTCGAACTCGCGCGCCGTCAGCTGCACGGGCGCGCCCCCCTTGCGCACGACGCGCGCCCCGCCGTCGAGCTCGACGTCCCCGAAGGAGAGCGTCTCCCCGCGCGGGCTCGCGCTCCCGTCGCTCCGGCGCAGCACCGCGCGCACGCGCGCCGACAGCTCTCGCGGCGAGAACGGCTTCGTCACGTAGTCGTCCGCGCCGAGCTCGAGCCCGACGATCCGGTCGGCCTCCTCACCGCGGGCCGTGAGCAGGATCACGGGCAGGCTCGAGCGCTCCCGGATCCAGCGGCAGAGCGCGAGCCCGTCGGTGCCGGGCAGCATCACGTCGAGCACGACGAGGGCCGGCTCGCGCTCCTCGATCAGCGCCCGCGCGGCGTCGCCGTTGCCGGCGATCAGCGTCTCGAACCCCTCGTGCTCGAGGTAGCGGACGACGACGTCGCGGACGATCGGCTCGTCGTCCACCACGAGAACGGTCGACATGGCTCTACTGTCGTCCCGGTTCCCACTTCGCGTGATGCCGCGCGGCCCAGTCGGCGTCGACGGTGCCGAGCGTCATGCCGCGCAGCGCGTGCCGCGTCGCCGGGTGGATCAGCGCCAGGTAGAGGTGCCCGACGAGCAGGAAGAGCGAGGAGAACATCAGCCCGTCGTGCAGGACGACCGTGCTCGCGAAGCGCAGGCGCGTGTCCTGCTCGCCGAACCAGAGCAGGAGCCCCGAGACGCCGAAGAGGACGGTGAAAGCGGCGAAGAGGGCGGCGTTGACCTTCTGGCCCGCGTTGAACCTGCCCTGGGGCGCGCTGCGGCCACGAAGCCAGCGCAGGTCGTCGCCGTCGAAGCGCTCGAGCTCGCGCGCCGTGCGCCACAGGCGCCGGCCGCCGAGCACGATCAGGACTGCGAGCGCAGCGAGCCAGGCGACGCCGGCCCAGAAGTGGAGGCTCTGCATCAGCTGCCGGCGCGATACGAGCTCCGACAGGCTCGGCAGGTAGAGGATCAGCCCGGTGGCGAGCAGGAAGAGGAAGAAGAGCGCGTTGACCCAGTGCAGCAGCCGCTCGGCCCGCGAGAACCGGCGGACGTAGCCCGCCTTCACGACGAGTACCCGTTCGAGCGGCCGACCCAGGCGTCGCGGTCGTAGCCGAGGTTCTCCCAGTAGCCGCTCTCGGCGGCCGGGACGAGGTCGATCCGCTCCAGCCACTTCACGTTCTTGTAGCCGTACATCTCGGGGATGATCAGCCGCAGCGGGGCGCCGTGCTCGCGCGGCAGCGGCTTTCCATCCATCTCGTACGCGAGCATCACGTCGTGGAGACGCGCCTGGTCGAGCGTCAGGTAGTCGACGTACGGCACCTCCATCGAGGTGAAGCGGAGCGCGTGCGCCTCCGGCCGCGGCTCGGCGGCGGCGAGGACATCCCTGATCCGGACGCCGCCCCAGCGGACGTTCTTCACCGTCCAGCCGGTGACGCAGTGGAACGTCGAGACCTGCTCCGCCCGCGGCAGCGCATGTAGCTGGTCGTACGTGAGCGAGAGCGGCTGGCCTACGTGGCCGCTGACCGTAAGCCGCCAGCTCGCCGGGTCGAAGACGGGCATACGGCTGGAGATCGTGTAGATCCGCCAGCCGCCGGTCGGGAGCAGCGGCGCGATGTCGGCGGCGACCGGGGAGATGACGCCGGTGACGCGATCCCAGACGGCTTTGCCCCAGTAGAGCGAGGAGACGCCGCCCGCGACCGTGGCGAGGAAGATCCCCCGCCCGTAGCGGCGCGGCTCGTGCTCGTGGCTGACGGGCGGCGAGTCCATCTACATGTGCGCCATGCCTGCGAACAGCTTGCCACGCAGGTCACCCGGATGACCCTTCGTCGCGACCCAGACCGAGTAGCTGCCGGGCTTGGCCTCGATCTTGTCGAGGGCCGCCTTCGGCACCATCGCGCAGCCCTTGGCGCTGTACATGTGGCCGAGGCGGGCGACGATCATCCCGGCCTTGTCGCGGACGGTCGCGTCGAGGATGTGCATGGTCGACAGCTCGAACTTCCAGCAGAGCTGGTTCTTCGCGGCGTGCGACTGGAGGTTGACGATGCCGTGCCTGCCCATACCGGACAGCTTGGCGCCGAGCGTCGGGTGCATCATCGCCGAGCGCGCCGCGCCGGCGACGGAGGCCGCGGCGAGCAGTGCGGCCGTCGCGAGCGCCGCGGTCAGGATCTTCGAGCGCATCCGTCCTCCTTCGGGGTGGTGGTGCTGCGAGGAGGATGGG
>JAVKST010000184.1:0-3485 GCA_039583515.1 Gaiellaceae bacterium
GCCCCGCCGTTGCCGGGGCCGCGCGCCGCTGCGGGAGGGAGCGCTACGACGCGTGCGAGGGCTGCGTGCCGAGCTTGATCGTCACGTGGCGCGTGGTGCTGCCGTGGCGGACCGTCAGCGTCAGCGTCTGGCCGGGCGAGTCGGCGCTGACGACGGCGATGAGGGCGTCGGCAGTCGCGATCGTCTTGCCGTCGACCGCCGTGATCACGTCGCCCTTCTTCAGCCCGGCCTTCGCCGCCGGTGTGCCGGAGACGACGGCGGTGATCGCCGCGCCGCCGCTCGGAGCGTCGTTGATGCCGACGCCCATGTAGGCGTGACGGACGGTGCCGCCGGCGATCAACGTGTCGGCGGCGCTCTTCACCGCGTCGATCGGGACGGCGAACCCGACGCCGGCGTTGTCGTTCGTGTCGGTCTCGATCTGGTCGTTCACGCCGATCACGGTGTTGGTCGCCACGTCGATCAGGGGGCCGCCGGAGTTGCCGTGGTTGATCGCGGCGTCGGTCTGGATCGCGCCGGGGATCAGGAAGCTGTTCTGGGCGGTGATCGTCCGGTTGGTCGCGCTGACGATGCCGCTGGTCATCGACTCCGTCAGGCCGAACGGGCTGCCGATCGCCGCGACCTCCTGTCCGGGCTGCACCGAGGACGAGTCGCCGAGCGCGAGCGGGTGGAGCTCCGAGGACGCCACGCTCACGTGAATCACGGCGGTATCGGTCGACTTGTCGCTGCCGACGAGCGTCGCCTTCGCGCTCGTGCCGTCGTCGAAGTGGACGGTGATCGAGCTCGCGCCGGCCACGACGTGGTCGGCGGTGACGATGTCGCCCCTGCCGTCGATGACGAAGCCGGTCCCTTCGGCTTCGGTCTGTTGCTGCCCGCCGGGGCTGGGGATTCCGAACGGGTTCGGGTTCTGGAAGCCGCCCCCGCCCGAGCTCGCGGTCGACTTGACGCTGATGTCGACAACGCCGGGAGCGTCCTCCTTGTAGACCTGGGTCAAGGTATCGGTGCTCGTCTGCGTGGAGGCCGGCTGCGCCGGCACGACGAACGTCGAGGGTGCGGTCGTCGCGGGCGTGCTCGATCTGGTGGCCGCGTACACGCCGGCGCCGACGCCGGCGCCGACCGCGGCGGCTACCGCGACCGGCAAGATGCGCCGCAGAAGGCGCGCGGGATGACGGAAATTCATCTGTTCGCTCTCCTGGTTCTCCGATTCTCTTCGGGCATCGTGCCCGCGGCGTGTAGGACGAAGATGAGAGGCGCGTGTGCGTTCGGTGAGAGGCGGCCGAACGCTCAAGAGGAGGACAGCGCGTGCCGATGCTGAACGGCGAGAGATGGCCCAACGCGACGCATCCGTCTTCCACCGCTACACCGCCTTCCTTGCTCGCCGCGCCGGCCGGATCGTCCTCCGCTGGACGGTGCTGTGCGGGCTGCTGGGGGGCCTGCTCGGCGCCGTCACGCTGAGCAGCTGGGCCGACTGGCCGGTGTCGCACCGCCAGGCGTACCTGGTGACGCTGCTGGGCGCCGTCTCGGGCGCCTTCCTCGGCCGCGCGATCGGCTCCGGACGCGCCCAGATGAGCCTCTTCCAGGCGCAGCTCGCACGGCACCAGCTCGAGTTCGAGCGGCGGCTGCTCGAGGTCGGCGCGATGGTGGTCGCCCTGCAGCAGCAGCCCCCCGTCGAGGCGCCGCCTGCTCCGGAGGCGTTGACTCAGCCCGGGGCGCCCGCCGAGCTCGAGCCGGCCGCCGCGCCCACACCCGTCTACCTGCCTGAGCCGTCGCTGGTGCCGGCGCACGAGCTCCCGCCGGCCGCGAGCGACCCCGTGGCCGCTCCCGAGCCCGTGGCTGCAGGCGAGCCCGAGCCGGAGCCGGAGCCGGAGCGCGACCAGGACGCCGACGTCTTCCCATTCGTGCCGCGGCCTGAGCCTGTCCTCGACCCGCCGCCCGACCCGGCCGCTGCCGCGCATACCCCCGTCGCGACTCCCGAGGAGAGGGTGCCCTCCGGCCCCGCCGGGAGCCCGGGGGACGGGCGCGGCTGGTGGCGCCGGAGTGTGAACGAGCAGTAAGCGTTCCTTCCGGTTCGTCCTTCGGTCTGCGATGCTTCAGGCGTGCTCGCCGCCGTCCTCGCCGCCGTCGCCCTGACCGCGCAGGCTCCGCCGCCGGCGCGCTTCCTCGCCGTCCACCCGAGCACGCACACGGTCGTGATCACGCTGATCGCGTCGTATGACGGTGCGAACTCCGGCTTCAACTTCGACGGCTACTCGCGTGTGCTGATGTGGACGGTGCCGCGCGGCTGGCGTGTCGACGTCGTCTGCAAGAACCGCGGGCCGCTGCGTCACTCGTGCGCGGTCGTCCACGGCGCAGGCACGACGAAGCTCGCGTTCCGGCACGCGTCGACGCCGCAGCCGACGCTCGGCCTAGAGGCCGGCGCGAGGTCGCGCTTCACCTTCCGCGCCTCGCGCGTCGGCGTCTTCCGCTTCGCCTGCCTCGTCCCGGGTCACGAGCTCGCGCGGATGTACGACGTGCTCCGGATCGTCCGCCGCGGCAAGCCGTCGGTGGTCGACCTGCAAGGCTAGAGCAGCGGGTCGAGCGCCGCCGCGACGAACAGCAGCGCCAGGTAGAGCAGCGAGTAGTGGAAGACCGTGGCGGCGCCGCGGCGGCTCGGCGCGCGCAGGAGCCGGCAGCCGAGCGCGAGGAAGAGGCCGCCGAGGAGCAGCGCGGCCGCGAGGTAGAGGCCGCCGAACGTGCCGGTGGCGAACGGGACGACGCTCGCCGCGACGAGCACGACCGTGTAGCCGACGATGCGGCGCAGGGTGGCGAGGTCGCCGGAGACGACCGGCAGCATCGGCACGTTCGCGCGCTTGTAGTGATCCTTCAGCAGCAGCGCGAGCGCCCAGAAGTGGGGCGGCGTCCAGAGGCAGACGAGCACGAACAGCCAGATCGCCGGGACGGCGATGCTCCCCGTGGCGGCCGCGTAGCCGACGAGCGGGGGCACCGCGCCCGCTGCGCCGCCGAGCACGATGTTCTGCGGGCCGCGGCGCTTGAGGAAGCCCGTGTAGACGAGGACGTAGAACGCGCCGCCCGCCAGCGCGAGCACGGCGGTAAGGAGGTTCGCCGCCGACGCGAGCAGCGTGAAGGACGCCGCCGTGAGGGCCAGGCCGAACTCCAGTGCGCGTGGTGCCGTGAGGCGCCCCGCGGCGACCGGACGCGACGCCGTCCGCGGTCCCATCAGGCGGTCGATATCCCGGTCGAGCACGTGGTTCAGCGCCGCCGCGCCGCCGCAGGCGAAGGCGAGGCCGAGGAGCGTCTCCATGAGCAGCCGCGGGGACGGACGGCCGTGCGCGCCGACGGCGGCACCGCACGCGCCGGTCAGGAGCAGGAGCGTCATCACTCGCGGCTTCGTCAGCGTCACGTAGTCGCGCCAGGCGCCTCGCGGCACGGGTTGCCCGCGCAGCGACGAGACAGCGAGCGCCGCGGCGGCGGCGAGCGCGAGCGTGCCC
>JAVKST010000185.1:0-3465 GCA_039583515.1 Gaiellaceae bacterium
CTCGTCCTGGTCGCCCGCGGGCTGTCCAACGACGAGATCGCGGAGACCTTCGTCGTCAGCCTCGCCACCGTGAAGACCCACGTGAACCGAGTGTTGAGCAAGCTCGACCTGCGCAGCCGCGCCCAAGCAGTCGTCGTCGCCTACGAAACCGGGCTCGTCCGCCCGGGTGAGGCGCGGCCAATCAGCACGGCCCGTTCGCGGCGCTCGTAATCGCGGGAGCGCGGACGTTGCAAGCCGTCTGACGGACTCGAACCGTCGACCCCCGCCTTACCATCTGGACCGTTGCCGTGGCCTGCCGACGGTTGCGAACGGGCTTGTTTGGCCTTTTTCGAGGGCAGCGATCAGTTGGGCAACTGCGCCGACGGTGTTCCGTCGGGGCCCGCCGCCTGTCTGATCAGTGGCCGGCCCTCGTCAGCGAGCACCTGCGAAGACGCACGTCGCGAGCATCCTCCAGAAGCTCGACCTGCGGAACCGCGTGCAGGCGGTCGTCTTCGCGTACGAGGTCGGGCTCGTCCGTCCCGGCGAAGCTTGACACGTTCGGTGTCGTCATGACATGCTACGTGTCAGATGGGCACGACGAGTCTCCGCGACCAGCAAGGCGCACTCGCGCGCGAGCGCATCCTGCGCGCGGTTGCGGAGTTGCTGGAGCGCGACGACGCGGACGAGCTGACCGTGCCGCAGGTTGCGGAGGTGTCGGGCGTGTCGCTTCGCACCGTCTATCGCTACTTCCCGACGCGCGAGGAGTTGCTCGCGGAAGCCGGCCGCTGGATCGGCGGCGAGCTGCTGCAGCAGGGCTATCCGTCGAGTCTCGACGACGTCGCGGACTCGTTCGAGCGCGCATGCCGCGAGTTCGACGACCACCCGGGCCTCGTGCGCGCGATGGCGTTGTCGGAGGTCGGCCGCGAGGCGCGGAGCTCGCGCCGCCGCGAGCGGCTCGCAGCGATACGCAAGGTGCTCGACCAAGAGGTAGGCGCGCTGAGCAAGCGCGAGCGCCGGGAGGCGGAAGCAGTGCTCGCGTACCTCCACAACATGCTCGCCTACACGACGCTCCGCGAGGAGCACGAGCTTTCCGGCGAGGAGATCGGCGCGGCGCTGAGCTGGGCGATGCGCACCCTGGTCGCCGACCTGTGCCGAAGACAACGAGCGAAAGAGAGGAAGCGATGACTGAGTTAGTGACCGTGCGCCGCCCGGGCGAGGGACGCACGCTGCTCGTGGGCGGCGGGGACCGCGTCACGTACAAGGTGCGCAGCGCGGAGACCGACGGCAGTTATTTCTGCTTCGAGGTCTCGACGACGCCGGGCTTCGGCCCCCCGCTGCACGCGCACGCGTACCGCGAGCTGTTCTACGTGCTCGAAGGCGAGTACGAGTTCACCGTCGATCGCGACGGCGAGCTCGAGACGATCACCGGCACGCCGGGAACCGCGATCGCGGTGCCGCCGAACGTGCCGCACACGTTCAAGAACGCGACCGGCGCCCCTGCGCGGCTGTTGTTCGTGCACCAGCCCGCCGCACTCGAGGAGTTCTTCGAGGAGTTCGGGACGGAGGAGCACGACGCGGCACCACCCGACTTCGGCGCGATGGCCGCCGCGCTCGAGCGCAACGGCGTCCACATCGTCGGCGCGCCCGCCTGATGGAGAAGCAAAGGGTCAACCCGTGGACGTGGCAGGACATGGCCGGCTTCTCGCAGGCGTGGCGCGTCGATGGCGCGAGCTCGATCGTCTTCGTCTCCGGTCAGGCGCCGATCTCCGGGCGATGGGCAACTTGTCGGCGAAGGCGACTTCGAGGCGCAGACGCGTCAGGTGTTCGAGAACCTGCGGACCGTCCTCGAGCAGGCGGGTGCGGCGCTCGACGCGATCGTGAAGCTGACCGTGTTCCTCACCGACATGAGCAAGCTACGCGACTACACGCGCATCAAGGGCGAGTTCATGTCTGGCGACCAGCCCGCGTCCAGCGCCGTCGGCGTGACGGCGCTGGCGCGGCCCGAGATGATGGTCGAGGTCGAAGCGATCGCCGTGCTGCGAGCAGCAAAGCGCCAACGTCGAGCCCGACGGCGCCGCCCGAGCAGCCACCCTCATCGCCGAGCTGCTCTAACACGCCTCGCCGCCGCAGCTACTAGTTCGGTGGACAAATAGAGAGAGTTGTGGTCGCATGAGGGCGTGGCAGCCGACGCGCGTTCGTGGTCGCAGCAGGAGCAGGAGCGGACGCGGCGGCGCGCGGTCGAGGCCGTGCGTGAAGGTAGGCCCCAGGGCGAGGTGGCGCGGCTGTTCGGGGTGCACCCGAACACGGTTTCGAAGTGGGTGCGGGCGGCCCGCGTCGGCGGCGGTGAGGTGCTGGCGGCGGGGCGGCGGGGGCGGCGGCCGGGCGAGCAGCTGGCGTTGACGGCCCGGCAGCAGACGGTGATCGTGCGGACGATCCGCGAGAAGAATCCCGATCAGCTGCGGCTGCCGTTTGCGCTCTGGACGCGTGAAGCGGTGCGCGATCTGATCGAGCGCCGCTACGGCATCCGGCTGGCGATCCGGACGGTCGGCGACTACCTGCGCCGGTGGGGCTTCACGCCGCAGAAGCCGATCCAGCGTGCCTACGAGCGCAACTCGGCCGCGGTCGCGCGCTGGCTCGAGCAGGAGTATCCGCGTCTGCGCGCCCGCGCCAAACGGGATGGGGCGCTGATTCTCTGGGGCGACGAGATGGGGCTGCGCTCCGACGACGCCCGCGGTCGCAGCTACGCGCCGAAGGGGCAGACGCCGGTGGTCGGCAAGGCCGGCCGCCGCTTCGGCTGCAACGTGATCCAGGCGGTCGGCAACCGCGGCGAGCTCTGGTTCCGCGTCTTCGCGGGCCGCTTCAGCCAAGAAGTGTTCATCGACTTCCTGCGCCGCCTTCTGAAAGCAGCCGGCGGGCGCAAGCTGATCCTGATCGTCGACGGCCACCCCGGACACCGCGGCCGCAAAGCACGCGCCTTCATCGAGGCACGAGCCGAGCTGCTCGAGGTCGTCTACCTACCCGGCTACAGCCCCGATCTCAACCCGGCCGAATACGTCAACAACGACACCAAGCACGGCGTGCTCACGCAGCGGCCAGCGACCGCAGACAAGCTGGTCGGCGCGACACGACAGCACCTACACCGGCGACAGAAGCAACCGCAGCTGGTGCAGAGTTTCTTCCGTAATCCCAGCGTCGCCTACGCCCGTGAGGTACAAGAATTCGATCGTCATGCGGCGGCGAGTTCGTACTCGTGAATCAGGCCGCTGAGCAGATCGCGTCGGTTCACCTCACGAGGATGCGGCGTCGAGATCATTGCGATCGGTGAGCGGTTGCTCGAGTCGGGCGGTTTCAGGTCGAGTGCGCGGTGAGGTCTTCCGCGGTTGTAGTGGTTGACGTAGACGCGGAGGATGTGCTCGAGCTGGCGGCGCCCGACGATGAGCAGGCGGTCGAGGCATTCGCGGCGGACGGTGCCGACCCAGCGCTCCA
>JAVKST010000186.1:0-3420 GCA_039583515.1 Gaiellaceae bacterium
CGAGCAGATCTACACCGTGATGCAGACGAGCTCCTCGCGCGGGATGCAGACGATGGAGCAGGCGCTCGCCGACCTCGCGCTGCACGGCGTCGTCGGGCTCGACGAGGCGGTCGCTCGCACGACCCGCCCCGAGCAGCTGCTCGGCATCCTCGAGCGCGCCGGCATGAACGTCCGCGGCGGGAAGCAGACCGGCGGCGGCCTCAGGACGGTGGCGTCGTGAGCGAATCAATCTGGAAGAAGGAGATCGGCTTCAAGCGGAAGCCGAAGCAGACGGCTCCCGCTCCGGCTCCCGAGCCCGTGCAGCAGGCTGCACCGGCCGCAGCCGCCGCGCCGACCGAGCGGACGGAGTTCCCCTGGCTCGAGCCGAAGCAGCGCTGGTGGAACAAGGAGATCGGCCGCTCGCGCAGGCGGCCGGCTGCCGGGACGGAGCTCTCGCAGCTCGTGCAGGAGGTCGTGCATCCGGTGTCGCCGCGGTTCGCGACCGCGGAGGAGCTCGACCCGTCGATGCAGCGGCTCTACGACTCCGTCGTCGGCCAGCCGGTGGAGGAGTGGGGCGCTCCTCCCGCCGTTCCGCCCGCGCCGGTCGAGGTCGAGGTCGAGGTCGTCGCCGCGCCTGCCGCGGACGAGTTCGAGCCGGCACCCGTCGAGGCGGTGGCCGAGCCCGGCGCCCAGACGTCGGTCTGGAAGAAGGAGATCGGCTTCCGCCGCAAGGCGAAGCAGCCGCAGCAGCCCAAGCAGCCGAAGCAGCCCAAGCAGACGAAGCGGGTCGAGCAGCCGCCGGAGCAGCACGGCGCGACGAAAACGAAGCGCCCGAAGCGGTCGCGGCGGAGGCTGTCGCTGCCTTCGCTCCGCAGGCCGTCGCTCGGCTCTCACGGCAGCGAGCGCCTGGTCGGCCTGAAGGTCGGCGGCTCGCAGATCGCGGCTGCGCGCATCAACAACAACGGTGTCGCCGAGCTCGTGCAGCTGGCGCGGATGCCGCTGCAGACCGGCATCGTCGTCGGCGGCGAGCTGCGCGACCCGCAGGCGCTCGCCGACGCGCTGCGCACGTTCTTCGCCCAGCACAACCTGCCGCGGCGCGGCGTGCGTCTCGGCGTCTCGAGCAGCCGGATCGCCATGCGCATCTTCGAGATCTCCGGCATCGACGACGAGCGCCAGTTCGTCAACGCCGTCCGCTTCCGGGCGCAGGAGGCCCTGCCGATCCCGCTCGAGGAGGCCGCGCTCGACTACCGAGTCCTCTCCGAGAGCGTGACCGAGGACGGCGAGCGCATCCGCCGCGTCCTGCTCGTCGTCGCAGACAAGGATCTGGTCGAGCGCTACGTCGAGGCGTGCCGCCTCGCGGGGATCCAGCTTGCGGGGATCGACCTCGAGGCGTTCGCGCTGCTCCGCTCCCTCGCGCCGCCGGCGGAGCGCAACGGGGCCGCGCTCGTCGCGGTCTCGATCGGTCACGAGCGGACGACCCTCGCCGTCTCCGACGGCCGCGTGTGCGAGTTCACGCGCGTGCTCGAATGGGGCGGCGCCGCGATCAACGTCGCGCTGGCGCGTGCACTCGACGCGGCGCCCGGCGACGTCGAGCAGGTGAAGCGCACCCTTTCGCTCCTCGTCGGCGCACCGCCCCCGACCGGGCTGTCGCCCGAGCATGCGCAGGCCGCCGTCGACGCGGTTCGCCGCTGCGTCGAGTCGCTCGCCCGCGACCTCGTCTCCTCCTTGCAGTACTACCAGGGGCAGCCCGGGAGCCTCGGCATCGGCGAGGTCGTGCTCACCGGCGGGACCGCCCACCTCGTGGGCTTGGCCGAGGAGCTCGAGCGCCTGCTCGGCGTGAGCGTCCGCGTGGGCGACCCGCTGCGCCGGCTCAAGGTGGCCGGCCCGGTCGCCGAGAACGACCTCGGCTCGCTTGCAATCGCCATCGGACTCGGGATCGAGGACTAAGTCGTGAAGGCCGTCAACCTCC
Organism: Gaiellaceae bacterium; assembly: GCA_039583515.1. Classification (GTDB taxonomy): domain Bacteria; phylum Actinomycetota; class Thermoleophilia; order Gaiellales; family Gaiellaceae; genus Palsa-739. Next base: position 1,949 of record JAVKST010000186.1, read on the forward strand.
TACCGCACGACGAAGCGGCGGGCCGCAGCTTCGGCCGCCTCGACCCGCTGGTCCTCGGCGGCGTGGTGCTGACGGTCGCGGTCGTCGCCGGCACCGCCGGAGGGTTCCTCCTCGAGCACACCCACGCCGGCTCCGAGCAGCAGCAGCTCGGCTCGCTGCAGGTCCGGCTCGCGGCAGCGCAGGCGCGTGAGCAGCACCGGCAGCAGCAGATCGCTCACGCGAAGGCCGACATCGTGCCGACCCCGTCGGTGACGTCGCAGGAGAAGCCCTGGCGCGACGCCGTGGCGAGCGCGCTCTCGACGCGGCTCGCGTTTGACCGGGTGCTGCAGGAGTTCGAGCGCGTCGTCCCGCCGGACGTGACCCTGACGAACATGACGATGGGCGCGCCGAACTCGTCGGCGTCGTCGGGGACGACGGGCGGGTCGACGCCGGGCCTGGGCCAGTTCTCGCTCGCGGGCACGACCTATTCCGAGGACGGCGTCGCGCGCCTGCTCTCGCGGTTGATGCTCGTCCCGGACCTGAGCGACGTCGCGCTGCAGAGCAGCACCGCCGACCCGAAGACCGGAATCGTCACCTTCGAGGTCATGGCGCAGGTCAAGGGCGCGGCGGTGCCCGCCTCCGCCGTGACCGACACGACGGCCACGACGACCACGAGCGGAGGGACCTCCTCATGAAGACCGCGCTGGCCGACAGCCGCGTGCGGCGGATCGCCGTGCTCGCCGGCGTCAACCTGATGCTGGTCGCGGGCGGCTGGCTCGCGCTCGTCTCGCCCCAGCGGCACCACGCGGCGCTGACTGCGAAGCAGGTGCAGAGCGTGCAGACGCAGCTCCAGCAGATCGCAGCTGCAACCACGCCGGTCGCGCCCAAGCAGCCGGTGATCCACACGGCGCCGCTCTACGTGCTCGACCACGCGATGCCCATCACCGAGGACCAGCCGGACCTCCTGCTCGCGGTCGACCAGGTGGCGGGCTCTGCGCACGTGAAGGTGACGGCGCTCTCGCCGAGCACGCCGAGCCAGGCCGTCGGGTACACCGTGCTTCCGCTCTCCGTCAGCCTCGTCGGCAGCTACGCCGAGATCACCAACTTCTTGCGGCAGCTGCGCTCGCTCGTCTCCGTGCGGGACGGCACGCTGCAGGCCTCCGGGCGCCTGCTCTCGGTGACGAACGTGACGATCGCGCCGGGCCAGACCGCGACCGGGACCACCGGGAAGAGCCTCACCGCCACCCTCTCGATCGACGCGTACGTCTTCGGCACCGTGGCGGGTGCGACGCCGCTCCCGCAGGTGGCCGCCTCGACCGACACGACGGCGACGTCGACGACCTCCACCACGACCACGAGCGGATAGCGATGTCGAAGAAGAACGCTGCGAACGAGGCTGCGAAGAAGAAGACGGCCAAGGAGAAGAAGATGCTCGTCGTCCTCGCCGTCCTGCTCGTGCTCGCGCTGGGGTATGCGTACAAGACGCTGTCGAA
>JAVKST010000187.1:0-3375 GCA_039583515.1 Gaiellaceae bacterium
GAGCACGGCGCCGGCGACCATCGTCCCGGCGAGCAGGAGCTGCCGCCAGAGCGTCCCGGGGGACCCGGGATTCCGGCGGCAGCGGTCGGCGCCGCCAGTCGGCCACGACGAGCCCGGGGATCGGGCGCAGGTGCGCGAGCAGGTGGATTGCGGTGAGGGCGAGCCAGACGACGAACGACGCCTTGTGCAGCAGAACGACGAAACCCCCGCCCGGCCCGGCGACGAGCAGCGACGCCGGTCGCGAACACGGCCAGCGTCGAGGCGACCACGAGCGGCGCCATCAGCCGCAGCGGCAACAGCGGCGGGCCGCGCCGGAGGTACTCGCCGTCGCCGCCGTAGTAGCGGAGGAAGCGCCAGCCGGTGCTGGCGAGCTTCAGCAGCACGGGCGGGATGAGGAGCATCCCGAGGAGCACGTGCCACCAGACGAGCTGGCCGATCGACAGGATCGTCACGCCGAGCGCCGCGAGCAGGACGATCAGTAGCGCTCCGGTCGCTGCGGTCAGCCGCTCGTTCCCGTCGACGCCGCCGCCCCGGCCCCGCCGCGGCGGGTACCCGCCCCGCGTGCGTGTCTTCTCGGTCGCCAGGACGCGCGTACGGAAGCGGCTTGGGATGAGAGGCGTCTGAGCTGCTTCATCCGACTCTCACGCGCCGCGCGACAATGGCTGTGTGCGGGTGCTGGTGGTCGAGGACGAGAAGAAGCTCGGCGAGCTGCTCGGGCGCGGCCTCCGCGAGGAAGGCTATGCGGCCGACGTCGCCGACCGCGGCGAGGACGCGCTCTGGATGGCACGCGCCGTCGACTACGACGCGATCGTCCTCGACGTGATGCTGCCCGGCGTCGACGGCTTCGACGTCTGCCGGCGGCTCCGCAGCGACGGCGTCTGGACGCCTGTGCTGATGCTGACGGCGCGCGACGCCGTCGGGGATCGCGTGAGCGGGCTCGACACCGGCGCGGACGACTACCTGACGAAGCCGTTCTCCTTCGAGGAGCTGCTGGCCCGCCTGCGTGCGCTCACGCGCCGCGCGCCGCTGGAGCGGCCAACGGTGCTGGAGGCCGGGGGGCTGCGGCTCGACCCGGCCGCCCACCGAGCCTGGCGGGGGGAGCACGAGCTCGACCTCTCCGCGAAGGAGTTCGCGCTGCTCGAGCTGTTCATGCGCCGGCCGGACGTCACGCTGACGCGGTCGCAGCTGCTCGACGGGGCGTGGGATCTCGCGTTCGAGAGCCGCTCGAATGTGGTCGACGTCTACATCCGCTACCTGCGCGAGAAGATCGACCGCCCGTTCGGCTGCGACTCGATCGAGACGGTGCGCGGCGTCGGCTACCGCCTGCGGGAGTAGTGACGGCCGCCCGCCTCCCCATCCGGGTCCGCCTGACGCTGGGCTTCGCGCTCGCGATGGCGATCGTGCTCGCCGGCGTCGGCCTCTTCGTGTACCACCGCGTCGCGAACGAGCTGCTCGGGACCGTCGACCAGACGCTCGTGGCGCAGGCCGGGGAGGAGCTGGGCGCACGGCGCGTGGACGTCGACGCCGACGGCTCGACGACCCTCGCGCAGCTCTACAGCCGCGGCGGCCGGCTGCTCGGCGCGCAGCCCCCGGGGCTTCCGCCGATGCTCGACCGGCGGCTCGTTCTCGCGGCGCGTACGCGGCGCGTGTGGCGGGACGAGCAGCTCGAGCTACGCGGGCGCCGCGGCGAGTGGCGCGTGCTCGCGGTCTCCTCCGGGGGCGCGATCGCGCTCGTCGCGCGGTCGCTCGAGCCGCGTTCGGAGTCCCTCGACCACCTCCGCCACGAGCTTCTGATCTTCCTGCCGCTGGCGCTGCTAGCGACCTGTCTCGGCGGCTACGGCCTCGCGGCCGGGGCGCTGCGCCCGGTCGAGGACCTGCGCCGGCGAGCGGAGGCGGTGACGGCCGACGAGCCCGCCGTGCTGCCGGCGCCGCCCTCGGGTGACGAGATCAGCCGGCTCGCGACGACGCTCAACGACATGCTCGCGCGCCTGCACGGCGCGTTCGAGCACGAGCGGCGATTCGTGGCGGATGCGAGCCACGAGCTACGCACCCCGCTCGCGCTGCTCCAGACGGAGCTCGAGCTCGCGCTGCGGCGCCCCCGGTCGCACGAGGAGCTCGAGGAGGCTCTGCGTTCGGCGGCAGAGGAGACACAACGGCTGGCGCGGCTCGCCGAGGACCTGCTCCTGATCGCGCGGGCCGACCAGGGGCCGCTTCCGATCCGGCGGGAACTCGTCGACGCGGAGGAGTTGCTCGCCGCCGTGGCCACCCGTTTCGTGACGCGGGGCGAGGCGCTCGGTCGCCGGCTGCGGGTCGAGCCCAGCCCGCTGCGGCTCGACGTCGACCCCCTCCGGGTCGAGCAGGCGCTCGGAAACATGGTGGACAACGCCCTCGCGCACGGAGGCGGCGCGGTCGAGCTGCAGGCGGTCGAGGCCGGTGATTGCGTGGAGCTGCACGTCCTCGACGAGGGGAAGGGCTTTCCCGCCGAGTTCCGGGCGCGGGCGTTCGACCGCTTCAGTCGCGCCGACGAGGCGCGGAGCGGCGGCGGCTCGGGGCTCGGGCTCTCGATCGTCGAGCTGGTGGCTCAGGCGCACGGCGGCCGGGCCGGGGTGCGCAACCGGCCGCAGGGCGGCGCGGACGTCTGGCTCTCTCTCCCGCGGGCACCGGTCGAGCACGGGCTGCCCGCTTCCGCCGCGCGGCTCTGATCGAGCTCTCGGGAACGGCCAACGGGCGGCTCGTCGCCTCTTGCTGCACTGGATAGTCGTCGGGCAACGGAGCGCAGTCGCCGAGCACGACGACTCGGAGCGCCGCGTCGTCCTCGTCCGCGGCGAAGCCCGGAACGCCACAGCCGGCGACGCCGCAGCGGCACCGTCAGCTGCGGCTGGGCCAGCTCAAGGAGAGTCGTCGCCGATCCGGTCGGCGAGCCACCCGCGCAAGCGGTCGAGGTCGGCCTCGAAGGAGGCGATTTCCTGCTCCAGCTCCCGGTTCCGCCGGCGCATCCGCCTCAGCCGCTCGCTGTAGGCATCGAGCAGCCCTTCGAGCTCCTTCGTCTTCTCCCTGACCTCGCTGACCAGGGTGGCGTCGGCGTCGTTGCTGCTCATCGAGCTGGTCTCTTCGTCGAGAGGATCGGCTCGACGCGCTCGGGCGGTGCGCAGGTCTCACGCGCAGCGACATCTATCGACACGAGTCCTCCTTTGCCCGCGATCAGTTTGGTGGAGGGCGATTGGGCACGGCAGCGGGGGCAGTGGGGCCGCGGCGAGATCGCGCTCTGGAGGACGTTCCTACCAGCGGAGCCGATCGCCAAACGCGGGGGGTTTGAGCGCGCCCCGCGGTCGGAAGCGAACTTTACTTCCGCAAGCGGGTCAGCCCGGACGACGC
>JAVKST010000188.1:0-3362 GCA_039583515.1 Gaiellaceae bacterium
ATACCGACGCTCCTACCAGCACGGCAACGACCAGGCCAAGGCGTAAGCGCGGCGAGCGCATTCAGGCTCTGACGAACACCAGCCAACGGTCCACGAACCTTTGACCGCCGTGCTGGCGCCGACGATTCATCGCCAGCCGCGGCCGTCACTGCAGCTTCACGATCGGCCCGCGCGAGAACGGCGACGGGTAGGGGATCCCGAGGCCTTCGTAGACCACCGGCGGTACCGAGATGTCCGCCAGGAAGAGGTCGCCGACGAGCGGCAGCGCCGCCTCGAGCCGCAGCGCCGCCTTGGGCAGCGCCAGCGTGAGCGTCGCCTCGGCGCGGACCGCCGGGCTGCCGATGGTGCCACGTTCGAGCTCCAGCCCGCTCGGCACATCCAGCGATAGCACTCGCGCGCCGTCTGTGGCGGCGATCAGCTCGGCGGCAAGTCCGCGCGGGTCGCCCTGCTGGCTGTAGCCGAGGATCGCGTCGACGAACAGTTCAGGCGGCGAGAGCCCGCCTGTGCCGAGAGCGACGCGCGCCGTCATCCGCTCGACCAGCAAGAGCTGCTCGCGAGGCACCGGTGCAAACTCCCCCGGCGCACCGGCAAGCCGAACCTCGACCTCCGCTCCCCAGCCGATCAGCCGCCGGGCGGCGACCAGCCCGCCGCCGCCGTTGCCGCCGCGCCCGGCCAGCACGCCGATCCGCCGTCCGGCGACGTCCCCGCCGAGCATCGCACACGCCATCGATGCCAGTGCGGCGCCGGCGTTCTCCATCATCCGCCGGAGCGAGAGCCCCATCGCGATCGCCGCGCGGTCTACCTCGCGCATCTGCGCGACGCTGATCCACGGGACCGCCCGGTGCGCGCAGCTCGGAATCCGATCTACCGCGCCGGCATCAAGGCGGTCTGGAGCCATGGTGAACCGCAGACTATGGACTGCGGTCGGTCTCCCATCTACCCAGGGCAAGGTCTCGCAGCGGATAGGCGCGGCGGCGGCGCTGCTCGGCTGGCCAGCGAGGCTCGAGCTCGACGCCTAGCCCGTCGACGACACGGTTCACGTAGTTGAAGTACGAGACGACCTGATTGGCGTCGACGATGTCGCGATCGGATAGTCCGGCGGCGCGCAGAGGCTCGAGGTCCGCCTCGGCCATGCTCCACGGCCGCAGTGTCAGCTTCAGCGCGTGGCCGCACAGCGCCCGCATCCGCTCGTCCAGCTCTTGATGGTTTCCGGAAGCGACCGCTTCCGCCAGCTCCGCGCGGCCCGACTCGCGGGCAAGCGCGGCGCCATGCTGGACCACTCAGTAGTGGCAGTCGTTCGCGGCCGAGACGCACACCGCGATCGCCTCGCGCTCGGCGCGGGTCAGATCGGATGGCCCGAACATCAGCTTTTCGTAGAGGGCGCGGTGGGCGCTGAGCGCATCGGCATTGAGGCTGTGCGAGGCGAGCACGTGCGGGAGTCCCTCGGCGGTCGGGTCTGTCTTCACCCAGGTCATCGTCCTCCTCCGTTTGTGGTTCCGGCCAAGCCCAAGGTAGTGCGGCCGGCGGTGTCGTCCAGCGTTTGACCCGCAACTCGCGAATTGGATTCAGACGCCGTCGAGCCGAACCCTGATCGGGTCAGGAGCCGCCCAATCAGCGAATCGGAAGAGGTCAGTGATGAGCCTTCGACAGTTGAGAGATCTGCTCGGAAGCGTCAGGGACGAGGGCGAGCTCGTGGTCGTAAAGGACAGCGGGGGCTCACCGTTGTTACCACCGCCGACGGCGGACCGCTTGCCGAGCTGCTCTATGCCTGGCGGTCTGCGCGCGATGAGTGCAACGCGGCGTATGACGCTTGGTGGCTTGACGCCTGGAAGGTCGTCCTACGCGGTATATCTGGCGGCGGCCGATCGGGCGGAAGCCGCACAGGATGCGCTAGCGGCGGCCTGGCGACGGGTCGTAAGGTGACGCGCCTACCTCCCCTCGGGCGAATCCTCCGGGGCAGATGGATCGTCGAATCGGTACAGGGGCTCCAAAAAGACCGCGACCATGACACCGATGGGAGATAGCGACGATGGTCGACTTTTCGCTGACCGACGAGCAAAAGAGCATCCGGGAGATGGCGCACGACTTTGCCGAGAACGAGATCCGGCCGGTCGCCTGGGAGTACGACCGCAAAAGCACCTGGCCACAGGAGATCATCGAGCAGGCGCACGACATCGGGCTGATGAACACCCACGTGCCCGAGGAATACGGCGGACCCGGTCTGTCTGCGCTCGACGGCTGTCTGATCGAAGAGGAGCTCGCATGGGGCTGCTCTGGCATCGCCACTACGCTCGGCGCCAACGGCCTCGCCGGGGTGCCGGTGCTGCTCGCCGGCTCCGAGGAGGTCAAGGCCGAGTACTTCGGCGAGCTGGCCGAGTCGCCGAGCCTTGCTTCGTTCTGCCTGACCGAGCCCGACGCCGGCTCGGACGTGTCGGGGATGCGCACCAAGGCGGTACGCAAGGGCGACAAATACATCATAACCGGCTCCAAGTCGTTCATCACCAACGGTGGCTATGCCGACTGGTACACGGTCTACGCCAAGACCGACCCCGAGGCCGGGCATCGGGGAATCTCGGCGTTCATAGTGCGCAAGGACGACACCGTGATCGTCGACAAGCACGAGGACAAGATGGGCCAGCGAGCGTCGAACACCGCGACGATCACGTTCAACGAGACCGAGGTCGACGCCCGCTACCTCCTCGGGGAGGAGAACCACGGCTTCAAGATCGCGATGATGACGCTCGACCGCACGCGCCCGGGCGTCGCCGCGATGGCCACCGGGATCGCGCGGGCGGCGATGGAGTTCGCGATCGACTACTCGAAGGAGCGCGTCCAGTTCGGCGTCCCGATCGCGATGCACCAGGCGATCGAGTTCATGATCGCCGACATGGCGACGAAGGTGCACCTGGCGCGGCTGGCGACCTGGAACTCGGCGTGCTGCTCGACCAGGGCGCCCGCAACACGCTCGAGTCCTCGCCAAGCGGTTCGCCGCCGACACCGCGATGGAGGTCACCGTCGACGCTGTTCAGGTATACGGCGGCTACGGGTTCATCAAAGGACTACCCGGTCGAGAAGCTGATGCGCGACGCGAAGATCATGCAGCTCTATGAGGGAACGTCGCAGATCCAGCGGCTGGTGATCGCGCGCGAGACGCTGCTCCCGCGACGAGTACAGCAGCCCGCCGCGGCGATCGCGTGAGCCGCGGGTCCTGCCTGCGTGCGGATTCTCAAGCAACCTCGCCGGATGTCGAATCCTTTCGACCTCCAACCGCGTCGAAAGAATGCATCGCGCGATCGCCGACATCCCCTCCTCCCGGCGACGCGCCCATGCCCGCCCCCCAGAGGTGGCGCCAGGCTCAAGCC
>JAVKST010000189.1:0-3233 GCA_039583515.1 Gaiellaceae bacterium
CCGGCGATCGCGCACGGGAGCGGTCCCGCCTGCGCGACGGCCGCGTCGTGGCACGCGGCCACGAGCGCGCGGAGCGCGGCGGGGTTCAGGAGCGGCATGTCGACCGGAATCACGACGGCGAGCTCGTGCGACGAGGCGCGCAGGCCCGCCGCCACGGCGGCGACGGGACCGGTGCCCGGGTCGTCGAGCGCGCGAAACGGGAAGCCTGCGATCCGGCCGACGGCGAGCCGCTCGGCGCAGACCTCGCCGAGCAGGCGCCAGGCCCGCTCGGCAAGCGTCTCGTCGCCGAGCCGCGCGAGCGCCTTCGCCGAGCCGAAGCGGGTGCTCGCCCCGCCCACGAGCAGGATTCCGGTCAGGCCTCGATCCGCCACGGCTCGGTGTAGACGTTCGCGGACCCGCCGCGGACGAAGCCGCAGAGCGTGACGCCGCGGTCGGTCGCGAGCTCGACGGCGAGGCTGGACGGCGCCCCGACCGCGACGAGCACGGGGCAGCCGGCGAGCGCGGCTTTCTGGACGAGCTCGAACGAGAGCCGGCCGCTCACGCAGAGCACGTGTTCCGCAAGGGGCAGCCGGCCTTCGCCGAACGCCCACCCGACGACCTTGTCGAGCGCGTTGTGCCTGCCGACGTCCTCCCGCACGCACAGCGCCTCTCCGGCCGCGGAGAAGAGGCCCGTCGCGTGCAGCCCGCCGGTCGCCGCGAACGCAGCCTGCGCCTCGCGCAGCCGGTCGGGGAGCGAGGCGATGAGCGCGAGCGGCAGCCGCAGCCGGCTCTCGACGCGCGGAGCCTCGACGGCGACGGCCTCCAGCGCCCCCTTGCCGCAGACGCCGCACGACGAGGAGGTGTAGAAGCTCCGCTGCAGCCGCTCCGGGTCGAACTGCGGCGCATCGACCTCGACGGAGTTGGCGGAGAGGTCGTCCGGCAGCCGCGCCCTTCGCGGCCGCAGCCCTTCCGAGAGGCAGAAGCCGAGGGCGAGCTCCTCGTCGTGGCCGGGCGTCCGCATCGTCACCGCCACCGGGCGTCCGCCGATCCGGATCTCGAGCGGCTCCTCGACTGCTACCCGGTCGCGTTCGCTCGTGCCCGCCGGAAGCCGGAGGACGTCTACCGCAGCGGCCGAGTACGGCGGCGCCTCCATCACGCGCAGCCTAACCGCGCGGGATCAGGCGCCGTCCGCCGCCTCGAGGTCTGCGTCCGCCGTCGCGCGCGCCGCCACGAGGTGGTCGAAGACGGCGCGGTAGCCGTTGATCGCCGCCGCGATGTCGCCCGGAGACAGCTCGTCGGACCCGCGCTCCGACGCCTGGGTGATCTCGTGGGCGGCGAGGTACTCGGCGACCACCTCGCGCTCCTCCCCCTCCCGGACGACCGGGTCGCTCAGGTCGTACCCCGTCTCCTCGAGCATCCGCGCCACGAGCCCGTCGAGCTCGGGCAGCGCCTCCCCCGGGTTCTCGCCGAGCTGGTCCTCGAGCGCGCGGTACTCGCTCTCCCAGTCGTGACGGTCGAGGCCCGGGTCGTACATCGCCCCGATCCTGCGCGGCGCGGCGGAGCTTCAAACAGCCGGCTCGCATACGATCGCCTCGTGCGCGTGCTCGTCGTCGGGTCGGGTGGCCGCGAGCACGCGCTCGCGTGGGCACTCGACCGCGGCCGCGGTGTCGACGAGCTGCACGCGGCGCCGGGGAATCCGGGAATCGCAGCGCTCGCGGCCTGCCATCCCGTCCGCGCGGAGGACTCGGCGGCGCTGCTCTCGCTCTCGGGCGAGCTCCGGATCGACCTCGTGGTCGTCGGCCCCGAGGCGCCGCTCGTGGCCGGCCTCGCGGACGAGCTGCGCCGGCGGGGCGTTGGCGTCTTCGGCCCGGGTCGCGAGGCGGCCAGGATCGAGGGCTCGAAGACGTTCGCGAAGGAGGTGCTGGCGGCGGCGGAGGTGCCGACGGCGCAGACGCTCGCGGTCGCGCGCCCGCCGTGCGTCGTCAAGGCGGACGGGCTCGCGGCGGGCAAGGGCGTGTGGGTCTGCCGGACGCAGGACGATCTCGATCGGGCGCTGCCCGCGGCCGAGGCGCTCGGTCAGCCGTTCCACGTGGAGGAGCTGCTCGAGGGCCCCGAGCTCTCGCTCTTCGCGGTCGCGGCCGGCGAGGACGCCGTCGCCCTGCCGCCGACGCGCGACTACAAGCCCGTAGGCGACGGCGACAGCGGCCCCAACACGGGCGGGATGGGCTCCTTCTCGCCGCTGCCCGACGTCGCCGACGACGAGGCGGAGGGAATCGCGGACGCGGTGCACCGGCCGGTGCTGCGCGAGCTGGCCCGCCGCGGCACTCCCTTCCAGGGGCTGCTCTACGCCGGCCTGATGCGGACTGCCGACGGCCTCCGCGTGATCGAGTTCAACGCGCGCTTCGGCGACCCCGAGACGCAATCGCTCCTGCCGAGGCTCGACGGCGACCTGCTGCCGCTGCTCGGCGGCGACCTCACGCAGCCGCCGCAGGTCGCGGCGCGAGCGGCAGTCACCGTCGTGCTCGCGGCAGGCGGCTATCCGCAGCACGGCGACAGCGGCACGCCGATCGAGGGCGTGGAAGCGGCAGAAGCCGCCGGCGCGCTCGTCTTCCACGCCGGAACGGCGCTCCGCGACGGCCGGCTCGTCACGAACGGCGGTCGCATTCTCGACGTCGTCGGCACGGGGGCCACGGTGGACGCTGCCCGAACCGCGGCGTACGACGCCGTCGGCCGCATACATTTCGCCGGCATGCGGTTCCGCACCGACATCGCCCATGCCTGACGCCGTGGTCGGGATCCTGGTCGGCTCCGAATCCGACCGCGAGCGCATGGAAGGCGCCGCGAAGGCGCTGGACGAGGCGGGAATCCCGTACGAGTTCGAGGTGCGCTCGGCCCACCGGACGCCGGCCGCGGTCGCCGAGTACGGGCGAACCGCGCGGGAGCGCGGGCTGCGGGTGCTGATCTGCGGCGCCGGGCTCGCGGCGGCGCTGCCGGGCGCAGTGGCCGCGCAGACCGACCTTCCGGTGATCGGCGTCCCGCTCCGCTCGAGCCTGAGCGTGCTCGACGGGCTCGACGCCCTCCTCTCGATCGCGCAGATGCCGCCGGGCGTCCCGGTCGCCGCGGTCGGCGTCGACAACGCCCGCAACGCGGCCGCGCTCGCGGTCCGGATCCTGAGCGCCTAGTGATGTGGCCGGTAACGTTGCCCGCTTTCCGGGTCGCGAGCACCAAGCGATGCAAGGACGCAGGCCGTCTCG
>JAVKST010000190.1:0-3125 GCA_039583515.1 Gaiellaceae bacterium
ACCTCAACCAACGCCTCGGACTCCCAAGCCGCGAACTCGCCGCCTACGCCGATTAACCGATCATCCATCTAGGCCGCCGCGCGCCGCACGTGCGCCGGCGCGAGCTGCTCCGGGGACGTGCACCCGAGCAGGCAGAGCGTCATCGCCAGCTCGTCTCGCAGCAGCTCGAGCACGCTGCGGACGCCGGCCTCGCCGGCCGCAGCGAGCCCGTACATGGGGGCTCGTCCGGCCAGCACGGCGTGGGCGCCGAGGGCGAGCGCCTTGGCCACGTCGCCGCCGCGGCGGATCCCGCCGTCGACATAGACCTCGGCGCGGCCGGCGATCTGCTCGACGACCTCGGGCAGGGCGTCGAGCGAGGCCGGGGCGCCGTCGAGCTGGCGGCCGCCGTGGTTGGAGACGACCACGGCTGCCGCGCCGTACTCGGCGGCCAGCGTTGCGTCCTCCGCCGTGAGGATCCCCCTTGAGGACGAGCGGCAGCCCGGTCGCGCCGGCGATCCACTCGAGGTCGCGCCACGTGACGGAGGGCGAGAGGAGCGAGAAGTGCTCTGCCGGGTTCTGCGGCGCCGAGCCGAGCGCGGCGCGCGCGTACGGAAGCGGCAGCCCCGGAGGAATCTCGAAGCCCGCCCGCAGGTCGCGCTCCCGCAGGCCGAGCCGCGGCGTGTCGACCGTGAGGACGACGGCGCTGCAGCCGGCCGCGGCTGCGGCCGCGAGGTGCTCGCGCACGAGGCCGAGGTCCTGGAAGACGTAGAGCTGGCACCACTGGACGACGCCCGGAGCCGCTGCGGCGATCGTCTCGTGCGAGCGGGAGGTGAAGGTCGAGACGCACATCGGCGCGCCGACCGTCGCGGCGGCGCGCGCGGTCGCGCACTCCGCGTCCGGGTCGTACAGCTGCTGGTAGGCGACCGGCGCGACGAGGACCGGCAGCTCGATCCGCGCTCCCAGGACGGTGGTCGCCGTCGAGACGCCGGCGACGTCGCAGAGGGCGCGCGGCCTGAACGTCCAGCGCTCGAACGCCCGGCGATTCTCGCGCATGGTCCACTCGCCGCCGGAGCCTCCGACGAGGTACGCCCACGGTCCCGGCTCGCACCGCTCCTCCGCGAGGCGCTCGTAGTCGGCCACCGACAGCGGCTCCGTCATGCCTCCAGCCTCTCTCGCGCCTTCGTCGCCATCTCTCGCTCCCCTGCGTAGGCGAGCAGGCGCGGCGCCTCGTCCAGGGGCAGCCAGCGCGCCTCGGCGACCTCGATCCGCATCGCGTCGTCGATCGCGCCGATCCGGCCCCGCCCGGCTCGCAGGAGGAAGAAGCTCACCACCTTGAAGATCCGTTCACCTCGCCGCGTATAGACGTAGCGGACGTCGCCGAGCTTCTCGACCGGCCGCCCCTCGACCCCCGTCTCCTCGCGCACCTCCCGCACGGCGGTCTGCGCTGCGCTCTCCCCGGCGTCGATCCGGCCCTTCGGGAGCGCCCATACCCCCGGCTGCTTGCCCCGCGGGCGGATCGCCGCCAGATGCGGACGGCCGCGGATCGTCCGCACCAGCACTCCTCCCGCCGAGAATTCCCGCTCCACGTCTGCGTTCTAGCAGCCGGAACGGTTGGCACTTGCGGCCCACGAGTGCCAGCCGTACAATGCACTCGGCACTCTGGGGGGACGAGTGCCAGAAGATCCGTCACCGGAGTAGTAGGAGGCTCTGCATGAACCTGAAGCCGCTTGGTGACCGCCTGATCGTCGAGGTCCTCGAGGAGGAGGAGACGACGACGAGCGGCATCGTGCTGCCGGACACGGCGAAGGAGAAGCCGCAGCGCGGCCGCGTCCTCGCCGTCGGCCCCGGCTCGCGGGACGACGACGGCAAGTTCGTCGCGATGGACCTGGAGGAGGGCGACGAGATCGTCTTCTCCAAGTACGGCGGGACCGAGATCAAGGTCGGCACGGACGACTACCTGATCCTGCGCGAGTCGGACGTGCTCGCGAAGGTCGTCGGGACGCGCGAGCCGGCCGGCGCCACTGCCTAGAGAGACAAACGGAGGTCAGAAGAAGACATGGCTCACAAGGAGCTGAAGTTCAACGAGGACGCGCGGCGCTCGCTCGAGCGCGGCGTGAACATCCTCGCCGACGCGGTCAAGGTCACCCTTGGCCCGAAGGGGCGCTACGTGGTGCTGGACAAGAAGTTCGGCGCCCCCACCATCACGAACGACGGCGTCACGATCGCGCGTGAGATCGAGGTCGAGGACGTCTTCGAGAACCAGGGCGCGCAGCTCGTGCGCGAGGTCGCGACGGCGACGAACGACGTCGCGGGCGACGGCACCACCACGGCGACCGTCCTCGCGCAGGCGATCGTCCGCGAGGGCCTGAAGAACGTCGCCGCGGGTGCGAACCCGATGGGGCTCAAGCGCGGCATCGAGACCACCGTCGACTCGATCGTCGAGAACCTGAAGACGCAGTCGAAGGACGTGTCCGGCCGCGAGGACATCGCGCGCATCGCCACGGTCTCCTCGCGCGAGCGCGAGATCGGCGACGTGATCGCGGACGCGATCGAGAAGGTCGGCAAGGACGGCGTCGTGAACGTCGAGGAGGGCCAGACGCTCGGCCTCGAGCTCGAGTTCACCGAGGGCATGCAGTTCGACAAGGGCTACCTGTCGCCGTACATGATCACCGACCCCGAGCGGATGGAAGCGGTGCTCGACGAGCCGTACGTCCTGATCGCGAACCAGAAGATCGGCGCGGTCAAGGACCTCCTGCCGGTGCTCGAGCAGGTGATCCAGGCGGGCAAGCCGCTGCTGATCGTCGCGGAGGACGTCGAGGGCGAGTCGCTCGCCACGATCGTCGTCAACAAGCTCCGCGGCACCTTCCAGGCCGTCGCCGTCAAGGCGCCGGGCTTCGGCGACCGTCGCAAGCGGATGCTCGAGGACATCGCGATCCTCACGGGCGGCGAGGTGATCACCGAGGAGATGGGCCTCAAGCTCGAGAACACGAAGCTCTCGCAGCTCGGCCGCGCCCGCCGCGTCGTCGTCGACAAGGATGCGACCACGATCATCGACGGGGCCGGCGAGAGCGAGGCGATCAAGGGCCGGATCAAGCAGCTGAAGTCCGAGATCGAGAACACCGACTCCGACTTCGACCGCGAGAAGC
>JAVKST010000191.1:0-3100 GCA_039583515.1 Gaiellaceae bacterium
CCTTCGACACCCTCGACTTCGGTCCCTGCTACCCCGCAATCACGGCGCCCACCGTGAATTGCCGATCAACCATCTAGTGGCTGAGGAAGCGGAGCTGGCACGCGTCCGTGGCCGGCTACTCGGGCTCGTCGACGAGGCGCTGATCGAACGGGTCGAGATTCCGCGGCCTTCGGAGGAGATCGTCGACGGCTTCCGTGCTCTCTCCGACCTCTGCTCGACCGCCGCGGATGCGCTCGACGCCTTCGGCATCGGCGGCGCCGTCGGCGCATCGACGCTGCGACCGCTGCGCGAGGGCGACCGCGTCTGTGGCCCCGCCATCACGATCCGCTACGGCCCCGAAGGTGGCACGGTCGGCGCGCTCGCCGCCCGAGGCGAGCGGGCGCGGCTCGCCGACCGTGACCTCTACGGGGTTGGCGAGTCCGGTGACGTCGCCGTGTTCGACTGCCACGGCTTCGTCGGCGCGTCGGTGATGGGCTCGCTCTCGGCGCGCTGGGCGCGCCGGCTCGGGATCGCCGGCTGCGTCGTCGACGGCGCGGTACGCGACGTCGACTCCGTGCGGTCGGTAGGCGTCCCCGTCTGGTCGCGCGGGGTTACCCCGGTCAGCGGGAAACACCGGCTGCGTGCGCTCGAGCTCAACGGGCCGGTCGCAGTGGCAGGCATCGGCGTCCAGCCGGGAGACCTCGTGCTCGCGGACTCGACCGGTGTCTGCGTCGTGCCGTGGGACCGTGCCGCGGACGTCCTGCACCGCTGCGAGGCGATCGAGCGGGACGAGCAGGCAGTCGAGGAGGCGATCGACACGGGCATCGATGTAGGCGAGATCGCGCGCAGCCTGCGTCCCGAGCGTTGGTAGCTCAGCCGAGAACGCCGCTCGCGCGCAGCTCCTCGATCCGATCAGGGGAGTAGCGGCAGAGCTCGCGGAGCACGGTCTCAGTGTCTTCGCCGCGCCGCGGCGCGCGCCGCGGCGTCACGCTGTCGGCGCCTACACGGAGCGGCGATCCGACCGTCCGCACCGTGCCGAAGCGCTCGTGCTCGAACTCGACCACAGCGCGCCGGTCGACCGCTTGGGGATCGGCCAGCGCGTCGCGAACGTCGTTCACCGGGCCCGACGGGATCCCGGCCTGCGCGAGCAGTTTGAGCCAGGCCGTAGTCGAGCGCGAGCCGAAAGCAGCCTCGAGCTGCGGCAGCAGGACGTCGCGGTTGCGGTCACGCCCGGCGAAGTCGGCGAAGCGCTCGTCAGCCGCCAAGTCGGGACGGTCGACGACCTCGCAGAGGCGTTCCCAGAACTTCTGCTTCGGGCAGGCGACGACGATCCAGCCATTGGTAGTCGCGAAGTTCTGGAACGGAACGATCGACGGATGCGCCGAGTTCCGATGCCGCTGCGGCCGGTACCCCCCCGTCGCAGCCCAGGTGCCGACATACATCAACTCGGCGAGGGCCGTCTCGAACAACGAGATGTCGCAGTCGCACCCGACACCGTCGCGCTGTGCGCGAAACAGACCGGCCATGACCGCAAGCGCCGCGACATACCCGCCCGACAGGTCGACGAGCGACAGCCCGCTCTTCGTCGGCGGGCCCGAGGGGTCGCCTGTGAGGCTCATCCAGCCGGCGAGTCCCTGGATTACGTAGTCGTAACCACCCTCGGCTGAACGCGGGCCGGTCATCCCGAAGCCCGAGAGCGAGCAGCAGACGACGCGCGGGTTGACCTCGCGCAGATCGTCGTAGCGAATGCGCAGCCGCGCCGGCTGGTCGCCGCGCAGGTTCGAGTAGACGACGTCCACAGCGCGGACGAGATCCTCGAACACGGGGCGCACCTCCGCACGGCGCAGATCGAGCGAGACGCTTCGCTTGTTGCGGTTGAATGTCTCGAAGAAGAGCGAATCGTCGCCTTCCTGGAACGGCGGCACGTGGCGGCCGACGTCGCCGCCGCTTGCCGGATCCTCGACCTTGATCACGTCCGCGCCAAGGTCGGCGAGCTGGAGCGTCCCCCACGGGCCGGCGCCGAACTGCTCGAGCGCCAGCACGCGGATGCCGTCGAGTGGGAGCTTCAACGCCACCCGAATCCGAATGTCTGACGTATCCCCACCGAGGCGGTTGTAGCCCCCGATACCTGCGCTTGTCAACTCGCGACAAGGTCGGGCGTTGACGCTCCCGATGCCTGACATATAGCTCTAACGCATGGAGGCCCTCCCGGAACTCGCGAGCTACCTCCTCCACGCCGGAGGCGAGCGCATCCCAGCCGTCTCGGGCGCCACTTTCACAGCGACGGATCCCACAACAGGCGAGCGTTGGGCCTCCTTCGCCGACGCGGGAGCTGCGGATGTAGACCGTGCCGTCCGTGCCGCCGCTGCAGCATACGAGGACCCTCGCTGGCGCGACCTCTCGCCGACCCGTCGCGGCCGGCTGCTGATGCGTCTTGCCGACAAGCTCGGGGAGCATGCCGACGAGCTGGCCGCGCTCGAGACGCGGCAGAACGGGAAGCTCATCCGGGAGATGGTCGCGCAGCTGCGAACCGTGCCGGAGTGGCTCTACTACTTCGGCGGGCTCGCGGACAAGATCGAGGGCAGCGTCGTCCCGCTCGACCGCCAGAGCGTCCTCAACTACACCCTGCGTGAGCCGCTCGGCGTCGTCGGTGTGATCACGCCGTGGAACTCGCCGATGCTGCTCACGATCATGGCCGTTGCGCCGGCCCTCACCGCCGGCAACACCGTCGTCGTCAAACCATCGGAGTTCACGCCCGCCTCGATCCTCGAGCTTGCGCGGCTCGCGGACGAAGCGGGAATCCCGCCCGGCGTAGTCAACGTCGTCTCCGGCGCGCGGGGGCCGGGCGAGGCGCTCGTCGCCCATCCCGATGTCGTCAAGATCTCGTTCACGGGCGGCACCGCCAGCGGACGGGCGATTGCGCGCGCGGCAGGCGAGCGACTCGTGCCGGTGACGCTCGAGCTCGGCGGCAAGAGCCCGAACATCGTCTTTGGCGACGCCGATCTCGCGGCCGCCGAAGCAGGCGTACTCGCCGGGATCTTCGCCGCCGGCGGCCAGTCCTGCATCGCCGGCTCGCGGCTGCTCGTCGAGCGCGAGGTGCACGACGAGCTCGTCGAGCGGC
>JAVKST010000192.1:0-3093 GCA_039583515.1 Gaiellaceae bacterium
CTCCGTCACGAGTTGGCGATCCTTCGCCGCCAGGCCGGGCGGCCGCGCTTCGAGGCGCACGACCGAGTGCTGTTGGCGGCGTTCAGCCGGATGCTTCCGCGCCGCTCGTGGGCTGCGTTCTGTGTGCGGCCGGAGACGCTCCTCGCCTGGCATCGCCGGCTGGTCGCTCGGCGGTGGACATACTCGCACCGCCGGCCCGGTCGGCCGGCGATCAGTCGCGACGTGCGCCACTTGGTCCTGCGGCTGGCACGCGAGAACTCGAGCTGGGGCTACTTGCGGATCGCCGGCGAACTGCGCAAGTTGGGCATCGGCGTCTCGGCGACCTCGATCCGCAACATCCTCATCACCGCCGGCCTGCCACCGGCGCCGCGGCGTGACGCGCAGTCATGGCGCAGCTTCCTTCAAGCGCACGGCGAGTCGATCATCGCCTGCGACTTCTTCACCGTCGACACGGTCTGGCTGCGCCGCCTCTACGTGCTCGTCTTCATCTCGATCGGCAGCCGCCGCGTCGAGTACTTCGCGCTCACCAGCAAGCCGGACACGGCGTGGATGCTGCAGCAAGCGCGCAACCTCCTGATGAGTCTCGACGACCGCGGCCGGCCGGTGCGGTCCCTGATCCATGATCGCGATGCGAAGTTCCCGCGTGCCTTCGATGCCCTCCTGGCGAGCGGGAGCATCGAGGTCATCCGTACACCTGTGCGGGCGCCGAACGCGAACGCGCACATGGAGCGCTGGGTCGGCACCGTCCGCCGCGAATGCCTCGACCGCCTGCTCATCGTCGGGCGCCGCCAGCTCGAGCACGTCCTCCGCGTCTACGTCAAGCACTACAACGGCGAAAGACCTCACCGCGCACTCGACCTGAAGCCGCCCGACTCGAGGATCCGCTCATCTATCGCAACGGTCGCCACGCCGCACACACTCCAGGTGAACCGGAGCGATCTACTCGGCGGTCTGATTCACGAATACGAGCTCGCCGCCGCATGACGATCGAGTTCTTGCACCCCACGGGTCGCTGGACGCGTGGATTTCCGGTTTTACCCGGCTTTATCGGATCAGGCTAAGAAGTCGGCCTCGGACGGTCCGAGAAAGTAAAGCCTCACTTGACCTATGCATGACACATCCCGCCGGGGCTCGCTGAGCTCGAGTGCCGTCTGTCGTCGCTTCTGCCGTCGCTTCTGGGATCGTTTCTGGGGTCGCATTAGGACGCGATCCCCCAGCTGCCGCAAAGCGGCTGCATGTTCGCGACGTTCGCGGCCGGCTTCTGTCCGCGACAAGGTGGTGGGAGTTGGTGAGATTCGTAAAATACTACCCTGGCTGATAAACTACTGCTACAGTAGTTCGCGTGCCTTCGGTAGCTAATGGCATGAGCTCTGCGCTGTCGCGCGTGCTCGAGCGGCCCGTGGAGTCAATCGAGGAGACCGGCCCTCGCTCCGCCCGGGCCACGGTTCTCGTGGGCAACGCTGTTCATGACCTGGAGCTTCGCTGGGTCGGGCGCGGTTGGCCGGCTGACCTCGAACAGGCGCTGGACTCGCCTCCCGATCATTGGCCGCGGCAGCTTGTGCTCGTGGGTCAGCGATTCTCACCCGGAGCGATCGAGCAGCTCACGGAGCGTCGAGCGAACTGGCTGGACGAGACGGGCGCGGCACGGATCGAGACCGATTCGGGGCTTCTGGTCGTCCGTGAGCGGGGCGAGGCGGCAGCCGAGCGCGGGATGCCGCGCGGCTTCCGCTGGGCCGCGTCGTCGCTCGAGATCGCAGAGTGGCTCTTCACAGAACCGCCGCGCGAGACGTTCAACGCCCGCGAGTTCCCCGATCGATCGGACTGGTCGTACGCGCAGACGACGAAGGTTCTGCGCCAGCTCAGCGCGCAGGGCTGGGTGAAGAAGACGGGCGGCTCGCGCGGCGTCGGCTCCGGCTGGCAGCTCGCTGACGCGGCCGGCCTGCTGGATGCATGGACGACGTATCTCGTGGCCCATCGTCCGGAGACGGTCGGCGCACATCGCGTCCTGCGCGATCCGATGCAGTTCGCGCGCACCGAGCTCGCGCAGACCCTGAGCGCGGAGACGCCGTGGGCGCTCTCCGGTTGGGCGGGACTCGAGCTCGCCGCTCCCTTCGTCACGACGGTCCCGGTTATCCAGGTCGCCGTTGACGCCGATGCGCTGTTGGATGGGCGACTGAGCGAAGCGATGCGCCGTCTCGGCCTGCGCAAGGTCAAGGAAGGCGCCCGGATCGAGTTCCTCGCGCTCTCAGAGTTCTCGCTCTCGCTCGCACGCGAATTCCACGGGCTGCCAGTTGTGAGTCCGCCACGTCTGTACGCCGACCTGCAAGCGCTCGGCGGCCGCGGCGAAGAAGCCGCCGAGCACGTACGCCAGGAGCTGATCAATGTCTGACTTCGAACTCGAACGCTCACCCGAAGCCCGCGAGCTCGCCGAGGACGCGCTCTTTCAGCTCCTCGACGCACTGGGCGCCCACGACCTCAACCTCGTCGTGCTCGGCGGGCTCGTGCCCGAGCTCCTCACCGGCGGCGAAGGCAGCGACGCTCCGGCCCATCTCGGCACCACCGACATCGACATCCACATCTCGCTCTTCGCGGATGCGCAGAGTGATGTGGGGCCGCTCGAGGCTGCGCTCGAGGCGATCGACGCAGAACCCGATCCGCGAGTCGACGGCTGGCGGTGGCTGATCCCCTCCGGCGCAAGTCGCGTGAGGATCGAGTTTCTGTGTGACCTCGAAGACCAACCCGCAGACGTCACGGTGTCCCTTCCCGGCTGCCGCCGGCTACGAGCGGCGAACCTGCGCGGCACCGGCTTCGTCGCGCGCGACTGGGCCGAAGAACCGATCGAGCGCGTCGTCGACGGCGAGACCGTGACCTACCAGGCTCGCTTCGCGGGGTTGGAGGGTTACCTGCTCGCGAAGTCCTACGCCGCTCGCCACCGCGGCGCAGAGAAGGACTACTACGACCTCGTGCACGTCCTCCTCTACAACCGCGCCGGCGGCCCTGCGCAAGCAGGCGCCCAGCTCGCCGGCGGTCAGTTCGCAGACGACGTCAAGGCCGCGCGCACACTCTTCCGCGAGATCGAGGCGAGATTCAGCG
>JAVKST010000193.1:0-3093 GCA_039583515.1 Gaiellaceae bacterium
ATGAGAGCGGTCTGGAACGGCGTCACGATCGCCCAGAGCGATGACACGATCGTCGTCGAGGGCAACCACTACTTCCCTCTCGAGAGCGTTGACCCGGACGTGCTCAGGCGCAGCTGGATGAAGTCGCTGTGCCCGTGGAAGGGTCTGGCGAGCTACTACGACGTCGAGGCGGGCGGCGAGCGCAGCCAGGACGCCGCCTGGACATACCGTCATCCGTACCCGTGGATCCGCAAGATCAAGAACCACATCGCCTTCTGGAACGGCGTCCAAGTCCTGCCCGACTGAAGGACGCGGTCGCGTTTCAACGCCGACCGCTGGAGACGCTGGCGCGGCGCGGCGGCCCGGCCTTCCCGCTCACCAGCCTGGTCGCGGGTCGGATGCTCGTGCTCGGAACGCCGGATCTTGCGCACGAGGTGCTGCACGCGCCGGGCGGAACCTACCTGGCGGGTGCGGCGAACCGCCGGATTCTCCCAGTGCTGCCCGAGAACACGCTGTTGACGCTAGACGGCGACGCTCATCGCGAACGCCGCCGTGGTCTGGCGCCGCTGTTTCACGGCGACTCGCTCGCGGCGATCGGCCCGCTGATCCGCGAGCTCGCCACGCGGGAGATCGAGCGCTGGCCGGTGGGAAAGTCGTTCGCGGTGCTGCCGCGGATGCGGGTTCTCACCCTGAGTATTGCTGCCCGCCTGGTTGTCGGCGTCAGCGGCGACGCTGCGGTCGCGCGGCTCCAGCGCTGCTTGTCTCGGGCGCTCCGACCGTATTCGATGCTCGCGGGGCACAAAGCGCTGAGACGCTTGGGTCCGGCGAGCCCGCAGGCCGCGGCTGGGCGCCGCCGCCGGAGCTTTGCGCGATGCCTCGCCGGAGGGCTGCGAGCCGAGCAAGCGGAGGCAGCGCTTAGCCCGATGAACCTAGACGGGCAGATTGCTGCCGACGAGGCGTTCGCGCTCCTGCTCGCCGGGCACGAGACCACGGCCACCGCACTCGCATGGGCGATCCACGAGCTCGCGCGTGTGCCCGAGACCGCCGACGTCGTGGCGCACGAGCCGCCGACCGGTCATCGCCCGTGGCTCGAGGCCGTAACGCGGGAGACGCTGCGGCTGCACCCGCCGCTGATCGACATCGTCCGGCAGCCGGTGGAGCCGGTTGAGCTGGCAGGACAGCGGGTGCCGGCAGGGGCATTACTGTTGATCCCGCCTGTCCTGGTCCATCGTTTCGGCTCCGGCATCGAGCCCGATAGTTTCAAGCCGGAGCTGCTTCTCGGGCGCCGCCCGGACCCGCGTACATGGCTCCCGTTTGGAGACGGCGATCGCCGGTGCCTGGGCGCATCACTGGCGATGCTCGAGCTGCGAGAGGTTCTCCCGCTGGTCGTCGAGCGCTTCGAGGTGCGCCCCGCGGGCGAGGGCTCGGAGCGAGCCCGTCTTTACGGAACAGCCCTTACTCCAGGCGAAGGTGCACAGGTCGTGCTTGCACTGCGCGGATCGAGCGAGACAGGTCGCGACGCTCAACGATCCATCCTCAGTTGCCAAGCTACGGAACAGCTGAGGGCCGCGCACTATGGGTGAGGTGGGATGCAGACTGAGATGTCGCGATCGAGCAGGCTTTTGAGATGACGAGCGGTGTGGCGACGATCCCCGCCGGCCAGGCGGTGGCGCCGTCGGCGGTTCCGACGCCGGATGACCACGTGATCGTGCTGTTCGGCGCCACCGGCGATTTGGCGCGGCGCAAGCTGGTGCCGGGCCTCTATCACCTCTATGTGGCAGGTCTGCTGGCGGCGCGCTTTCGGATCATCGGCGTCTCGCAGGATGATCTCTCCAACGACGCGTTCCAGCGGAGAGCTAGGGACGCCGTCACAGAGTTCGGCCGGCTCGGCGTCGACGCTGGATCGTGGACTGCGTTCGTCCAGACGCTTTCGTACGTGGCTGCGGGCGACGGTGAGTCGCTTGCAGTAGCCGTGGGCGAAGCCAAGCGTGCGCTCGGCGGCGAGCCGCGGCAGCTCCACTATCTGTCGGTGCCCCCGGCAGCGTTCGCCGGGATCATCAAGATGCTGGGGGAGCGAGGTCTCGCCGAACGCGCGCGCGTGATCATGGAGAAGCCGTTCGGCTACGACCTGCGCTCGGCACGCGAGCTGAACGAGACGGTTCATGCGGTGCTCTCCGAGGAGCAGGTGTTCCGCATCGATCACTTTCTGGGCAAGGAGCCGGTCCAGAACCTGCTTGCTCTGCGCTTTGCCAACGGGCTGTTTGAGCCGGTGTGGAACCGCGACCACATCGAGTCTGTGCAGATCGACGTCCCCGAGACGTTGTCGATCGGGACGTGGGCGAGCTTCTACGAGCAGACGGGCGCGTTTCGGGACATGGTCGTGACCCATCTCTTCCAGGTGCTGAGCTTCGCGGCGCTCGAGCCACCCACCTCGCTGCAGCCGAGGACGCTCGTGGACGAGAAGGTGAAGGTGTTCGACTCGATCGTGCCGCTGCATCCCGGTGACGTGGTACGCGGCCAGTACGACGGATACCGGTCCGAGCCGGGCGTCGCGCCCGACTCGCAGACCGAGACGTTCGTCGCGCTGCGCTGCTTCATGGACAACTGGCGCTGGGCCGGAGTGCCGTTCTACCTGCGCACCGGCAAGTGCTTGGCCGAGGAGCGGCGTCTGCTGACCATCTCCTTCCGTCGGCCACCGCGTCAGATGTTCGTCCGCAGCGACTGCCCCAACTCGGAGCTTGAGGTCAACAAGCTCGTCGTCGAGCTCGGGGAGCCCGGTTCGATCACGGCGACGTTTCTGGCTAAGGTCCCCGGTGCCCGGCTTGAGCTCGGCCGGGCGCAGATGACCTTTCGCTACGAAGCCTCATTCTGCATCGAGAACCAGTTGGAGGCCTACGAGCGTCTGCTGCACGACGCGATGACCGGGGACCACACGCTGTTTACGCGTTCAGACGGAATCGAGCGGCTGTGGGAGATCTCCGAGCCGGTGTTGCGGGAGCCGGGGGCGCTGCACCCCTATCGCCAAGGCTCCTGGGGCCCGGACGCGATCCACGGGCTGATCGCGCCGGGACGCTGGCACCTGCCTGAATGACGCGAACGACCGGGGGGAGGTGG
>JAVKST010000194.1:0-3058 GCA_039583515.1 Gaiellaceae bacterium
CATGGCTAGATCGATCAGCGTGAGGTTGCGCGCAGGACGGGGGATGCGGTGAGCGGGGCGCTCGTGGCGAGTGTCGCGCCTCCCCTGTGGCATCACTACTTGAGCTGGGCGATGCTCGCGCTCGGGTTCGGGTCGGCGCTGGTGATCGTCGTCGATGAGTTCGGGCTCGGCAACCGCCAGCACATGGCCGTCATGAACCTCGTGCACCCGATCACGGCGCTGTACTGGGGGCCGGTGTGGCTGTGGGCGTACTTCACGCGCGGCCGCAAGTCGTCGCAGACCTGGCTCCATGCCGAAGCGCAACGGATCGTCGAGCAGTCCTCCCCGGCAGGGATCGACGGCACAGTGGAGGCTCTCAGAGAGCAGGGCTCCTCGACCGACGAGCGTCACCTGCGTCCCTGGCACATCGCCGACGCCGTTTCGCATTGCGGCGCCGGCTGCACGCTGGGCGACATCGCCGGCGAGTGGACGGTGCTGATGCTGATGATCACCTGGTTCGGCAAGTGGTCCGGGCATCAGCTGCCGGACGAGCTGCTGATCGACTTCCTGTTCGCCTGGACGCTCGGGATCGCCTTCCAGTACTTCACGATCGTGCCGATGCGCGGCGAAAGCCCGCTCAAGGGGCTCTGGTCGGCGATCAAGGTCGACACCGCCTCGATCGTCGCCTTTCAGATCGGCCTGTTCGGCTGGATGGCGATCTACATGCTCGTGCTCTGGCCCCACCACGGGATCACGATCGAAAGCCCCGACTTCTGGTTCCAGATGCAGATCGGGATGATCCTCGGCTACTTCACCGCCTGGCCCGTCAACAAGTGGCTCGTCTCGAGCGGGATCAAGGAGAAGATGGACTACCGGACCCCGCTCGCGACGATGGTCGAGCAGCTTGACGACCAGCGCGAGCAAGGCTCCGAGGAGCCGGCCGCACGCGAACGGCAGGAGGCTCGACACCAAGCAGCGGCGCCCGACAGGCTCCAATCGCATCGCAACTGAACGCCGCCGGTTCCTCTGAATCGCGATCGGGATGGCACAGACGGCGATCGTTCTTCATCCGCAGCGGCGCGGGTCGCGCTCGAGCGGCGCGCGCGGCTGCTCGCTCACCTCGGTAACGGCTGGGCCCTGCTCGAGTTCGCGATCGCGCTCGGCGCCGGCGTCGCCGCCGGGTCGGTCGCGTTGATCAGCTTCGCCGGCGACTCGCTCGTTAGCCGCCGGCCCGGATCAGGATCCGCAGAGGCGTGCCTGTCAGTCGGGCGGCGACCACGGCGACCGGCCGGCGCAGAAGAAGGACGGTCGCGGCGCCGATCACGGCGCCGATCGCGAGCCCGGCAGCGACGTCGCCGGGATAGTGCACGCCGGTGTAGACGCGGGCGAAGGCGACAAACAGGGCGAACAGGACGGCGAGCAGGCCGAGCCGCCGGTCGAGCAGCACGAGCCCCGCGGCGAAAGCGCCCGCGATCATGCTGTGGTCGCTGGGGAAGGAGGAGTCGCTGGCGCAGCCGAGCAGCACCTCGACGTGCTGGAGCGCGTGGCAGGGGCGCGTGCGGTCGACGGCGGGGCCGATCGCCTGGTTGGCGAGCAGCGCCAGGACGGCGCCGAGCCCGACGAGGAACGCGGTCGCGACCTGCCGGGGCGCGTCTGCCCGGCGGCGTGCGAGCAGCCAGCCGGCGCCGAGCAGGAGCGCGAGCAGCGCGAGGCCCAGCCAGAGCGCGTAGGCGGCGACGAAGCCGTGCGCCCAGCCCGTGTCGCGCGCGAACTCGTTCACGTCGCGGTACCAGGAGGTGTCCAGGTTCGCCAGGGTCATGCCGGCGAATCCGCGGTCGGCGGGCTCCGGCTGCCTGCGAGAAAGACTGCGAGGGCGGCGGCCATGATGGCGGCCACGAGCAGCCAGGAGGTCCGGTAGCCGAGACCGGCGAGCAGGAAGCCGAAGACGATCGGGCCGGCCGCATGGCCGGTGTCCCAGAGGCTGCCGAAGACGCCCATCGCCGAACCGTAGTTGCCCTTGCGAACGAGGTCGCCGATCAGGGCCGTCGTGGACGGCGTCACCATGCCGGTACCGAGCCCGAACACGACACTCAGCCCGAACAGCGCGAGGAAGCTGCCGGTGTGCGGGATCCAGATCAACGTGCCGATGCACAGAAGCGCGCCGCCCACGATCAGAGGCTTGCGGCCGAGCGTGTCCGAGCGCTTGCCGAGCACCGGCCGGCTGACGATCGAGGCGACCCCCTGGCCGCCGGCGAGCACGCCGATCTGCCAGGTCGGGATGTGCACGCTCAGCGCGTACAACGGCAGGTACGCCTGCAACGAGCCGATCCCCATCCAAAGCAACGCCTCGACGAGACCGACGAGCCGGATCGCCCGGTCGGCGAGGATCTCCCGGACACCGACCGCAAGACCGCGAAAGGCCTCGCCGGGCCGCCGGCGCTCCTCCGTCTTTGGCACGGTCGTGTGGCGATCGCGCGGCACCCGCAGCATCACCACCAGCGACAGGGCACCGATCGCACCGGAGACGACGAAGGCGAGCGAGAAGCCCGAAGCCGTCAGCACCGCGCCGCCGAGCACCGGGCCGAGCACCACGCCCGCGTTCTCAGCCGCGCCGTAGGTTCCGAGCCGCCGGCCCCGCTCGTCCGGATACACCTTCGCCACCACCGCAGAGGCCGGCGGCGCATACAACGCGGTCGCGAGACCGTGGTAGAAGCGCACCGCCAACAACTGCGGCCACGAAACCACCGCCAGGTACAGGAACGGCCCGCTCGCCTTCACCAGCGCGCCCGCCACCATCAACCGCCGGAACCCGAACAGATCCGAAAGCGCCCCCGACGGCAGCTTCACCACGATGCCCGTCACCGTCACCGCCGCGACGATCAACCCGATCAACGACGCCGGCGCCCCCAGATGCTTTGCATACAGCGGCGTCAGCGGCGTCCGCGCCATCTCATAACTCAGCCGCCCGAGAAAGCCAACCCCGCAGAGCGCAACGAACGGCGAGAACCGACGCGACGGCGCCAACCACTCGTCCCGCTCAGCCGACGGCTGTACCTCCACGGCCACGAACCTACCGACC
>JAVKST010000195.1:0-3028 GCA_039583515.1 Gaiellaceae bacterium
ACCTTGTCGCAGTGGACGGCGATCGACTTCGCCGCCGCGGTGGCAATCGGCGCGATCGTCGGCCGCACCGCGGTCGCAGCGGGCGAGTCGTTCGTGGTGGGCGCCGTCGCCCTCGCCACGATTCTCGCGGCGCACACGGTGGTCATGGTCGCGCGCTTCGACCGGCGCGCGGCGAAGCTCGTCGACCACCGCGTCCGCGTCCTCGTCGACCACGGCCGGCTGCGACACGACCAGCTCCGGCTCTGCGGCCTGACGGAGAACGACGTCGTCTCGAAGCTCCGTCAGCTTGGCGCGCACGACCTCGCAGAGCTGCGCTATGTCCTCTACGAGACGAAGGGCGAGCTCACGATCGTGCGCGAGGACGGCGGCCGCGACGGCGAGCTCGTGCGGAGCGGCCTCGAGGACGCGGCCGGCTACCGGCTGCAGTGAGGAGAGAGCCGGAGGTCGGACTCGAACCGACGGCCGCCCGCTTACAAGGCGGGTGCTCTACCAGCTGAGCTACTCCGGCGCGCGTGCGCCAGCGTAGCGGGCCTTGCTACAGGACGACCTCGCGCGCCCTCTGGTGCGTGATTATCTTGCGCTTCACGCGCTGCAGCGCGTTGTCGATCGTCTTCGTGTCGCAGCCGAGCCGCTCCGCCATGTCCTCGTAGGACGAGCCCTCGAGGTAGAGCCGGAGCGCCTCCGACTCGAGCGGCGACAGGCCGGTGCCGAGGCTGAAGACGAGGCTCTGCAGCTCCTCGCTCGAGATGACGACCAGCGGCGGCTCCTGCACCGACGGGCCGGGCAGCGCGTCGCCGAGCGTGCACTCGCCGTCGCCGTCCTGCCCGGCCGGCGTGTGGCTGAACGACACGTACGTGTTGAGCGGCGCGTGCTTGAAGCGCGTCGCCGTCTTGATCGCCGTGATGATCTGCCGGGTGACGCACAGCTCTGCGAAGCTCCGGAACGACGTCTCCTTGTCGCAGCGGAAGTCGCGGACCGCCTTGTAGAGCCCGATCAGGCCCTCCTGCAGGAGGTCGTCGTTGTCGCCGCCGGCGAGGAAGTACGAGCTGGCCTTCAGGCGGACGAAGCTGGTGTAACGGCGGATCAGCGCGTCCATCGCGCCGTCGTCGCCGTTGCGTGCCTTCAGGACGAGCTGCAGATCCTCGAGCTCTCGTTGAGCTTTCTGCTGCGGACTGGCTGTCGCTGTACGAGCGGCCACGGCATCTCTCCTGGTCGGCAGGGCGAAGTCTCACCCTGTGGTTGAGGGCGAAGATAGCAGCGGACCCAGGATTTTACAAGACGACTTGCAGCGGACCCAACGTGACGCGAACGCGCGTTCGCCTAGCCCCGGCCGCGCCGGAGCCGCTCCAGGCGCGCGAGCGTCTCCGGGTCGAGGTGGTCACGGAGGTCGCCGGGGACGGCCGGCGCCTGCTCGGGCCGCTCGAGCTCGCCGAGGAACGTCTGCGACGCGAGCTTCCGCACCTCGGCTCCGGCCGTCCCGCGCACGGCCGTGTCGGAGGAGACGATCGCGACCTGCTCGTGGCCGCGGTGCTCCGCCGCGAGCCGCTCGAGCAGCGCGTCGGCGTCCTTCGCCCAGCGCACCTCCAGCGCCCCGTGCCGCTCGCTCGCACCCGTTCCGTCGAAGACGAGGACGCCGCGCGCTCCCTGTGCCGCGACCCAGCTCGCCAGCAGGTCGCGCAGCTCCTCCGGCGAGCCGAATCCGCCCGCGTGCAGGAGGTTGAAGCCGTCGAAGAGGTAAAGCGTCGGCTCAGCCACGTCTATGCCGGTGACGGTGCGTTACCGCTCCGCTG
This sequence comes from Gaiellaceae bacterium, assembly GCA_039583515.1. Classification (GTDB taxonomy): domain Bacteria; phylum Actinomycetota; class Thermoleophilia; order Gaiellales; family Gaiellaceae; genus Palsa-739. The sequence continues at coordinate 1,791 of JAVKST010000195.1, forward strand.
GCGGCGCGCCTCGTAGAGGAGCAGCGCAGCGGCGACGCTGACGTTGAGAGACTCCACCCGGCCCAGCTCCGGGATCGAGACCTCGAGGTCGCAGGCGCGGCGGACGAGCGGCCGGAGCCCCTTTCCCTCGGCGCCGAAGACGAACGCGATGCCGCCGGAGAGGTCGGCCTCCCACATCGGCGTCGTTCCCGCCTCGCCTGCGGCGCCGGCGACCCAGAGGTCGCCGCCCTTGATCTCCGTCAGGTAGCGCGCGAGGTTGGTGACGACCGCCACCGGCAGGTGCTCCACGGCCCCCGCGGAGGCTCGGCAGACGGCCGCGGTGACGCGGGCCGAGCCGCGAGCTGGAACGACGACTCCCGACGCCCCGGCGCCCTCCGCCGAGCGGATCACGGCGCCGAGGTTACGCGGGTCGCTGACCTGGTCGAGGCACGCGAGCAGCGGCGTGTCGCCGGCCGTGAGCTCGTACGCGTCGGCGTAGCGGTACGGCTCGCACCAGGCGACGACCCCCTGGTGGTCGCGCGTGCCCGCCGCTTCGGAGAGCTCGCGCTCCTGCTTGACGTGGACGCGCGGCCGCTCGACCTCCTGCAACCACGGCTCGCTGTGCAGCGCGCGCTCGCCGGCCCACAACTCGAGCACCTCGCGCGGCCCGCGCAACGCCTCGCGTACGGGCCGCCGCCCGTAGACCAGCTCCCTCGTCACGAGCGCCGGACGAGCCGGAAGCCCGGCTCCTGGGCGACGTCGCGCACCTCCCACCCGGCGGCGGCGATCTCGTCGCGCAGCCGGTCGGCCTCGGCGAACTCCTTGTCCTCTCGTGCCGCGTGTCGCCGCTCGGCGAGATCCACGAGCTCCGCCGGCGCCGCCTCGACCTCCGCGAGCGAGCCGAGCCCGAACAGCCCGAGCCCCCAGCGCAGCGATGCCCACTCCTCGCGGTCGCGCCAGGCGTGGTAGAGCGCGAGCGCCTCGGGGGTGTTGAAGTCGTCGTCCAGCACGGCCGACAGCTCGTCGGCGAGGATCGTCTCCCCCGCCTCTTCCCCCGGCTGCTCGTCGAGGAAGAAGTTGCGGAACGCGTCTACCTGCGCCTTCGCCTGCGCGAGCGTGTCGTCGCCGAAGTCGATCGGCTTCCGCCAGTGCGCGCCGAGGAAGAACATCAGCGCCGCTTCGCGGCCCCACGTTTCGAGGACGTTGCGGAGCGAGACGTCGTTGCCGAGCGACTTCGACATCTTCTCGCCGCCCATCCC
>JAVKST010000196.1:0-3003 GCA_039583515.1 Gaiellaceae bacterium
CGTTGTCGGCGAGCAGGGAGCGAGCGAGGTCCAGCACCCGGTCGACGCGTTCGTCGGCGAGCCGGTAGAAGATCGCACGGTGCTCGCGGCGGGTGGCGACGAAGCCGCACCAGCGCAGGCACGCCAGGTGATTAGACACCTGGGGCTGGGTGGAGCCAATGCGCTCGACGATCTGCTGGACGCTCAACTCGCCGTGCTCGCGCAGCAGCTCGAGGATCGCAAGCCTGGTGGGATTGCCGAGCGCGCGGAAGTACTTGGCGAGCAGATCGCGGTCGCTGAGGTTCTCCGGTAGGCGCAGGCGTGCGCCCGGGACTTGAGTGAGTGGTTCAGTGGCGGCCATCTCGAAAAGAGAAGTCTCTCATATGAGCGGGACCGTGATATCTTACACATCACGACTTCGCTCATGTGAGATGGAGGCACCGTGGAATGTGTTCAGATCGAGATCGAGGGCATGACGTGCGCTGACTGCGCCCGGCATGTGGCTCAGGCGCTTCGCGAGGCGGGCGCGTCCGACATCAGCGTTGACTGGCGGTCAGGCCAGGGGAGCGTCGAGCCAGCCGAGTTGACAGATGATCAGCTCCACGCCGCGCTCGAGGACACGCGCTACCGCGTCATCGGGGTGAATCGGCTAGAGCACGGACCAGAGGAAGGGGGTTGGGACTTCGATCTGATCGTGGTGGGCTCGGGCGGTGGAGCGTTCGCGGCGGCGATCCGCGCCCGGGATCTGGGGCGCAATGTATTGATGGTCGAGCACGCCATGATCGGCGGGACTTGCGTGAACGTCGGCTGCATCCCCTCAAAGCGTCTGCTGGTGGCCTCCGAGCGCGGCGATGTCGCGCTCGCCGCGGCTGTGGCCGGGAAGACGACGCTGGTGGCGCGCCTGCGCCAGGCCAAGTACATCGATCTGCTCGATGAGTACGGGATCGAGTTCCGCGCCGCCCGCGCGGAGCTGATCGACGGCCACACCGTCTCGGTCGACGGCGACCCGATCAGCGCAAGCGCAATCGTGATCGCGACCGGGGCCCGTCCGAGCGCTCCGCCGATCGACGGGCTGGAGGAAGCGGGCTACCTGACCTCGACCAGCGCGCTCGAGCTCCAGCAGCCGCCGGGACGGATTGCGGTGATCGGAACCGGATCGGTCGGCCTGGAGCTCGGCCAGATGCTCGGCAACTTCGGCTCGAAGGTGACCTTCATCTCCCGCCGCAGCCTGGCACCGACGACGGAACCTGAGATCGCTGATGTGACCCGGCAGGTGCTCAACGATCAGGGCCACGAGGTGCTCGAGCACGCCCACACGGAATCGGTCCGCGTCGAGAGCGGCGCGAAGGTGCTGCGCGGCCGCGGCGCTGAGGGCAATCCCTTTGAGCGTCGGGTCGACGAGCTCCTCGTCGCGACTGGACGAACGCCAAATACCGAGGGCCTCGGGCTGCTCGGTGTCGGCGTTCACACCGACGCCCATGGAGCCATCGCCGTCGACGAGCAGCAGCGCACCTCTGTGCCGTCGATCTTCGCGGCCGGCGACGTCACCACCCAGCCCCAGTACGTCTATGTCGCCGCGGCGGGCGGCGCGGCCGCCGCGATGAACGCGCTCACCGGTGCAAGCGAGCGGCTCGACTTCTCCTCGCTGCCCCGGATCGTGTTCACGCGCCCGCAGATCGCCAGGGCCGGGATGACCGAAGCCGAGGCCAGCGCGGCCGGCTTCGAGGTCGCGACGAGAGTGCTGCTGCTCGACGCCGTACCGAGGGCGATCGTCAACGACGACACCCGCGGGGCCATGAAGCTGGTTGCCGAGGCGGGCACAGGCCGGCTGCTCGGCGCCAGCGCGATCGCCGACGGCGCCGGCGAGGTGATCCAGGCTGCCGTGCTCGCGATCGATCAGCGCCTGACCGTCGGCCAGCTCGCGTCCGCCTGGGCTCCATACCTGACGATGGCCGAGGGGCTGAAGCTCGCGGCCCAGACCTTCGAGCGCGACGTCGCCAAGCTCTCCTGCTGCGCCGCGTAAGAGCGCCGTGAACGATCGCAACCGATCGGGGACTCGCAGCGCACCGCTCGCCGGCGTCGGCGCGGCGGCGCTGCTGGTCGTCTGCTGCGTCGCGGGCCCCGGACTGGTCGCGCTCGCCGGAGGGATTGGACTCGCCGTTCTACTCGGCGTCGGGGCCGGAATCATTGCTCTGGGCGCGATCGCGGCCACAACAGTCATTGGTCTGCGGGCACGGAGGCGGCGCAACCGCAATCCACTCGCAAGCAGCCACCACCGATGACAACACAGACCGGACACCGTCACCCGCGCTCGCCGAGACCATCATCGAACCCTCTCCGTGGCTCGATCGCGCCGGGGCGCGTGTAGCGCTGGCCACCTATGCGCACTGGCGACCGGCCAGCCGGCGACTGTCGCACGGGTCGCCGGCTACGCCGGCGTCGAGACCAAGGACGCGGAGAGCCTGATCACGAATTGGCCCGGTGTCTTCCGGGACAACAGCGGCCGCAGCGTCGGCTTCTGGGGGCTGTCGGTCGCAGAGTTCGGCCCGCATCGCCTGCAGCTGGAAGGCGTCGAGCTCTCGGCGTGGTGCGCCTGGGACACGCTGTTCCTTCCCGCGCTACTTGGCTGCGCCGCCGACGGCCGCTCCCGCTCACCGCTCGATGAGTCGCCAGTGCGTCTCTGGGTCTCCCCGGAGCGGGTCGAGGAGGCGCCGGAGGAGCTGGTGGTCTCGATGGTTCCCGCGACGAAGTCCGACGACTTCATCCGCAGCTTCTGCCGCCACATTCACTTCTTCCCCTCCCCTGGCGGAGGGTCCATGGTGGATCGCGGAGCGCGACGCCGCAGTGCTTCTCCCGGCGAAGGACGCATTCGAACTCGAACGCCGTGTCAAGCACGCCCGCTACGGCAGCGCACTGGCGTGGCGACCGTAGGGATCAGCCCTGCGGTTCGTCCACAGCTGCTGGCAGATCGCGCAGTGCTCCAAGACCGGCGACGGTGCGGCGCAGGTTGGCGAGCATCCGGCG
>JAVKST010000197.1:0-2980 GCA_039583515.1 Gaiellaceae bacterium
CGGCGCAGGTAGCCGACGTAGACGTCCAGCGCGTTCGACGAGTGGCTGAAGTCGTAGCCCCAGACGCGCTCGTAGATGAGCGAGCGCGGCAGCACTTGGCGCGGGTTGCGCATGAAGAGCTCGAGCAGGTGCGCCTCCGTCGTCGTCAGCTCGAAGCGGCGACCGGCGCGGCGGGCGTCCATCGAGCCGAGGTCGAGCGCGAGGTCGGCGAAGCGGAGCACCTCCCCGGGCGCTTCCGGCATCGCCCGGCGCAGCAGTGCCCGCAGGCGCGCGAGCAGCTCCTCGAGGTCGTAGGGCTTCGGCAGGTAGTCGTCCGCCCCGGCGTCAAGACCCTCGACGCGGTCGCCCACGGCGTCGCGCGCCGTCAGCAGGAGGATCGGGACGCGATTCCCCTGGCGGCGCAGGCGGCGCGTCACGTCGAGCCCGTCCAGCCCGGGCAGCATCACGTCGAGCACGAGCGCGTCGGGAGTCCGCGAGTCGACCGCGGCGAGCGCGGAATCCCCGTCCGGGGCGAGCGCGACCTCGTAGCCGTGCAGCTGGAGCGCGCGTTCGAGCGCCTCGCGGACGGCGCGATCGTCGTCGACGACGAGTACGAGCATTTCGCCTCTAAGTGTGCCGCCGGACGTGAGACCGCGCTAAGTCCAGGCGGCGTGGCGTCTCTAGATGCCCGGCAGCTCGACGACGAACGTCGCGCCCTCGCCCGGCCGCGAGCGGACGGCGAGGGTGCCGCCCATGCGGGAGACGAGCTCGCGCGAGATGTAGAGGCCGAGACCGCTGCCGCCGACGCCGCGCGTAAGGCCGGGGTCCAGCCGGTAGAACTTCTCGAAGATCCGGTCGTGCTCGGAGGCGGGAATCCCCAGGCCGCGGTCTCGCACCGCCACCCGGACGCGGTCACCCTCCGCTCCCAGCTCGACCGTCACCTCGCCGCCGTCGGGCGAGTACTTGACGGCGTTGTCGAGGAGGTTCACCAGCACCTGGCGGAGCTTGTCCTCGTCCGCGAGCGCGACGGTCGGGCCGCCGTTCTGCTCGAGCCGCAGCTCGATTCGCTCGGGCAGACGCACCCGCGCCGACTCGAGGACGCTGGCGGCTACCGCGCCGACATCCGTGGCAGAGGGCGCGACGTCGACGCGCCCTTCCTCGAGCTGGCCGGCGAGCAGGATCTGCGACACGATCGCCGTAAGGCGCTCCGTCTCGCTCTCGATGATCTCGAGGAACCGGTCGCGCTGCTCGGGTGGGATCTCGATGTCGGAGCGCCGCAGCGTCCGCGCCGCGCCGTAGACCGCGGCGAGCGGCGTCCGCAGCTCGTGCGACGCCGTCGCGACGAAATCGCTGCGCGCCCGCTCCAGCGCATGCTCGTCGGTGGTGTCACGGAGCGCGTAGACCACGCCTTCGGGGAAGGCCACGCCCGCCACTGCGACCCAGCGGTCGCCGTCCGGTCGCTCGAAGGGCACCGTGACCGGCCGCGCCCCCTGCGGCGCCTGCGCGTCGGCGAGCTCGGCCTGCCCCGTCAGCGCGTCCCACGCCGGCAGGACGTCGCGCACGGGGCGCCCGAGCGCCGCGTCTTCCGGAACCCCGGTGATCGCTGCCGCGGCCGCGTTCCAGAAGCGGACGCGGTCGTCGCGGTCGAGCAGCACGACACCGTCGCCGACGTAGGCGAGCGCAACAGCCGCATCCGCCCGACGCTCGGCCTCGCGGTACAGGTGCGCGTTCTGGATTCCGACCGCGGCGCGCGCGGCCAGGTCCTTCGCGAGCTCGAAGTCGTCCTCTGTGAAGGTCCGCTCCTCCGCGACGAGCGAGAGCGCGCCGAGCGTGCGCCCGCCCACCGTGAGCGGGACGCAGATCCAGCCGCGGATGGAGATCTCCTCGAGCGCCTTCGCGGCCTCCGGGTCGCGGGCCGCCGCCGCGTCGATCAGCTCCTGCGGCAACTCGGCCATGAACTGCGGCTCCCCGCTCCGGATCACCTGCGCCGTCCCGTCGTACCCGTCTTCGATCGTCGTCGCCGTTCGCGACCGCAGCTGCGCCGCCCAGCGCTGCCGCTCGGGATCCTGATGCGCGACGACGAGCGGGAGGATCTCCCCCGTCTCCTCGACGAGCATGTCGATCGCGCACCAGTCGGCGAGCAGCGGCACGGCGAGGTCGGCGAGCGTCTGCAGCGTGCGCTCGAGGTCGAGCGAGCGCGTGAGCACCGCGGACGCCTCGCCGACGAAGCTCAGCCGCTCCCGCAACGCCTGCTCGGCGCCCGAGAGCCGCACCCGCTCGAGCGCGAGCGCCGCCTGTCGGGCGAGCGCCGCCTTGAGCGCGCGCCGGTCGGGCGGGAACTGCTGGTCGGCCGGGAAGGAGAAGACGAGGCCGCCGATCGGCCCGCGCTCGCCGACGAGCGGCACGCACACGAGCGCGTGCCCCGGCTGGGAGCGGCCGACGAGCTCGGGGTAGCGCGCGTCCCGCTCCGCCGCCGAGCCGAGGAAGACGCCCTCGCCCGTTCGCACGGCCTCCGACAGGGGGAAGTCCCCGCTCACCGGGAACCGGCCGAACGGCTCGATGTAGCGCATGTCATAGCCGCGGGAGGCGAGGACCTCGAGCCACTCGCCGTCGCCGCTCAGTGTCGCGATCAGGCCCCCGCGCGCCTCGGCGGCTCTGACACCCTCGGTGAGGACGGCGTCGAGCACCTCTTGCGGCGTTCGCGCCGACGCGAGCGCGTCGGCGACCCGCTGCAGCCGGCCTGCGGTCTCCAGCGCCTGCTCCGCCTCCCGTCGCGCGCCCCGCTGGCGCGCGACCGCCTCGCCGCCGAGCAGCGCCGTGCCGACGAACGCGACGAGGGCGAAGACGCCGTCGCCCTTCAGCGTCCACGTGTGGAGCGGCGGGACGAAGAAGTAGTAGAACGGCACGATCGACGCGAGCGCGGCGAGGAGGCCCGCGGGCCGCCCCCCGATCGAGCTCGCGGCGACGACCGCGAGCACGTAGAGGAGCGCCAGCGCGGCCC
>JAVKST010000198.1:0-2917 GCA_039583515.1 Gaiellaceae bacterium
CGCCGCGGGGTGGAGCAGTCAGGTAGCTCGCCGGGCTCATAACCCGGAGGTCGCAGGTTCAAATCCTGCCCCCGCTATGTCACATTTGTGCGACCGCCCGCGAGGCGGTCGCGCTGTTTCTGGGGACGTATCGAGGGCGAGCGTGGCGGCGATCCGGAGCAGGCGCTGGTGCTTGTCGTACTCGACTTCGACGTCGAAGTCCTCGAAGAGCTGCGCCAGCTCGGCAGGGTCATAGTCGGAGAGCGCGTCGCGTAGATCGGGGACGGCGGCGAGCGCGGCCTCGACCGCTTCGGGATGAACGTCGGTCGGCGGATGTGCCTCGAGTGTCGCGAGGTCTTGCTCGAGCTGTTCGCGCTCGGCGGTTAGCTCGACGATGCGGCGCTTGGCGAGGGCGATGACGGGATGGGCGGGATCGTCGTGCTCTTCGAGGCGGAGCGCTTGCCGGTAGAGGGAGCGATCGAGGTCGGCAAGCTCGCGTCGGCTCCGTGCGATCTTCGCTTCGTGTTCGTGCCAGCCACCAGCGGAGGTGCGGGCGAGTTCTTCATGGAGATGTTCGAGCCTGCCGGGGCCGAAGAGCCGGGTGGAGAGGACCTCGAACAGCTCCGCGAGGACGACTTCCTCTCTGATGCCGAGCACGCGCGGGTGTCCAGTTGCCTCGGCGGCGGCGAGGCCGTGGCGGTCGACGAACTGACAGCGGTACCAATTGGCGCCCTTCTGGTGGCTTCCCGACATCCGCCGCCCGCAGAGGGCGCAGCGCACGCGCCCGCGTAGCGGGTAGAGCCGTGCGCTTCGGCCGCCGGAGCGCTGGATGTAGTGCTTCGCCTCGGTCAGCTTTGCCTGCTGTTCGTTTCGTGCGGCTCGCTCCTCGACAAGGTCGTAGAGCTCTTTCGGGATCAGTGCCTCGTGTGTTGGCTTGGCGCTCCAGACCCACTGCTCGCGCGGCCGGATGAAGGGACGGCCGCGGCGTTTGTCGTGTCGGCCCCAGACGTTGAAGCCGGTATACTTCGGGTTGCGGAGCATCGCTTGGATCTGTGAGCGGCTCCAGGTCTGCCGCAGGTCGTTCTCGTCTTTCTTGTTTCGTGTCGGCGGTGGGTAGCGGTCGAGGTCGCGGTTGAGCTTCTCGCAGATCGCGCCGAGCCCCCGGCCGTGCAGGCAATAGTCCTCGAAGATCATGCGGACGATCGGCGCGCGCACCGGATCAGGCGCGAGCCGGTGTTTGCGCTTGCCCTCGCGTGCTTTGTGCGGGTTCGGGTGTGGGTGCGCCTCGAGTCGGCAGCCGTACGGGACGGGGCCGCCTGTATGCCAGCCTTGGCGGACGCTCTCTTCCATGCCGCGGCGGCTCTTCTCGATCAGGTCGCGCACGTACCACTCGGCGACGCCTTGCTTGACGCGGCGTGTGAGCACGGCGGTCGCGTTCGCGACCATCGGCTCGTCGGTCGCGAAGAGGCCGATGTCGAGCTGTTCGAGGTCGCGCTCGATCCGGGTTGCGTCGGCGGTCATCCGTGAGAGCCGGTCGATGCTCTCGACGATCACCGCGTCGAACGAGCCGCCGCTTGCGGCGTCGAGGAGGTCGTGGATACCGCCCTCGCGCGGGACGGCGATGGCGAAGCGGTCGCCGTTCGCGCCGTTGCCGCGTGCGGCAAGGCTCTTTCGTCCGCTCTCGATGTCCCAGTAGCGGGCGACGAGTTCGCCGCCGCTGTCGCGCATGACGCGCTGGCAGGCGGCGAGCTGGCGCGGGATCGAGAGCGAGGGGTCCTGAGCGTCTTCGGTCGAGACGCGGCCGTAGAAAGCGAATCTCATGCGTGGCCTCCTCTCGCGGTCGGTTCGTTCCGGGTTGGACATGGAGCCAGAGAACTCGGCGGATGGCAAGTCGTCCTCTCAGGCCGCCTTCCTGGCTTCCGCCTGGAGGGCGGCGGCCCGTAGCAGGAGCCGGAGAATGGCCCTCAGCTGCCGTTCGCGGAGGTCCTCGGCCGGGGCGCCCCCGGCGCGTCTGATCTCCAATTCGACGTGCAGGGCCGGACGTTCGCCCTTTCCGCCGGTGATGGCCATGAGGCGCGTCCGGTGCCGTTCTAGGGCGCCCGATGTCGCATTTCGCCGGGGCGCGGGTGATCCATCGCCCCGGCCGGCCTTGGCCGGCTCGAGCGGCCGCCGACTCGTCAGGCTGCCCTCCGGCTGCGCCATTGCCGCTGACCCCAGGCTTGCCAGCGGCGGCCCAGGCAGGCGGCGGCCGGCCGCCGGTCCGGGTCGCGCGGCCAGAGCGGCAGACGCTCGAGGGTGCGCTCGTCGTCGAGCGCCGGTGCGAGCTCGTAGTGCTCGCCGTCGATCGAGGCCCAGATCCAGGGCGGGCCTTGCGGCGCGTGCGCCGCGAGGCTCTCGAGCCGGCGGCGGCTGTGGCAGACGAGGAGGATGTTGCCGCGCTCGCGACCGGTATCGGTCGCGAGCGCAGCGGTGTAGGCGGCGAGCTTGGCGCCGACCCGTTTCGCGGGTTCGGTGCCTCGGTCGAGTTCGAGGTAGAAGGTCAGCTCACCGTTCGGCAGCAGGTAGCGGCCATAGGCGTCGGGGCGCACGTGCCCGCCGGCGCCCGCTTGGGCACGCGTCTCGCCGTGCCAGCACCATAGCCCCTCGCCGGTCCGCCGGCGGCTGCGAGCGACGAGATCGCACATGAGGCGGGCGACAGCGCGCCGGTGCTCGAGGTCGGGCAGCGAGAGCGAGGGAGTGCGTCGTGCCGGTGCGCCGAGGAGTGCACGTGCCTCGGCGGTGAGGAACCAGAGCGCCTCGCTCGTGCCCTTGCGGCCAGCGGTCGGGTAGACGCGGAGGAGCAGCCGTCGCTGCTCGAGTTGCGCGAGCCGGACACGGCAGGCGCGCGCGCCGGTGAAGAAGAGCAGGAGCAGCTCGCCGGTGGCGAGCGGCTCGTGCT
>JAVKST010000199.1:0-2853 GCA_039583515.1 Gaiellaceae bacterium
GCTCGAGGCCGAAGCCGAGCTCGAGGCGTAACGACTCTCCGGCTACTGCGTCGCGGCCGAGGTCGCCGCCCGGACGCCGCGGTATCCTCGACCGGGTGGCGACGCGGACGGGCCAGAAGCTGCTCCGGTTCGACCGCCGGCTCGGCGTCCGCCTCGTCGCCGGCGCGGACGAGGCGGGACGCGGCTCGCTCGCGGGGCCGCTCGTCGTCGCCGGCGTGCTGCTCGACTACGGCTCGCTGCGCGACCGTCGCGTCCGGCCGCTCGCGTACCTCAACGACTCCAAGCAATGCTCGGAGGAGCGGCGCGAGGAGCTGTTCGGTGCGGTCGCCTCGTGTGCCGAGCGTGTGGCCGTCCTCGTCATCCCGCCGGGCGAGATCGACCGCAACGGGCTTCACCGCTCGAACCTCGCCGGCCTGCGCGCGATGCTCGAGGCGGTCGGGCCGGCCGACGCATGCCTCGTCGACGGCTTCCGTCTCGGGCCTGCCGCGCCGGAGCACACCGCCGTCGTCGACGGCGACGAGAAGAGCGCGGCGATCGCGGCGGCATCGATCGTCGCGAAGGTGACGCGCGACCGGCTGATGCGACGCCTCGACGCGCTCTATCCCGCCTACGGCTTCGCGCAGCACGTCGGCTACATCACGCCCGGCCACTCCGCGATCGTTCGCGAGCGCGGGCCGTCGCGGGTGCACCGGCTCAGCTTCCAGGCGCTGTGCTACGGCCGCGAGCAGGCGGCATAGCGGGGCCGCCGCCGAGCGGCGCGCGGCGTGGTGGTACCGGCTACGCGGCTGGCGCGTCCTCGGCGCGAACGTGTGGGCGGCCGGGAACGAGATCGACCTGATCGTGCGCCGCGGCCGGACGCTGCGCTTCGTGGAGGTGAAGGAGAAGCGCGGGCGCGGCTTCGGCGACCCGCTCGAGATGGTCACGCCGGAGAAGCAGCGCCGCGTGCGCCGGGCGGCGGTCGCCTGGCTCGCGGGACGGCCCGACCTCGCAGCGCTCCGGATCGGCTTCGACGCGGTCGCCGTGCAGGACGGTCGGGTGCGCCGGGTGCCGCAGGCGTTCTGAGCTTGGTGACGAAATCGGTCACGTGGCCGTCACCCAGGACGAGCTGTACGCAACGCTGGACCTCGACCTCTCCTGGTCGGAGGCGGCGCTGCCCGAGCGCGTACGGACGAAGCACGTCCACCGGCTCCACCCGTACCACGGCAAGTTCATCCCGCAGCTCGTCGAGGTGCTGCTCGGGCGATACGTCGAGCGCGGCGGCCACGTGCTCGACCCGTTCGCCGGCTCGGGAACCACCCTCGTCCAGGCGCTCGAGTCCGGCTACGACGCCACCGGCGTCGACATCGCCGCCTTCAACTGCCTGCTCATGGCGGTCAAGACGGCCGAGTACGACCTGGCCGAGCTGGGCGAGGAGCTGCGGGACGCGCACCGGCGGGTGGGGTCGGTCTCGGCGCGTCCGGTCGCGCGCGGCCGCTACGTCCGCGACTGGTACGCCCCGCAGGCGGCGGCCGAGCTGCTCGCGTTCCGCGAACTGATCGCCGAGTACCGCCATCGGGAGGTTCTGCGCGTGATCATGTCCCGCGCGGCACGGTCGGCGCGCCGGGCGGCGCACTTCGACCTCGAGGCGCCGCGGGCGCCGCAGCTCGGCGAGTACTGGTGCCACAAGCACCGCCGGGTGTGCCGGCCGGTGGAGTCGGCCTCTGGCTTCCTGCGCCGCTATACGCTCGACACGCTCGCCCGGATCGAGAGCTTCGCAGAGGTGCGCGACCACGAACGCGTGGCACGCGTCGTGCACGGCGACACGCGCGAGGCGCAGCTGGAGGAGGGCTTCGACGGCGTCCTCACCTCCCCGCCCTATCCGGGGCTGATCGACTACCACGAGCAGCACCGCTACGCGTACGAGCTGCTGGAGCTCGACGACCGGCGTGAGCGCGAGATCGGCGCGGCCGCGGCGGGAACGTCGGCGGCCGCTCTGGCCGCGTACGTCGAGGGGATCGCGGCGGCGCTCGCGCGGTCGGCGGCTGCGCTGCGTCCCGGGGCGCCCGTTCTCGTCGTCGTCAACGACCGGCGGAACCTCTATCCGGAGATCCTCGCCCGTGCGGGGCTCCGTCTCGACGAGCGCCTCCGCCGCCATGTCAATCGGCGTACGGGCCGCCGGGCGGGCGAGTACTTCGAGGACGTGCTCGTGGCGCGTCCGCGGCGCTGACCCGGCGCGAAGCCGCGACGGATCGGACACCGCTTCGGCCCTAGCGTCCAGGGCGTGCTCGCACGCGCGGTCACGCATGCGCTCGTCGGCCTGGAGCCGCGGCGCGTCGACGTCGAGGCGCACGTCCGCGACGGCCTGCCGGGCTTCGCGATCGTGGGCCTCGCGGACAGGGCCTGCCAGGAAGCGCGGGAGCGCGTCCGCAGCGGGATCGCCGCCGCCGAGCTGAGCTTCCCGCCAGGGCGGATCACGGTCAACCTCGCCCCGGCGGAGCTCCGCAAGGAAGGCTCGGGCTTCGATCTTCCGATCGCGCTCGCCGTCCTGGCGGCGTCGGAGCAGATCCCGCGAGCAGCCCTCGCGCGCTCCGCCGCGGTCGGCGAGCTCGCGCTCGACGGGCGGCTGCGACGCGTCGGCGGCGTCCTCGCGGTGGCGGAGGGCGCGCGGCGGCTCGGCCTCGAACGGCTGCTCTGCCCGGCCGAGTCGGCGCGCGAGGCGGCGCTCGCGGGCGTCTCCGCCGTCCCCGTGCGGCACCTCGCCGAGGCGGTCGCCTATCTTCGTGGCGAGCTCGACCCGGATCCGCCGCCTGAGCCTCCGCCGCCGCCGCCGGAGGCGCCGCCGGCCGACCTCGCGGAGGTGCGCGGGCAGGAGCG
>JAVKST010000200.1:0-2836 GCA_039583515.1 Gaiellaceae bacterium
GCCGCCGCCTGCACGTACGCGATGCGCCCGTTGGCGGCGGCGAGCGCGAGCGCGGGCCGCGAGCGGGGAAGGAGATGCTCCGCGCCGCCGGAGACGACACGGATGCCGCCGCCGGCGATGCGCCGGCGGCAGGACTGGCCCGAGAGGCAGGCGATCTTGTTCACGTATTCGACGTCCGCGACCGAGTAGGCGAGGGTCGTTCCGGCCCCCGCGATGCCGCCGAGCCAGAGGCCGGTGCCGTCGCTCGCGTGGGCCAGGTGGTCGACGCGCACCTCCGGGCCGTCGAGCTCGGCCGTCATCACGTAATCGGACGCCGCCAGGGCGCTGCCGCTCTCGTGCAGCGTCCACAGAAGCGCCGACGCGCCGGCGGCGACCGCGAGCCGCGAGGTGCCGTCGCCGACGTCCCAGTGGCAGGTCATGCTGCCGATCGCGGGCTGTGGCGCGCTGGTCGACGTCCCGCGGGCGCCGACGACGTCGACGGTGTTGCACCCGGCGTCGTCGGAGTCCAGCCAGGCGAGGAGCTGCCCGTCCTGCGCGACGGCGGCGATGCGGTCGCGGCCGGCGTGGACGGTCTGCGGCAGCGGCGCGCGCGGCCCCGCGGTGGCGGCGAGCGCAAGGGCTCCGGCTGCTGCGGCGACGGCGGCTCGCACCCGGGGACGGTAGCGGTGAGCTGTTAGGGGGGTGTCAAGCCCGTCCTCGGCACTTGGTACCCTGACCGCTCGTTGAGGGACCCCGTAGCAGCCGAGGTGAGCGCCGACGACGTCCAGCGGCTGCTCGAGCTCGACCGCAAGTTCGGGCAGGAGGGCCTCACCTTCGACGACGTGCTCCTCGTTCCGGCGGAGTCGCACGTCCTGCCGAACGAGGTGTCGACGAGGGCGCGGCTGACGCGAACGATCGAGGTCGCGATCCCGGTGGTCTCGGCCGCGATGGACACGGTGACCGAGGCGCAGCTAGCCATCGCGCTCGCGCGACTCGGCGGCATCGGCATCCTCCACCGCAACCTGTCGATCGAGGAGCAGGTGGCCGAGGTCGACAAGGTGAAGCGCTCCGAGTCGGGCATGATCGTCGAGCCGGTGACGCTTCGGCCGGACGCGCTCGTCCGCGAGGCGCTTGAGTTGATGGCGCACTACAAGGTCTCTGGCGTTCCGATCACCGACGCCGACGGCGTCCTCGTCGGGATCCTCACGAACCGCGACCTCCGCTTCGAGAGCGACGTGGAGCAGCCGGTCTCGGCGCTGATGACTGCGCGCGACCTCGTGACCGCACCCGTGGGGACGACGCTCGCCGAGGCGGAGGAGATCCTCCACCGCAACAAGATCGAGAAGCTTCCGGTCGTGGACGCCGACGGTCGGCTGCGCGGGCTGATCACCGTCAAGGACATCCAGAAGAAGATCGAGTTCCCGGACGCGACGAAGGACGAGAAGGGCCGGCTGTGCGTCGGCGCAGCCGTCGGCACCGGGCCGGACGCGCTCGAGCGCGCGCAGGCGCTCGTGGCCGCGGGAGCCGACGTGATCGTCGTCGACACGGCACACGGACATTCGCTCGGCGTCGTCGAGACGGTCCGGAAGGTCAAGAGCACGGTCACGGTCGACGTGGTCGCCGGCAACATCGCCACGGCCGAGGCGGCTCGCGCGCTGATCGACGCGGGCGCGGACGCCGTGAAGGTCGGCATCGGCCCGGGCGGGATCTGCACCACCCGCGTCGTGGCCGGCGTCGGCGTCCCGCAGGTGAGCGCGATCCAGGAGGCGGCGCGTGTCGCGGCCGGCGAGGGCGTTCCCGTCATCGGAGACGGCGGCATCACCTCCAGCGGCGACGTCGCGAAGGCGATCGGCGCCGGCGCCGACCTGGTCATGCTCGGCTCGCTGCTTGCCGGTACCGACGAGGCTCCGGGCGAGGTGATCATCGTCCAGGGTGAGCGGTTCAAGGAGTACCGCGGGATGGCCTCGCTCGGCGCGATGCGCCGCGGGTTCTCGAAGGACCGCTACTTCCAGGGGCACGTCGACGAGGCCGAGAAGCTGATCCCGGAGGGGATCGAGGGCCGCGTCGGCTACAAGGGCCCGCTCGGCCCCGTGGTGCACCAGCTCGTCGGTGGGCTGCGCCAGGCGATGGGCTACTGCGGCGCCGCCACGATCGAGGAGATGAAGCGCGCGCGCTTCGTGCGGATCACCGGGGCGGGGCTGCGCGAGTCGCACCCGCACGACGTGACGATCACGAAGGAGGCGCCGAACTATCGCCGCTGAGGGGGCTCGCGTCCTCGAGCTCCCCGCGCGGGAGGACCGGCCGGTGCTGGTGCTGGACCTCGGCGGGCAGTACTCCCAGCTGATCGCGCGCCGCGTTCGCGAGTGCCGCGTCTACTCGGAGCTCGTCGGCCACGGGATCTCGCCCGCGGCGGTGCGCGCACGCAACCCGTATGCGCTCGTCCTCAGCGGCGGCCCCGCCTCGGTGTACGCGGACGGCGCGCCGCGCGTCGACCCCGCGCTGTTCGAGCTCGGGATCCCGACGCTCGGGATCTGCTACGGCGCGCAGCTGATGGCGCTCGAGCTCGGCGGCCGCGTCGATCGCACGGGGGTGTCCGAGTTCGGACGCACGGCGATGCGCGCGCAGGAGTCGCGGCTGCTGCGGGACACGCCGCCGGAGCAGACGGTATGGATGTCGCACCGCGACACGGTGGTGGAGGCGCCCCGGGGCGCCCAGGTCGTGGCGAGCTCGCCCGCGACGCCGGTCGCCGCCTTCGAGGCGCCCGAGCGCGGCCTCTACGGCGTCCAGTTCCATCCGGAGGTCGTGCACACGCCGCACGGGATGGACGTTCTCAAGAACTTCCTCTACGGCGTCGCCG
>JAVKST010000201.1:0-2748 GCA_039583515.1 Gaiellaceae bacterium
ATCACCGGTTGGGTGGTTCAGCCGCCTACTTGACCAGCAGGCGCCTCTGGGCGGCGGCGGGCAGCTGATCACGCCCGGGCTCGTCGCGCCGCCGACGCATGGTTGCGGCGGCCTGGTGGAGCGGCATCCGCGGTGACTACGGAAGCAGCGCGGGAGAAGCGGTGGCGGAGCGGCGTGCCACGCCGGTCGCATGTCGAGCGTCTCTCGCAGCCGCCGCTCGATCGCGAAGCAGCGTGGCGCGGCGATGTCCTCGTCCTTCGTCGCGAGGCACCGGATGGCGGCGCCGAACGAGGCGGACGGATGCACGAGCGCAGGTACGTTGCGCGCACAGGAGCCGCATCCGCAGCGACTACGCTCGTCGCGGTGGATGTCACGCTGTGCGAGGTCGGCCCGCGCGACGGGCTCCAGAACGAGGCGGAGGAGCTGCCGCCGGAGACGCGCGCGGAGCTGATCGACCGCCTCGCGGCCGCGGGCCTGCGGCGAATCGAGGCGGTCAGCTTCGTCCGCGCCGACCGCGTGCCGCAGATGGCCGGGGCGGAGGAGGTCGTCGAGCGGGTCGGGCGCCTGCCGGGCGTCGAGCTGTCGGGCCTCGTCCTCAACGAGAAGGGGTGGGAGCGGTTCGCCGCGAGCGGCCTCGACCGAGTCAACGCGACCTTCGCGGCCACGGAGAGCTTCAACCGCGAGAACGGGAACGCGACGTTGGCCGAGGCGGTCGAGCGAGTGGAGGCGATGGTCTCCCTCGCGGCGGCGGCGGGCACGCCCACGTCGGTGACCATCTCCTGCAGCTTCGGCTGCCCCTTCGAGGGGCAGGTCGACCCGGGCGTCGTCGCGGAGCTCGCGTCGCGGTTCGCGGCGCGCGCGGAGGTCGTTCTCGCCGACACGATCGGCGTGGCGACGCCATCGCCGGTGCGGTCGCTCGTCGAGCGGTCGGGCGCGGGCGGCTTCCACGGCCACAACACGCGCAACACCGGCTACGCCAACTGCCTCGCGGCGGTCGAGGCCGGCGCGCACGTGCTCGACGCCTCGGCCGGCGGCCTCGGAGGCTGCCCGTACGCGCCGCGGGCGACCGGGAACGTCGCGACGGAGGACCTCGTCTACCTGCTCGAGGGCGAGGGCGTCTCCACCGGCGTCGACCTCGACGCGCTCGTCTCGGTCTCGGAGTGGCTCGAGGGCGTTCTCGGACGGCCGCTGGAGGGGCAGGTCTATCGCGCCGGGCCGTTCCCCGCCGCGTAGACCGCGCCGGCCGCCACCAGCGCGTCGACCTCGTCCTCGGAGTAGCCGAGCTCGCGAAGGATCTCGCGGCTGTGCTGGCCGAGTCCCGGCGGCGGCGCGTGGTGCCGCACCCGCTCGCCGTCCGCCGACAGCGGCGCAGCGAGCGTCATCAGCTCCTCGACGACCCCGCCCGGCAGTCGCTGCAGCATCTCCAGCGCCTCCGTCTGAGGGTGCCGCGCCGCCTCGCCGACGTCGTGCACCGGAGAGGCCGGAACCCCGGCGGCGACGAGCGCCTCGAGCAGCTCGTGCGCGGCGCGCTGCCGCGTCCGCTCCTCGAGCAGTGCGAGCAGCGCCGGACGATTGGCCACGCGGTCTGGGTTCGTGCGGAAGCGCGGGTCGTCGACGAGCGCCGGCACGCCGAGCTCGCGGCAGAGGGCGGCGAAGAGCTTGTCGTTCCCCGCCGCGATCATCAGCTCGCCGTCACGCGTGGTGAAGACCTGATACGGCGCGATCTGCGAGAACGCGCTCCCCTCCCGGCCCGGCACCTCGCCTGTGCCGAGGTAGCCGAGGACCTGATACGAGAGCAGCGAGAGGGCCGTCTCGTAGAGCGACAGCTCGAGCGTCCGCCCGTCCCCCGTGCGTTCCCGCTCGTACAGCGCCGCGAGCACGCCGAGCCCTGCCCAGACGCCGGTGCCGAGGTCGATGAGCGAGACGCCGACACGCACCGGCGGGCGGCCGGCCTCGCCCGTGACGCTCATGATCCCGCTCGCCGCCTGCAGCAACGGGTCGTACCCCGGCTGCGAGGCGAGCGGCCCGCGTGCTCCGAAGGCGCCGATCGTGCAATAGACGAGTCGCGGGTTGCGCGCGCGGAGGACGTCCGCGCCGAGACCGTGGCGCTCAGCGGCGCCCGGGCGCAGGCTCTGCACGAACACGTCGGCCCTGTCGGCCAGGCGGAGCACGACGTCGCGTCCCCGCTCGTCGCCGACCTCGACCGCGAGCGAGCGCTTACCGGCGTTCGAGGCGAGGAACATCGCGCCCTCACCCTCCAGAAACGGTGGCCCCCAGGCGCGCGCGTGGTCGCCTCGCAGCGGCTCGACCTTGACCACCGAGGCCCCGAGCGCCGAGAGCAGCTGTGTCGCGGTCGGCCCGGCGAGCGACGACGTGAGGTCGACGACGCCGATGCCCTCGAGCGGCCGCAGCTCCGTCATCGTGGATGCTCCCAGACGACGGCGGGGCCGGTGTCGGAGAGCTCGACCGTCTCGGCCGCCGTGCAGCCGAGCCGCTCGGCCAACCGCGCCGAGCGCACGTTCGCCGGAGCGATCAAGGATACGAGCCGCCCCACGCGGTGCTCCGCGTAGGCCCACTCGCGCACCGCTCGTGCAGCCTCGGCCGCGTACCCGTGCCCCCAGTGCTCCCGGACGAGCGCCCAGCCGAGCTCGGCCTGCGCGTGCTCGCCGGCCTCGGCGTAGGACGACGCGGCCCACGTGCGCGTGTCCCAGACCTTGAGGCCGCAGCGGCCGATCCAGCGGCCGTCCT
>JAVKST010000202.1:0-2743 GCA_039583515.1 Gaiellaceae bacterium
ACGCGGCGGCTGTGCGATCGCCATCACCTCCTCGGGCTCGTCGACGGGGTCGGCGAGTGCTTTCGCGATCGACTCGGCGCTCATGTAGCGGCGGGCGACGGCCCACTCGTCGTTCTGCTCGGCGAGGACGGCACCGACGAGGCGGATGATCGCCGCGCGGTCGGGGAAGATGCCGACGACGTCGGTGCGGCGGCGGATCTCCCTGTTGAGCCGCTCGAGCGAGTTGTTGCTCCAGACCTGCCGCCAGTGCTCCTTCGGAAACGTCGTGAAGGCGAGCAGGTCGGTCGCCGTCTCCTCGAGCAGCGTCGCCGCCTCGGGGAAGCGCGCCTGGAGCTGGTCGACGATGCGGGCGTGCTGCTCGCGCACGGTCTGCGCGTCGGGTTGCGCGAAGATCGTCCGCACCATCGTCGCGACGAACGACTGGGCGCTCTTGGGGACGCGCGTGAGCAGGTTGCGCATGAAGTGCGTTCGGCAGCGCTGCCAGCTTGCGCCGGGCAGCGTCGCCGCGATCGCGTCGACGAGGCCGGGGTGCGCGTCCGAGCTGACGAGCTTGACGCCGGCGAGGCCGCGCGCGACCAGGCCGCGCACGTAGGCGAGCCAGGCGGCGCCGTCCTCGCTGGTGACGACATCCAAGCCGAGCGACTCGCGGAAGCCATCGCGGTTGACGCCGACCGCGTGCACGACGCAGGCGTTGACGGTGCGGCCGCCCTCGCGGCACTTCACGACCAAAGCGTCCAGCGTCACGTAGGCGTAGGGCGCCCCGTCGAGCGGCCGGGTGCGGAAGTCCTCGACGATCCCGTCGAGCGATTTGGCCAGCCGGGAGACCTGGCTCTTGCTCATCCGCTCCACCCCGAGCTGCTGCACCAGCTTCTCCACCCGGCGCGTCGACACGCCAGCGAGGTAGGCATCAGCGATCACCGACACGAACGCCTGCTCCGCGCGCCGGCGCGGCTGCAGCAGCCAGTCCGGAAAGTACGAGCCTTCGCGCAACTTCGGCACCGCGAGCTCGATCGAGCCGACCCGCGTGTCCCAGTCGCGCTCCCGGTAGCCGTTCCTGCGGTTGACCCGCTCCGGCGAGCGCTCGCCGTAACCAGCGCCGCAGACCGCATCAGCATCCGCGCTCATCAACGCTTCAGCGAAGTCCTTGACCATCACCCGCAGCAGATCCGGGCTCGCTTCCTCGAGCTGCTTGCGCAACCAGACCGATACGTCCATCGTGTGCTCGACCACCGTGCTCCTCCTCGCGCTTGTCTTTGATCGGACTTCGCGAGGATGACGCGGTGGTCAGCTATCACCCGGACCCCGCCGCAGCTGCTCCGCGCTCGCCTACGGCTCGCGCTCCACAGCTACGGCGGGAAAGACCTTCAACCGGCTCGTACACCACGAGCGGGGACGCTACTGCGTTCAAGTCGGCCATTGAGCAGCCTGCTCGACCGGAACTCGCAGGTCGCTAATGGGTCGTAGCGTGCTCCCGCTCTGAACCTGGACGGGTGGGTACCGTGGTCGCTGCACTGTCGCAGGCGCCGAATACAATCACGAGGAGGCCGCTGCCGGGCCTGAAAGAGGCCGGGGAAACGGCGGGAGCCCGCAGCGCTTGAGCCTTCATGCTTCCGAGTACGCCTTCCGGCTACGAAAGCGGCTGGCGATCATGACTGCCCTCACCGCCACCTTCCTTGCAGCCCGCTGAATCAGCGTCCTATTCTTCTTGCGCCGACGCCTAAACAACGCCTAAACGCCGCGCATCAGATCTATGGAGAACAAGCAGTCTCTCCCCGCGGCAGGTGGTAAAATGGCTGCATTCGGAGCGCTTTGCCGCCGATCGCCGCCGCCCGTCGCTCGCACTGAACTATTTCGACAAGCTGGGGGTCACTGGTTCGAGCCCAGTACCGCCCACTTTGACGTTTGCGCAAACCGTTGCCGAAGGATTGGGCCGACGTCACGACGCCGGAACCGAGATGACTTCGATGAGGCCCTCGAGTTCCCGGAAGTCGCTCGGATTGCGCGTGTAGAGCGGTAGCTCGGCGGCGAGCGCAGTGGCTGCGATGAGCAGATCGAAGGCCCGTCGACCACGCGCTTTGCGCCCAGCGGCGGCGACCGCTGCGTAGACGCGTCCGTATGCGCGCGCGACAGCTCCGTCCAGCGGCAAGGACTCGAATGTCGCCTCCGTCCGTTGGAGCCGATCCTGACGACGAGCGCGCTCTGCGGGGTCGGCGGTGGCGTGCGGACCGGCCGCGAGCTCCGCCAGCGTCACGGCCGAAATCGCGATCTCTGAGGGCAGGTCGGCGGCCTCAATCTGCCCGAGATCGATCACCACCGACGTATCGATGAGTCCGCGCGGGTGGTGCGACTCAGCCACGCGGACGCGGGCGCTGGTCGAGGACGGTGTCGACGTCGGTTCTGAATCGCTTCCCATTCATCGCCGGTGCGCCCGCGTACAGAGCGACAGCGGCGTCCGCGCTGACAAACCGACGTTGCCGAAGCGGTGTCAGCTCACCGACGGGGACGCCGTTGCGGGTGACGACGAAAGCCTCGCCGCGGTCGAGTGCCCGCATGATCTCGCCGCTCTCATTCCGAAGCTCTCGCTGGGTGATCTCCCTTGCCATCTCCTGAAGCGTAGCACCTGTGCTACATGATCGCCGATGCTGCGGCCACGACGAGCCCAAGGTGGTTTGCGCAAGTGGGCTATCCGCTTTGCTGTCCTTGGTGCTGTTTAGCCTGACCTGATGGCGGATCCGCAGCCGGG
>JAVKST010000203.1:0-2661 GCA_039583515.1 Gaiellaceae bacterium
AGCCGTCGTGCGACTGCGTGTAGAGGGAGATGTCCCCCTCGGCGGTGTCGACGAGCTCGACCTTGTACGGCTCGTCCTCCGCCTCGAAGCGCGCCCGTGCCTCGTCGCGGGAGATCTCCTCGCGGCTCCACGCGCGCCCCTCCTTCAGCTCCCGCGCGATCTCGGCCTCGATCCGCTCGAGATCCTCTTCCCGGATCGGCTCGGGGAACTCGAAGTCGTAGTAGAAGCCGTTCTCGATCGGCGGCCCGATCGAGACCTTCACGCCGGGGTAGAGGCGGCGGACGGCCTCGGCGAGGAGGTGCGCGGACGAGTGGCGAAGCACGGCGAGCGCGTCCGGATCGTCCTTGTCGCGCGTCGTGAGCAGCTGGATCGCGGCGCCGTC
The DNA here is from genome assembly GCA_039583515.1 of Gaiellaceae bacterium. GTDB lineage: Bacteria > Actinomycetota > Thermoleophilia > Gaiellales > Gaiellaceae > Palsa-739. The sequence goes on from JAVKST010000203.1 coordinate 383, forward strand.
GGCGAGCGGCAGCCGCAGGTCCTGGACCTGCCCGTCGGCGCGAACGAGCACGGCCTGCTCCGCGAGCTTCGGCCCGATGGCGCGGGCGGCGTCGAGGCCGGTGGCGCCGGCCGGAAGTTCGAGCTCGGAGTTGTCGGGAAGAACGACCTTCATGGAAGAAGAGGCCAAGGATATGCACCCTCGCGAGGACGACCGGAACGAGGAGCTTGACGAGTCGCCGGCTCCGGATCCCGAGCAACGGGACACGCCCGCCGAGGACGTGCCGGAAGCCGACTAGCCCCGGAACTCCATCAGGATCCACTCCGCCATGTGGCCTGCGTCCGGCGGGTGGCGAGAGAGCTCGACGAAGCCGGCCCGCTCCCAGGCGCGGACGGCGCCTTCGATCCACGCTTCGACGTCCTGCCTCCCGAGTCGTTGCTCCATCTCCTCGCGAGTGAAGGTCTCTCCGTCCCAGTAGCGGGAGACCCCGGGGTCGAGGTGCCATACGACGAGCCGCTCGACGTCGCCTGACCCGGCGGGACGGAGGGTCGTCAGGCGTCCCCGTACCGGAATTCCCATACGACGTTCACCGCCTCGGTAGCGCCGCCCGCTTCGCGATAGAGCGCGTTGGCCGGCCCGTTGTCGGGCTCGGTGAGGACGAAGCCGGCGGCGATACCGCGCTCGCGGGCGAGCTCGGCCAGACGCTCGAGCAGCGCAGCGGCGATGCCTCGCCGGCGGTGCGTCTCGGCCACCTCGATCTCGTAGACGAACAGAGTCGACGCATCGCCGTGCCGCCGCGGCAGCTCGTGTGCGAGTACGAACCCGACCGGCTGCTCCCCGTCGAGCGCGACGAGCATGAGCGAGCGGCTGTCCGCGAGAAGGCCTTCGGGATCTCCCGGGCCGTCGTAGGTCGCGAAGCTGCGCACGACTTCCTCGTCACCCGGTTCGAGCAGGCGGATCGCGATCGCGCGCACGGACTCATCTTCCCGTCTGCATCCTGCAAGTGAAGGGGCCGCCGTCGCCGGCGCCCCCTCACCGCACTCCGGGCGTGGCAGCGCGACGCTCGCGGCCGCCAGGGGCGTAGTTGCCGCAGGCCGGAGCGCCTACGCGACGACCTGGACGTTGCGCGCCTCGGGGCCCTTCTGCCCCTCGGAGGCTTCGAACTCGACCTTCGCGCCCTCGGTGAGGGTCTTGAAGCCGTCCGACACGATCGCGCTGAAGTGCACGAAGATGTCCTTCCCGCCTTCGTCCGGGGTGATGAACCCGTACCCCTTCGCGTCGTTGAACCACTTCACGGTTCCGGTTGCCATCTGGAAACACCTCCCTCCGCGGGATCGATCTGAACGGACGGGAGGCGCAAGGGCTGCGCATCCGGTACTCGCTCGTTGTGCGCCCGCCACGGTAGCACCCTTCGGCGCGAGAATCGGCCTCGATGAACCGACGGCTGCTCGCCGCCCCCGACAAGCTTCGCGGCACCCTCACCGCGCGCGAGGCCGCCGCGGCGATCGCGGCTGGTGCTACGCGCGCCCGTTGGACCGCGCTCGAGCTACCGCTCGCGGACGGCGGCGAGGGGACGCTCGCGGTGCTCGGGGGCGGCAACCGGACGACCCGCGTGACGGGGCCGCTCGGCGATCCCGTCGACGCGGAGTGGCGGCTCGAGGACGGCGTCGCAGTCGTCGAGGCGGCGCGGGCGTGCGGCCTCGTGCTCGCGGGCGGAGCGAACGCCAACGACGCGCTCGGCGCGTCGAGCCGGGGCGCGGGCGAGCTCGTCGCTGCGGCACTCGACGCCGGCGCGGAGCGAATCCTCGTGGCGGTCGGCGGCGTCGCCTCGACCGACGGCGGTCTCGGCGCTCTCGACGTCTTGCGGCCGCTCGCGCCCCTCCCCGCCCTGCTCGAGGTGGCCTGCGACGTCGAGGTGCCCTTCGTGGCCGCGGCGGAGGTGTTCGCGCCGCAGAAGGGTGCGTCTGCCGAGCAGGTCCGCCGCCTGCGCCGGCGCCTCGAGGAGCTCGCCGGCCGCTATCGGGACGAGCTGGGCGTCGACGTGGCCCGGCTTCCCGGAGCCGGAGCCGCGGGCGGGCTTGCGGGGGGCCTGGCCGCGCTCGGCGGCCGCCTGCGCCCCGGCTTCGATCTCGTGGCGGACCGCGTAGCGCTGGACGACCGCCTCTCCGGAGTCGACGTCGTCGTGACGGCCGAAGGCGAGCTCGACGAGACCTCCTTCGCGGGCAAAGTCGTCGGCGGCGTCCTCGCGCGCGCCGCGCGGGCGGGGGTTCCGGCACTCGTCGTCGCCGGCACGCTGGGGG
>JAVKST010000204.1:0-2643 GCA_039583515.1 Gaiellaceae bacterium
CGCGACCCGCGCGGCGGCGCGGGCGAGCTCGGCGGCTGCGTCGGCATCGGCGGCCACGCTCCTGCGCAGCCTCCCGCGCGCGCGCAGCGCGAGGGCGGCCGCTTCGTCCGCGCGGCGGGCGATCTCCTCCGGGACGCGGACGATCTCGGCGCGCGTCTCGTCGTTGCGATCCGCCATGAACGCTGCATATGCCGCCGCGTCGGCGTCGCCCAGCTCCACGAGCTCGGCGGCGAGCGTGCGGCCGCGCTCCGCGTCGGCCTCGTCACCGGCGTAGCGGGCGGCCAGCTCGGCGAGCGCGGCCGCGAGCGCGGCCGTCAGCGCGGTCGCAGCACCGCTCGCGGGCGCCGGCGTCCGCTCGCCGATCGCGGCGAGGAGGTCATCTACTCGGAGCCGGCTCAGCATGGCGGTAGAAGTCGACGCGCAGCGGCTCCAGCGGCGTGAGGCCGCGGATCAGGTCGGCCGCCTTCTCGGCGACCATCATCACAGGCGCGTACAGGTTCGCGTTGGTGATGCTCGGGAGGACGGAGGCGTCGACGACCCGGATGCCGTCGAGCCCGTGGACGCGCATCGTCGCCGGGTCGACCACCGGCCCCAGCGCGCAGGTGCACGACGGATGCAGCGCCGTCTCGGCGTCGCGCGCCACCCAGTCGAGGATCTCGTCGTCGCTCCGGAGGGAAGGACCCGGCGAGGTCTCTCCTCCGTCGAACGGCCCGAAGGCCGGCTGCTCGAGGATCGAGCGGGCGACGTGGACGGCCTCCACCCACTCACGCCGGTCGCTGGCCGTCGAGAGGTAGTTGAAGCGGAGCGCCGGGTGCGCTCGCGGGTCGGCCCTCGTGATCTTCACCGAACCGCGCACGTCCGAGTACATCGGCCCGACGTGCACCTGGTAGCCGTGCCCGCCCTTCGGCGCGGTCCCGTCGTAGCGGATCGCGAGCGGCAGGAAGTGGAACATGAGGTTCGGGTAGGCGACCTCGTCGTTCGACCGGACGAAGCCCCCGGCCTCGAAATGGTTGGTGGCGCCCGGCCCGCTGCGCAGGAAGAGCCAGCGGGCGCCGATCTCCGGCCGCCGCCGTCTCTTCAGCGCCGGCTGCATGGACACCGCCTGCGTGCACGCGTGCTGGACGTAGACCTCGAGGTGGTCCTGCAGGTTCTCGCCGACGCCCGGCAGGTCGTGCACGGCGCGGACGCCGAGCGGCTCGAGCTCGCGGGCGTTACCGACGCCCGAGAGCTGGAGCAGCTGCGGCGAGTTGATCGCGCCGCCGCAGAGGATCACCTCGCCCGCCCGCAGCACCTCGCCGGCCGCCTCGACGCCGACGGCGCGCGTCCCCTCGAAGGCGATGCGGTCGACGAAGGTCGCGCAGCGAACCTCGAGGTTCGGACGGCCGAGGGCCGGGTGGAGGTAGGCCCGCGCCGCGCTGACGCGCCGGCCGCGGTGGATTGTCCGGTCGAACGGCGCGAACCCCTCCTGCCGGTAGCCGTTGACGTCCGCCGTCAGCTCGTACCCCGCCTGCTGGACGGCCTCGAAGAAGGCCCCGAAGAGCGGGGACGACGCGGGGCCGCGCTCGAGCACGATCGGGCCGTCGCCGCCCCGCCACTCGTCGGCGCCCGCGAGGCACGTCTCCATCTTCTTGAAGTACGGGAGGCAGTGGGCGTAGTCCCACTCCTCGAAGCCCCAGCGCTCGTAGTCGAGCGGGTTGCCCCGCTGGAAGATCATCCCGTTGATCGAGCTCGAGCCGCCCAGCACCTTGCCCCGCGCATGGTAGATGCGGCGGCCGTGCATGAACGGCTCCGGCTCGGAGCGGTACATCCAGTCGTAGCGCGGGTTGCCGATCGGGAAGGAGAGCGCGGCCGGCATGTGGATGAACGGGTCCCAGAGGCGGTCGGGCCGCCCTGCCTCGAGCACGAGCACGCGTGTGGACGCGTCCTCGGTCAGCCGCGCCGCGAGAGCGCAGCCGGCCGAGCCTCCGCCGACGATCACGTAGTCCCACGATCGCGCGGTCATCCGAGCACCACCGTCTGCAGCTCGGTGAACGCCTCCATCGGCGCGGAGCCGCCGACGCGGCCGATGCCGCTCGCGCTGCCCGAGCGGCCGCCGAAGGGCAGGTGCGTCTCCCAGTAGTTCGAGGACTCGTTGACGTTCACCCAGCCGGTGCGGACCGCGTCCGCGTAGCGCAGCCCCCTGGCGAGGTCGCGGGTGAAGATGGCGGAGAGCAGGCCGTACGGCGACGCGTTGGCCAGCTCGATCGCATGCTCGAGCGAGTCGATCGCGACGACCGGCGCGACCGGGCCGAAGGTCTCCTCCGTGGCCACGAGCGCGTCGGGCTGCACGCCGTCGAGGATGGTCGGCTGCCAGTAGAGCCCGGTGGGGAAGCCGCCGGCGCGCCCGCCGCCGTGGACGACGTCCGCTCCGCGCTTCACGGCGTCGGCGACGTGCTCGTCCATCTTCGCGGCCACGCCCTCGTTGTTGAGCGGGCCCATCGTCGTGCTCTCGGCGAACGGGTCGCCGAGCAGGACTCTCTCGCCGACGAGTCGGGCGAGCCTCGCGACGAAGTCCTCGCGCACGTCGCGGTGGACGAGCAGGCGCTCGCCGGCGGTGCAGCTCTGCCCGGAGCAGAGGAAGCAGGCCGCCACCGCCGCCTCGGC
>JAVKST010000205.1:0-2623 GCA_039583515.1 Gaiellaceae bacterium
GCCCTGACCCTGGTCGTAGAGGCGCGCGAGCGAGAGCACCTGGTTCACGTACCACCCGGCGTGGTTGTAGGAGAAGATCGCGCGCGCGATGTCCGTGTCGCCGCCGGAGGCGGCGAGGTAGCGGGCCGCCGCGAACACGGCGTCGTACGGGTTCCACGGATCCGCGACGCCGTCGCCGTTCGCGTCGACCCCCCACTCGATCCAGGTCGACGGCATGAACTGCATCCAGCCGATCGCGCCGGCCGAGCTGGGGCCCATGTGGCGGCCGAAGCCGGACTCGATCTCGTTGATCGCCGCCAGCACCGGCCAGGGGATTCCGTACGCGGCACCGGCGTGCTGCCAGAGCGCGAGCAGCTGGCTCTGGTCGAGCGCGATCGGGTCCGCGGGCGGCGTCGCGAGGTCGGGCGGGAAGGCGACCGAGCCGGGGAAGTTCGGGAACGACGCGCTCGGCAGCGAGGTCCCCTGCACCGGCGCCGGCGTGACGACGACGAACATGTCGGCCGCCGCGGTGGAGGCGAGCGTCGCGGCGGCGAGCGCGGCGGCGAGCGCGACGAGGATTCGCTTCGACATCGCTACTCCGCCGGCACGAGGCGCAGCCCCGACGGCGTCGCGTCGACGGCCGGCGGCGGCTCCGGGGCGGGCAACGGAACCGCCGCCGCGGCCTCCTCTGCGCGCCGCTGCTTCTCCGCCCGCTCGAGCGTGACGAGGAAGTCGTGCCGGCTAGTCGCCGCGTCCGCGGCGAGCTCGCGCTCCACCGCGCCCGAAAGCACGAGCCCGATCAGCGCCTGCGTGAACGTCTGCATCTCGAAGAAGTCGCCCTCCGCGACCGCGTCCGTGACCTCGTCCGGGCGGCCGTCCCGGATCAGGTCGGCGATGCGCGCGTTGTTCACCATCACCTCGACCGCCGCGACGCGCCCGCCGCCGGCCCGCGGCAGCAGCCGCTGGCTGACGACGCCGCGCAACACGCCGGCGAGGATCGAACGAATCACCTGCTGCTTCTCGGGCGGGAAGAACTCGATCAGCCGCCCGCACGTCTCCGCGGCGTCGATGGTGTGCAGCGTCGAGAGGACGAGGTGGCCCGACTCGGCGGCCTGCAGCGCGATCTGCGCCGTCTCGGCGTCGCGCAGCTCGCCGATCAGGATCACGTCCGGGTCCTGGCGGAGCGCGCGGCGCAGCGCCTCGCCGAACGTCGCGGTGTCGATCCCGACCTCCCGCTGGCTGATCAAGCAGCCGTGGTCCTCGTGGAGGATCTCGATCGGGTCCTCGATCGTGACGACGTGCTCGCGCCGCGTGCGGTTGATGTGGTCGACGATCGCGGCGAGCGTCGTCGTCTTACCGGAGCCGGTCGCACCGGTGACGAGGACGAGCCCGCGGCTCTCCGACGCGAGCCGCTCCACTCCCGGCGGCAGGCCGAGCGACGCGAAGCTCGGGCCGACCGCCGGAATCACGCGGAAGGCGAACGAGATCGCGCCACGCTGGCGGAAGGCGTTGACCCGGAAGCGCGGCAACCCTTCGGACTGGTAGGCGACGTCGAGGTCGCCGGTGGCAAGGAAGGCGTCGACCTTCTGCGGGATGGCGACCGTCGTCAGGAACGACTCGACGTCCGCGGCCGTCAGCTCCGGGTAGCCGTCGAGCTCCTGCAGCCCGCCGTCGCTGCGGATCACGGGCCGGCGGCCCGTCTTCAGGTGGATGTCGCTCGCGCCGAGTTCGACGGCGCGCCGCAAGAGCCCGACCAGGTCCATCCCCGCAAGATCGGCCGGGGGCGCCTATTTCTTTAGGCAGCCAGGCGCGACACGGTGTAGATGGCCCGGATCGCGGCGCCCTCGGCGCCGCGTGCGGCGTCCGGGTCGGCGAGCTCGCCGCGCAGGAGCTTCTCGAGCGCGCGGAACGTGACCGGCAGGCGCGCGAGCGCGTAGGTCGTCCGCGGGAAGCGCTCGAAGGCGCGCTTCGCCCCCCAGCCTGCGCGCGTGAGCGGGGTGATGCGCCGCTCGACCGCCTCCTGGTACGGCTCGAGCGTCTCCGCCCGGCCGGCGAGGACGTCGAGCGCAGCGTCGGCGACGAGCTTGGCGGAGAGGAACGCCTCGTACATTCCGTCGCCGGAGAACGGGTCGACGAGCCCCGCTGCGTCGCCGATCACGGCGGTCGTGCCGCGCGCGAGCCGCGTCCCGGGCAGCCGCATCGGCAGCCGGTAGCCGCGGGTGCCGGCCGCCGCGTCGGGGTCGAGGCCGTGCTCCTCGCACAGCCGCCGCAGCTCCGCGCGGAGCCGCGGCCCCTCCTCCAGGTTGCCGCCGACGCCCGCGTTGAGGTGGTCGCCCTTGGGGAAGATCCAGCCGTAGCCGCCGCGGACGACCGCCAGCTCGAGCAGCATCGCGTGCGCGTGGCGCGGCTCGTGCGGGAAGTTCGCCTCCAGCGCGACGCCGTGGACGATTCCCTCGGCCAGGCCGAGTTCCTTCGCGCACGAGCCGTTGCAGCCGTCGGCGCCGATCACGATCCGCGCGTCGAGCTCCCGTGCGTCGGCCGGCGTGCCGTCGCGCACCTCCGCCCCGGCCTCGGCCGCCTTCTGGAGCAGGAAGTGGTCGAGCCGCCGGCGCTGCGTCATGTAGGCGAGCGGCGCGTGTGCCCG
>JAVKST010000206.1:0-2574 GCA_039583515.1 Gaiellaceae bacterium
TGAGCGACGGCAAGACGGCACGCCTCCGGCGCCGCGCGCCCGAGGCCGGCGGCTCCGCCTCGGGGGCGGAGACGGCTTCCGGTGCGACGAGCGCGCTCGGGCTGGGCGGCCACGAGTTCGGCATCCCCGAAGCCGTCGAGCTGCTCGTCGACCTCCTGTCGGCGACGCACATCGTGCCCGCGGACAAGCTCGCGCTCGCGCACGGGCGTGCCCGCCAGACGGGATCGTTCGCCCGCGCGCTGATGGAGGAGGGCCTCGCGACGAGCGAGGGGATCGCGCGCCGGCACGCCGCCCGGCATCGCCTGCCGCTGGTCGACCTCGCGGTGACGGGCGTCGACCCGCGCGCGGTCGACAACGTCGCGCTCCACGTGCTGCAGCGCGTCGTCGCACTCCCCTACGAGCTCGAGGGCGACGTCCTGCGCATCGCGGTCGCCGACCCGGCGAACGTGCACGGCATCGACGAGCTGCGCCTCGCGACGCGGCACCAGATCGACATCGGCGTCGCCTCGCGCGAGGACATCGTCGCGGCGCTGCAGCGCCTCGAGCGCGCTTCCGTCACGACCTCGCTCGACGAGGATCCGCTCTCGGTCGTCGCCGAGGCCGAGGAGGACTTCGCGCCCGAGACGGACCTCGAGGCCGAGGACGGCTTCTCCGAGACGCCGGTCGTGCGGCTCGTAAACTCGGTGCTCTTCCAGGCGGCCGAGGACGGAGCCTCCGACATCCACTTCGAGCCTCAGGAGGACGGGCTCGTCGTGCGCTACCGCATCGACGGCGTGCTGCAGGAGGCGCAGCGGATCCCGCGCCGGCTGATCGCGCCCGTGACGACGCGCCTCAAGGTGCTCGCGAAGCTCGACATCGCCGAACGGCGGAAGCCGCAGGACGGCCGGATCTCCGTCAACGCGACTGCGGCGGGGCGGATGCTCGACGTCCGCGTCGCGACGCTCCCGACGGTGGACGGCGAGGCGGTCGTCATGCGTCTCCTCGACAAATCGCAGAAGCCGCCGACGCTGGTGGAGCTGGGGCTGGGCGACGAGATGCAGCAGACGCTGCTCGACATCGTCCGGCGGCCGACGGGGGCGCTGCTCGTCACAGGCCCGACAGGCTCCGGCAAGACGACGACGCTGTTCGCGGCGCTGAGCGAGATCAACCGCCCCGAGATCAACATCATCACCGTCGAGGATCCGGTCGAGTACCGGCTCCCGGGCGTCAACCAGGTGCAGATCAACCAGCGTGCCGGGCTCACCTTCGCAACGGCGCTGCGCTCGATCCTCCGCTCGGACCCCGACGTGGTGATGGTCGGCGAGATCCGCGACGGCGAGACGGCGCGCATCTCGATCGAGGCCGCACTGACGGGCCACCTCGTCCTCTCGACGCTGCACACGAACGACGCGCCGAGCGCGCTGACGCGGCTGAACGAGATGGGCGTCGAGCCGTTCCTCACCGGCGCGGCCGTGACCGGCGTGCTCGCGCAGCGGCTCGCCCGCAAGCTGTGCTCGCATTGCTGCGAGATGTACCAGCCCTCGGTCGACGAGCTGCTCGCCGCCCGCGTGTCGCCGGAGATCGCCGCGGCCACCGACGGGATGGCCCTGTACCGGAAGCACGGCTGCCCGCGCTGCGGCCAGACCGGCTACCGCGGCCGGATCGGCATCTACCAGCTGCTCTCGATGACCGAGGAGCTGGCGGCACTCGCGGCGTCGAAGGCGTCGCGCGAGGAGATCGAGCGCACCGCCCTCGAGACCGGGATGCGGAGGCTCTGGGACGACGGCCTGGCCAAGGTAGCGGCAGGGATGACGAGCCTCGAAGAGCTCGCGCGCGTCACGATCTGAGCGGTCGGCCGCCTACCCGAAGCGCGCGACGGCGCGGGCGCGCCGACGCTCCGCCTTGATCTCGCGGTCCTTCGGCGTCACGGTGGTGACGAGGTCTTCGAGCAGGTGCTGCGTGATGTGCGCGATCTCGTGGACGGCGCGGTCGAACGCCGCCTCGTTCGCCCTGGACGGCTTGTTCATCCCGCTGACCTTGCGCACGTACTGCAGCGCCGCGGCGTTCACCTCGTCGGAGCTCGTGGGCGGATCGAAGTTGTAGAGAACGCGAATGTTCCGGCACATGCCCCGATGCTACGCGACGGGCGACGCGGTAGCCGCCATGCGTGAAGCGCGTCGAGTCAGGCGCGTCGACCGATTGGGAGCGCCTGGCCGGGCGGGCGCCGTCGAGAGTCGCGTTCTCGGCGAGTAATCGCGCACCTGTCGCCTGGGCCCGAGCTCCGACCCCTAGCCGGTCGCGAGTGGGCTCGGGGGCGGTCTAGCTTGAAGGCGTTGATAGGACGATCGTCCGTAGCGTCCGTTCGCACTCGGTCAGCGGCTCCCAGGCATGGAGGCTGACGAGGTAGTTCGTGCCGCGCGACCGCCACCAGAACGTGAGGTGGCCACCTATCTCGCCTCCGAACGGATACGAGGGCGCGAGGCGAAGGAAAGCGGAGAAGTCCCGCCATCGGGCACGGGAATCCTCGGTTGCGCGATGGACCTTCTTCGCCCGAATAGACCGCGTTCTTCCGCGCGCGAGTTCCTTCAAGAGCGA
>JAVKST010000207.1:0-2570 GCA_039583515.1 Gaiellaceae bacterium
CCCGCCGGCGGCCCCCGGCGGGGGACGGGGTCGCCTTCGGCGACCCCTGGGGGCGAGCCGAGCCACTTCGTGCGCGAGCACCATCACCGCCACAAGGGGCTCGAGGGACCCCTGACGATGCTCGTCCCGGTCGGGATCCTCGCCGTGCTCGCGACGGTCGGCGGCTGGCTGCAATGGTCGCCGCGCTGGCATCCCTTCACCGACTGGCTCGCGCCGGTCGCCCCGACGCTCTCCGCTGCGACGCCGACCAACGCGCAGGAGTACTTCACCTCCGCCGCGACCGTCGTCGCCGGCGTCGTCGGCATCGCGATCGCGTGGGCCGTCTACTCGGAGCGGCGGGTCGCGATCCCCGCCGCGCCCTTCGGGCGGCGTCTCCTCGAGCACAAGTTCTACGCCGACGAGTTCTACGACGCCGTCTTCTACCGGCCCGCCGCCGCGCTGGCGACGGGGCTCCGGCGCGAGTTCGAGGAGCCGGTCGTCCTCCAGAGCGGCGCCGACCTCGGCGAGTCGGCCCTCGCCGCGGGCGGGCTGCTGCGCCGGATCCAGAACGGCCTGCTGCGCACCTATGTCCTGTTCCTGGCGGGTGGCGCCGCGATCGTCGTCCTCGCCTTCCTGATCGCGCGATGAACACGACCGCGCTGACCTCGATCCTGATCTGGCTGCCGGTCGCCGGCGCCCTCGTCGTCTGGATCCTGCCGCTCTCGCGCTACGCGACCGGCAGCCTCGCCGTGCTCGTGTCCCTCGTCGAGGTGGGCTTCTGGATCGAGCAGGCGAGCCGCTTCGACTTCTCACGGTCCGGCCTCCAGTTCGAGGAGCGGGCCTCCTGGTTCAGCGACCTCCACGTCTCCTACCACGTCGGCGTCTACGGCTTCTCGCTCTGGCTCGTCGGCCTGACGGTGGTCGCGATGGCCGCCTGCATCGGCTACGGGTTCTGGGTCGGCCGCGACCGCGCCCGCGCGTACTTCGGCCTGATGCTGCTGCTGACCGGCGCAACCGTCGGCGTGTTCGAGTCGCAGGACCTGCTCCTCTTCTACGCCTTCTTCGAGGCCATGCTGATCCCGCTCTACATCCTGATCGGCGTCTGGGGCGGGCCGCGGCGGATGGACGCGACGATCAAGTTCGTCATCTACACGATGGCGGGCTCGCTGCTGATGCTCGCCGCGATCGTCGTCTACGGGCTCGAGGTCGGGACGTTCGACCTCGTCGACAGTCCGGCCAGCCCGAGCCGCTGGCTCTTCCTCGGGTTCATGTTCGCCTTCGTGATCAAGGCGCCGCTGTTCCCGTTCCACGGCTGGCTGCCGGACGCGTACCGCCAGGCGCCGCCGGAGGTGGCGGCCGTGCTCTCGGGCGTGATCGCGAAGGCGGGACTGTACGGGATGCTGCGAATCGCGATCACGAAGTTCCCGGAGCCCACGTCGTTCTACCGGACGGCCGTGCTCGCGCTCGCGGCGGCCGCGCTCGTCTACGGCTCGCTCCTCGCATTTCGCTCACCCGACTTCCGCGGCGTCGTCGCCTACTCGTCGCTCGCGCAGTCGGGGCTGATCGCGCTCGGCCTCTTCGCCGGCCGCGACCTCGCCTTCGACGGCGCCGTGCTGCAGATGATCGCGCACGGCCTGGTGTCGACCTCCCTCTTCCTCCTCGCCGGGGCGGTCGAGCGCCGGACGACGACCGGCGAGTTCCGGCTACTCGGCGGGATGGCCCGGGGAAGGCCTGCCCTGGCAACGCTGCTGCTGACGGTCGGCGTGATCTCGCTGGCCGTGCCCGGCTCGGCGAACTTCGCCGGCGAGTTCCTGATCCTAGCCGGCGTCTTCCAGCGCGCCTGGTGGTGGTCGGCGATCGGCGCGGCCGCGATCGTGCTCGCGGCGATGTACACGCTGCGGCTGATCTCGGCGGTGCTGCACGAGGCGCGGGGCTCGACGGTCGACGACGCGGCTCTCGACCTGCGGCCCGGCGAGCTCGCGCTCGTCGTCCCGCTGGTCGGCCTCTTGCTCGCGCTCTCTGTCTGGCCCGCCGGTATCAGCCACCACTCCTTCCTCGGCAAGACGCCGGCCGCGGCCGTCCGGAGCCAGTTCAGATGAGCCTCCACACGCCGCACGTCGACTGGTTCGGCCTCGGCCCGATCTTCGTCCTGATCGGCGCGTCGTTCCTCGCCCTGCTCTGCGCGGTGGTCGTGCCCCGGGCGCTACGGCGGATCGCAGCGGCGGCGACCTCGGGTCTCGGCTTCGCCGCCGGCATCGCACTCGCGATCTGGCTGTACGTGGACAGCGCGCACGGCCACACGATCGTCTCCGGCACCTTCTACCGCGACCGCTGGACCGCGCTCGCGCAGGTGATCCTCTGCGCGATCGGCCTGGCGACGACATTGCTCGGCGTCGAGCACGTCCCCGGCTGGAGCCGGAGCGCCGGCCGTGACCGGCGCGACGACCACGTGGCCGAGTTCTTCGCGCTCCTCCTCGCATCGAGCGCGGGAATGGCGTTCTTCGTCGGCTCGGCGAACCTGATGGTGCTCTTCCTCTCGCTCGAGTGGTTCTCGATCGCCCTCTACGTGATGTGCGCGATCGACTACGGGC
>JAVKST010000208.1:0-2552 GCA_039583515.1 Gaiellaceae bacterium
GCGTGCTGGGTGTGCTGCCGGGCATCGTCGGCTCCCTGCAGGCAGCGGAGGCGCTCAAGCTGTGCCTCGGGATCGGCGAGTCGCTCGCCGGCCGGCTGCTCCTCTTCGACGCGCTCTCCACCGAGTTCAGCGAGGTGCGCCTGCGCCGCGACCCGAACTGCCCCGTCTGCGGTGAGCACCCGACGATCACGGGTTACGTCGACTACGTCGAATTCTGTTCGGGCAGGCCGGCGCACGCATGACCACGATCCGGATCCCCCCCACACTGCGCTCCGAGGTCGGCGGCGCGCGCCAGGTTCCCGCGGTGGGCCAGAACGTCCGCGAGCTGCTCGACGACCTGATGGCACGCTTCCCGGCGCTGCGCTCGCAGCTCGTGGAGGACGACGAGATCGCGCCGTTCGTCAACGTGTACGTCGAGGGCGAGGATGTCCGGACGCTCGACGGGCTCGACACGCCGGTGGGCGACAGGTCGACCGTGATCCTCCTGCCTGCCATGGCCGGCGGTGCGTAGCACCGGCACCGCCTCGTCGCTCCTCGACCTCGTCGGCTCGACGCCGCTCGTCGAGCTGCCGCGGCTGTCGCCGAAGCCCTCGGTTCGCCTCTACGCGAAGCTCGAGGGCCAGAACCCGACGGGCTCGATCAAGGACCGCGTCGCCAAGGCGATGATCGAGGCTGCCGAGAGGTCGGGCGAGCTCGAGCCGGGGCGCGAGCTGCTCGAGCCGACCTCAGGCAACACCGGGATCGCGCTCGCGCTCGTCGCGAAGCTCAAGGGGTATCCCCTCACGTGCGTGATGCCGGAGAACGCTACGGAAGAGCGTCGGCGGCTGCTCGCCCTCTTCGGCGCGCGCATCGTCGACTCGCCGGGCGACCAGGGCTCGAACGGCGCCGTCCGCCTCGCGCTCGAGCTCGCGGAGCGCGAGCCGCGCTACTTCATGCCGTTCCAGTACGCGAACGAGGCCAACCCGCGCGCGCACTACGAGGGCACGGGCGCCGAGATCGCCGAAGCCCTCGACCGCGTGGACGCCCTCGTCGCCGGCCTCGGCACCGGTGGGACCCTGATGGGGACGGGCGAGCGGCTGCGCGAGAGCTTCCCGGACGTCGTCGTCGCCGCGGCCGAGCCGCTGCCCGGCGATCCGGTGATGGGCCTCCGTTCGCTCGACGAGGGCTACGTCCCGCCGATCCTCGACGTCGCGAAGCTCGACCGGAAGCTGCTCGTCTCGAACGAGGAGGCCGCCGCCGGCGTGCGGGCGCTACTCGACGGAGCGGGCGTCTTCGCGGGCGTCTCCTCGGGCGCCGTCGTCCACGTGGCCCGGCGCCTCGCGGGCGAGCTCGACGAGGGCGTCGTCGTCTGCGTGCTCGCCGACGGCGGCTGGAAGTACCTGTCCGCCGGCTTCTGGGAGGGCGCCGAGGTGGACGAGAGCAAGCTGTGGTGGTAGTGCCGCCCGGGGTGCGCGGGGCGCTCGCCGACCACGCCCGCGCGGAGCTGCCGAACGAGAGCTGTGGGCTGCTCGTGCTGCGCGACTCGGTCGCCGAGCGGTACGAGCCGGGACGCAACTCGGCCGCGTCGCCCTACCGCTTCGAGCTCGACGTCGACCCCGAGCTGTGGTTCCTCGAGGACGACGGCTTGGAGCTAGCGGTCGTCCACTCCCACGTCTCCGCGCCGCCGCGCCCCTCGCGCACCGACGTCGAGAACGTCGGCCTCTGGCAAGGCAAGCCGTACCTGATCTACTCGGTCGCGCGGGACGAGCTCGCCGGCTGGACGATCGCCGACGGCCAGATCGCCCCGCTCGAGCTCGGCTGACGGTTGGCTGTCACAGCCTCCGCGGCGTATTCGTTTTAGGGGACGTGAGCGCCACCGATCCGCCCGACGCGGAGCTGCTGGAAGGGCTGAGAGCGGAACCGCGCCTCGTCGGCGTCGTCTACGACCGCTACGCCCACAGGCTCGTCGGCTACCTCCAGCACGGGGGCGCGAGCGAGCAGGCGGCGGTCGATGCGTGCCAAGAGACGTTCGCGCGGCTGATCGTGCACCGGAGACGCGTGCGGACGGCGGACGACGGCTCGCTCTGGCCCTGGCTCGCGGCGACGGGCCGCCACCTCGTCCGCGATTGGCAGCGGCGCGGCGCGGTGGACGTGCGCGCTCGTCACCGGCTCGGCCTCCCGGTCCCGCGCGACGAGTCGGCCGAGGTCGACGCGCGGCTGGAGGCCGCTCGCCTGCGCGGCAGGCTCCGGCTGGCGCTCGCGAGCCTGCCGGAAGAGCAGCGCATGGCGGTGGCCGCGAGGGTCATCGACGAGCGGGACTATTCGGAGATCGCGGCGGCCGCCGGCGCGAGCGAGCAGACCGTACGACAGCGCGTGTCCCGCGGGCTGCGCGCGATGCAGACATTTCTCGAAGGAGGCAACTCGTGAACACCGAGAACGCGCTTCGTGCCTACCGCGGCGACCTGGTCGCGGCCGCCGCTCACTGGCACGCCGCCCGGCGCCGCCGCCGGCGCCGGGTCGTGTTCGCGACCGCCGCGCTGGCCACCCTCGTGGCAATCGGCGGCACCGCCGTC
>JAVKST010000209.1:0-2457 GCA_039583515.1 Gaiellaceae bacterium
CCCTCGACCCCGACGACGCGGGCCTCGGCGTCCACCCGCAGGCCGCCCAGCGTGTGCGTGACGGCGGCCGCGACGTGCACGGCGACCGTCCCGTCCCCGCGCTCGACGACCGTCGCGCCGGCGGAGCGCGCCGCCTCGATCCGGTCGTTCGTCTCGTCCACGACGAACCAGGCGCGCGGGCCGATCAGCTGCGCGAGGTCGTTCTCGTGCCAGGCGACCTGCGGCGGCGTGATCTCCCGCCAGTCGTCGGTGAAGACCCGGGCCTCGCGACCGTAGAGCTGCGCGAGCGGGACGAAGTCCTCCTCGCGGATCCGCGCCGGCGGGGCGGGCATCACGCGGCCGTAGAACTCCTCCATCCCGCCCGTCGTCGCGCCGCCGCGCGCGACGGCGAAATCGAGGCCGTCACCTTCGCTCCAGGGGTTGGCGCGCAGGAGCAGGTCGCGCTCGCGTGCCAGCCGCACCGGAAAGCCGCCGGTCGCGAGGACGAGCGGCGGCTCGGCGTCCTCCGGCAGCGGCGACGCGAGCTCGACGTCGCGAGCGAGAAGCCGCGTGAGCGCGCGCGGGTCGTAGCGCCGGCCGGTCGTGAGCGGGTTCTCGGTGTCGCGCCAGACGGGCTCCGCTCCGTGGCTCTCGAGCCAGCGAAGGGCGTCGTCCAGACGCTCCCAGACCAGCCGTTGCAGCCGCTCGTCGCCGCGCGGGCACTCCTCCCGGAAGCGGTCCCACTCGAGGTGCCGCCAGATCACGCACGAGGAGAGCAGCATCGACCCGCCCGCGCGCGTGCCCTTCTCGAGCACGCGCGGCTCGTGGCCGAACTCGCGGAGACGCGCGGCGGCCACGAGCCCCGCCATGCCCGCGCCCGCGACGGTGACGCGCACGACTACGTCAGCGAGAACGTCGGCTTGTGCTCGACGTACTCGATGCGGACGCGCTCCGGGCCCCACAGGAAGACCGCGAGCGTGTTCGCCGCGTCGACGAAGTCGGCGACCTCGACGCCGAGGTCGCGCGCGGCGGCGAGGTGCTCCTCCGCCGAGTCGACGAGGACGGCCAGGTGGTTGAGCAGCGGCCGCTCCGGCGCGCCCGGCTCGCCGGGCTGGAACTCGACCCAGGCGCCGCCGACCTCGACGCGCGGGCAGCCGGAGGGGCCGGCCGGCGCGGCCTTGAAGCCGAGCGAGCCGTACTCCGACGCCGTCGCCTGCGGATCCGCGGACCGCAGAGCGACGTGGTCGAGGTCGTAGTCCAGGTCGGTCTCCGACTGGACGAGGCCGAACACGGCTCCCTCGCCGAGCTCGAAGTACGCCTCGCCGTCGCGCCGGCGGTCGACGTCGAGCGAGTCGGGCAGCGCAGCGAGCGCCGCGTCGAGGTCGCGTACACGCAGCGCGACGTGCTCGAGCGCGCCCCGCTCGCGCGGCCCCTCGGCGGCGAAGAGCGTAAGCTTGCCGCGGCGCGCGTCGGCCCCGACGAGCGTGAACGCGTCCGTCCGGTCGACGACGTGCATGCCGAGGTGCGCCACCGCGAAGTCGGCGATCGCGTCTCGGTCGGCGAGCCAGTAGGCGACGTGATCGAGCGTCCGCGGCCTCAAGATCCTCCCCGGTTTGCGGCCGCTATTCGAGCGGCTCGTTGTGGACGTCGTTGTCGTCCGCGTACTTCTGCGTGAGCTGGTTGACGACGTCCATTCCCTTGCCGTAGGCGTAGTTGATCTCGACGAACGCGTTCCACTTGTCGGGGAGCGCGTCCTCCGGGAAGATCGCCTCCACCGGGCATTCCGGCTCGCAGGCGCCGCAGTCGATGCATTCCTCGGGGTCGATGACGAGGATTCGGTCCGCCTCGTGGATGCAATCGACGGGGCAGACGTCGACGCAGGAGCGGTCTTTGATGTCGATGCAGGGCTCGGCGATGATGTACGTCACGCGCCCTACTCTACTGAGGGCACCAGCTCCCCGACGAGGTCAGCGATCCGCTCCACGAGCGCCGATTTCGCCAGCACCTGGTCGAATCCGGCCGCGTGCGCGGCCCGCAATCCGGAGGTGTCCGTGTGGTTGGTGAAGCCGACGATCGGGATGTCCGGATACGCGTCCGCGACCTCCTCCGGGTCGATCCTGGAGATGTCCGCGAGCACGAGGTCGGGGTCCTCGGTGTGGTCGACGGTGATCAGGCGATGCCCCGGCAGGAGGCCCTCGAGCTTCCCCCGCATGAACAGGTCGACCCCACAGAGCAGGATCGTGGCCACGGGTAGAGCGTAAAGCGGCATGGTGGTCGCATACAAGCGCGGATTGACGCTCATCCGCCGTGGCGAGTACTTCGCCGCCCACGAGGAGCTCGAGGCGGCGTGGCGCGCGGCGCCGCCGGAGGAGCGGGACTTCTTCCAGGGGCTCGTCCACGTGGCCGTCGCGTGGTACCAGGCGGGTCGGGGCCGGCCGGTCGCGACGGGCCGGCAGCTCGAGAAGGCGGCGCGGCGGC
>JAVKST010000210.1:0-2456 GCA_039583515.1 Gaiellaceae bacterium
GGCCCATGCCAGCTGGGCGTCTCACGCGCGTGACATCGCTATGCCGGGCGGGGCGGCTGCAGCTCGTCGAGAGGGCCAAACTGGCCCTCGGTGGGCTCCGCTCAGCAGAACCACGGCTCGGTGAGCCGTGGCCTGCCCTCGGTCGAGCCGGCGAGGATCGGCTCGGCGCGGCCGGCGGGCGACGGCGATCGCCCAGCCGCCTGGAGCGCCGCCGCGCGCACCTTCGCGAACGTCTCGGGGATCGGCTCGGAGCCCGCCGCGCTCTGCTCGACGAGCGCCGCGAGGCGGGCCTGGAGGCGGTCGCTGTCGGGGTCGATCGGGGTCCACCTGTAGCTGAGCCGCTCGGCGTCGTAGCCGCCGAGGTGCGGGCGCATGTCGGGGCGCTCAAGCAGCAGCGATCCCTCGGGGAGCAGCAGGCGGATCGTGTACTGGACCGGATCGACGTTGCCGACGAGGTCGTGCTCGGCCACGAAGTCGAGCATCTCGACCACGTCGCCGGGCGTCGTCCAGGGGGTGAACGGCATCCACGACGGCCTCACCTCGATCCCGTGCTCGCGCAGCAGCGCGATCGCCCGGGCGGCTTCCTCGGTCGTGTGGCCCTTGTCGAGCCGCTCGAGGATCTCGTCGTTGACCGACTCGAACGCGGAGACCACGAACAGGCAGCCCGCCGCGGCGAGCGCCGGCCACAGCTCGGCGTCGCGCAGGATGTGCTCGACCTTCGTCGTGCAGTCGAAGGTGAGGTCGGGGAAGCGCTCGTGCATCGCCCGCACGACGCGCAGCGAGTGGCGGCGGCCGTTGAGGAAGTCGGGGTCGCCGAAGGTGATGTGGCGGGCGCCCAGCTCGACGAGGCTCGCGACGTCCCGCACCACGGTGTCTGCGTCGACGATGCGGATGCGCCCGTCGTAGACGGGGGGCACCGGGCAGTGGCGGCACCGGTGCACGCAGCCGTGGCTCGCCTCGACGTAGCCCACGAGCCGCTCGTCGCCCACGAGCGCGAGGTGCGCGTAGCGCTCGAGCGGCGGCAGCAGGTCGCGTGCCGGCAGCTCGAACTCGCCCCGGCCGAGCTGGATGAGCGCCTCGTCCGCTCGCGCGTCGGGCGGACCGCCGGCCGCCAGCTCGCCGACCCAAGCCGTCAGCGCCGGCTCGTACTCGCCGGCGATCGCACGGTCGGCCAGCGCGCCGACTGTGAGGTCGCGGCTCACCGGCGCGTACAGGCCGTAAAAGCAGACCGGCAGCTCGGGGCGCGCGCGGCGAACGCCGGCCGCCGCCCGCATCGCCAGGCGCATCGCGGTGTGCATCGGCACCGAGAATCCGGCGGCCTGCGCCCACTCGAGTGCGCCGGCGTCCCAGCGCTCGACCGACAGGTCGAGGCAGCGCACCTCGTGCCCCGCCTCACGCAGCGCAGCCGCCGGTGAGGCCACGTGCAGCGGCTGGTGGCCGAGCTCGTAGGTCGAGACGAGCAGGACGCGCATCGCCTCAGGAGCCTAGCCCCGCGCCGCCGCGTCCGCCGACCGCTTACCGGCCGCGGGCTCGACAATGTCGATCTCGAGCCGCGCGTGCGCCGCTCGCAGTGCGTGCTCGACCTGCGCGGGCGTCTCGCCGCGGGCAAACAGGAAGCCGAGGTAGCGATCGCCCTCCGGCAGAGGGCGGACGGGACGGCCGTGGCCGATCGAGATCTCGAGCCCGGCGATGCCGGGCACGGCGCGCGCGTCGTCCTGGCCGCGCACCTCCCGCAGTACGCCCGCGCGCGGGATCGGAAGCATCATCACACCCGACGCCGCCGCCTCGCGGCGGAGGTCGCCGAGCGGCAGCCCGAGCGCGTGGCGCAGGATCACCTCCTCGAGGCTCACACCGACGCCGAAGCGAAGCGAGCGCGAGCACAGCCCTCCGATCGAGCGCGCGGCGAGCTCGAGCATCCACACGCGCTCCTCGTCGATGCGCAGCTCCGCGTGGACGGGGCCCTCGCGCAGCCCGAGCGCCGCGCAGGCATCCGCGGTCGTGCGGGTCACGGCCGCGACGATCTCGCCGGGCAGCCGCGACGGCGTGGTGAAGATCGTCTCCTCGAAGTATGGGCCCTCGAGCGCGTCCGGCTTGTCGAAGACCGCGAGCGGCTCGAGCGCACTCGCGCGCAGGAGACCCTCAACGGCCACCTCGGCGCCCGGCACGTAGCGCTCGATCAGCAGCGGCCCCTCCGGGTCCTCCCCGGCCTCCGCGAGGATCGCGCGAACCCGCGCGGCGGCCGCCGCCGCCGCTCGCGGATCGTCCGCCCGGATCACGCCGCGGCTCGCCGACAGCGACAGCGGCTTTACGACGCAGGGCAGCCCGACCTCGGCGGCGACCGCCGCCGAGTCGTCGCTCGGACCGACCATGCAATGCTCGGGCTGCGGCACTCCGGCGGCGGCGAGCGCGCGCCGCATCGCGGCCTTGTCGCGCGTCGCCGCCGCGGCCTCCGGCGG
>JAVKST010000211.1:0-2445 GCA_039583515.1 Gaiellaceae bacterium
GTCCGCTGCGTCAACCTTCCGCTCGCGGACGCCCCGCTGCGCGACCACATGCGCGGCCGCTTCGGGGTTCCCGTCGGCCTCGACAACGACGCGAACGCCGCCGCGACGGGCGAGTGGCGCGCCGGGGCGGGACGTGACGTCGAGGACGTGGTGATGCTCACGCTCGGCACCGGCGTCGGCGGCGGCGTGATCTCCGGCGGCAGGCCCCTCCGCGGCTGGAACGGCGGCGGCATCGAGCTCGGGCACGTCGTGGTCGTCCACGAGGGGCGGCCCTGCCAGGGCGCCTGCACCGGGCGTGGGCACCTCGAGGCGTACGTCAGCGGCAGCGCGGCGTCGGCCGCAGCGCGGGAGGCGTTCGGCCCGTCGGCGGACGCGCACCGGCTCGTGCGGCTCGCGAACGAGGGCGACCCGACCGCGAAGCAGCTGCTCGACGGCCTCGCACGCCACCTCGGCTCCGGCCTCGGCTCGTTCGCCAACGTCTTCGGGCCGCAGCTCCTCGTGCTCGGCGGCGGCTTCGGGGTCGCGGCGTGGCAGCACGTTCGCGGTCCGGCGGACGAGGTGCTGCGCCGTGAGGCGCTCGAGCCGATGCGGAGCACGGTGCGCCTGGTGAAGGCCGAGCTCGGCACCGCCGCCGGTCTGATCGGCGCGGCCTTCGTCGGCTTCGAGGCGCTCGACGCGTCCGACGCCTGATGCCGCTCGCCGTCTGCGCGACTCCGATCGGGAATCTCGAGGACGTGACGCTGCGCGTGCTCGCCGAGCTCGCCGCCGCCGAGACCATCCTCTGCGAGGACACGCGGCATACGCGCGTCCTGCTCGAGCGGCACGGGATCCGGGCGCGGCTCGTCTCCTACCACGAGCACAACGAGGCGCAGCGGACGGCCGAGCTGCTGCCGCGGCTGGAGGCGGGGGAGCGTGTCGCGCTCGTCTCCGACGCGGGGATGCCCGCGATCTCCGATCCGGGCGCCCGGCTGGTGCTCGCCGCGCTCGATGCCGGCGTCGAGGTGACGGTGCTGCCGGGGCCGTCCGCGGTCGAGACGGCGCTCGTCGCATCGGGCCTGGTCGCGGAGCAGTACCGCTTCCTCGGCTTCCTGCCGCGCGGCGAGAAGGCGCTGGCCGAGTTGTGGGAGCAGCTGCGGGCCTGGCCGTGGCCGGCGGTCGCGTTCGAGTCGCCGCAGCGGCTGCCGGCGACGCTGCGGTCGCTCGCGGCGGCCGAGCCCGCGCGTGAGGTCGCCGTCTGTCGCGAGCTGACGAAGCGATTCGAGGAGGTCGTGCGGGGGTCCGCAGCGGAGCTGGCACGCCGCTTCCCGGAGCCGCCGAAGGGGGAGATCGCGCTCGTGCTCGGGCCCGCCGCAGCCGCGGGCCGGGACGACGCGGCTGCGCTCGCTGCGGTCGCCGAGCTCATCGCGGCCGGAGTCGCGCGCCGCCGGGCGGCGGCCATCGTCTCGCGCCTCAGCGGCGTCTCGCGGAACCGCCTCTACCGCGACTCTCTGTAGTCGGATTTGACAACGACGCGCGGCGGCGCTACGCTGGCGGCTCCCGCTGTTGCTCTTTCTGACAACAAGAGGTGGTGAAGCGACGTGATGCTCGTCCTGCGGCGGCTCGTCCCGCTCGTCTTGCTCGCTCTGTTTTGGGCGCCGGTCGCCCACGCCTGGAGCTGGCCGGTGCAGGGGCCGGTGCTGCAGCCGTTCGCGTTCGATGCCTCCCATCCGTACGCGGCCGGGCAGCACCGCGGCATCGACGTAGGCGCGGCGACGGGCACGGCCGCGGTCGCGCCGGCCGGCGGAACGGTCACGTTCGCGGGCACGGTGCCGACGAGCGGGACGTCGTTGACCATCAGGACGAACGACGGCTACTCGGTGACGCTCACCCACCTCGGCACCGTCGGCGTCCCCCGCGGCGCGGCGGTGGCGGAAGGCGACGACGTCGGTACCGTCGGGCCGAGCGGAACGCCAGAGCTGGACGTGCCGTACGTCCACCTCGGGATCCGCGTCGAGAGCGACTCGAACGGCTATCTCGATCCGCTGACGTTCCTACCGCCGCTGGCTGCTCCGTCCGCGCCGGACGCGGCGTCCGCCCCTGCCGACTCGTCGGCACCGCCGGCAGCAGATTCGCCGCCGGCGCAGACGGCGCCCGCGGCGACGCAGGCCGCACCCGCGACTCCAGCGCCCGCCGTGAGCGTCCCCGCGCCCGCTTCGAACGTCCCGGCGGCCGCTCCGGCTGCGGGCGCACCCACCGCTCCGGCCACGAGCGTCCAAGCCGTCCGGGCCGCGCACGCCACGGCCCCGAGTGCCCGTACCCCGCGGGTCGCGCACGCGACGATGGCCGCGCCGGCGACGGAGCGGCGGCCGGCCACTCGGGACGTACGCGGCAGCCGCCCCGCGCCCGCGCCACTGGCCTCTGCGCGCCGTGCGCCGGCCGGCGAGGGCACCGCCGGCGGTGCACATG
>JAVKST010000212.1:0-2425 GCA_039583515.1 Gaiellaceae bacterium
TCGCGGGTTCGAGTCCCGTCGCTCCCGCTAAACTACCTGCAAATTGGCGTCTTTGAGCGTCGCGCGGCTGCCGGCCTTTCGCGCCATCCCCGCACAGATCCCACCCGCGAAGCGGCCGCGAGTCTCCGCCAGAAGCCGGTTGTAGCCGCCAATCTCCGCAAGAAGGACTCCCGGCCCAACCGACCGGAGGTCGATCGGTCTCAGATCCAAGAGTGCGCGTGCACAGGCGTTTTCGTCGACACACGCACCAGAACGGCCTCAGGCGCCGACGAGGGCAAGCATCAACGGAGCCGAGCGGTAAGGAAGGGAACGACGCACCATCACCGTAGCCCTCACCTCGAGAGGCCCGCTACGCCGGCTGCGGGCGGAGGGTCGGCCGGGCGGTCCCATCGAGGAAGGAATGCCGTACTTCGTCCTCGTCGATGCTGTCCGCAAGTTGCTGTGTGAGGTGCCGGGCCATCTCGTGGTGCTGTGCTGCTTCCGTCGTAACACCGCGAACGAGGAGAAGTTCCGCAAGCGCCGCGTGGGCGCGCAGCTGCTCGCCGGGGAGGTTCCCTTTCCGCGCTGCGGCAAGGGCGCAGCGGAAGTGATGTTCTGCTTCGTCCGGGTAGCCTGAATCCAGCCGCAGCCAGGCGAGGAGCCGCGAGCCGGCGGCAACCGGCTCGCGCCAACCGCTCCGCTCGCCCGCGGCGACGAGCGGCCCGACGAGCTCGACCGCGCGCTCCGCCGCGCCTTCGTGGGCGCGCACCTTCGCGACGGCCAGGATCGCGTCAGCGCCGTGGAGGAAGACCCGGCCGGCGGGCGTGGACATCTCGTCGAGCAGCCGCTCCGCATGGTCGGCCGTAGCCGAGGCCCCGGCCGCGTTTCCGAGCTCGAGCTGTACCTCGGCCAGTCGGGCTGCACAGCGGAAGACGTAGAGCGGCGCCGCGATCTGCTCGGCGCCGTGGAGGCCCCGGCGCAGATGCTCCTCCGCCTCGGCGTATGCGTGCAGCTCGATGAGCGTCCAGCCGAGCAGCGTCTCGCTCCACACCCCCCAGGACGAGCGATGGTCGAGCCCGGCCGCCACGTCCACGGCGCGACGGCCGAGGTCGAGCGCCCGCTGATAGTCGCCCGCGGCTCTGTGCACCCACCCGAGGACGGCGATGAAGTACGGCTCGCTCGCGCGATCGTCGATCCGGCGGTTGAGATCCAGCGCCTCTTCGATCGCCTCCTCGGCCCGGCGCCATTTTCCCTCGGCCATGAAGGGAAGTGCCGACTCGAACAGGGACCACTGCAGGTACCAGTCGTCATCGCCCCGGCGGAGGAGCTCGCCGAGCTCGTCCTGAATCGCCCGCAGCGCGGAGAAGTCGCCGAGATAGGCGGCGACCGTCTTCACACTGTCGAGCGCCGTTGCGAGCAAGTCCGTCTGTCCCAGCTGCCGGGCGAGCTCCAGAGCCGCTCGACTGTAGAGGTCGGCTTCCGCGAATCCGAGCGCGTGCGTGTACACGACCGCGAGGCGGCTCTGGATCCTGCTGGAGGCGACGTCGTCGTGTAGCTCGTAGGCGATCGCGAGCGCGTCCTCGAGGCGGGCGATCGCGTCCCGGGTTCGCGCCCCGCCGACGAGCAACCACCAGCCCAGCGCCTCGAGCGCCTGCAACTCGAGCGCCCGTAGCCCCTCGGCCCGAGCGTGAGCGAGCGCATCCTCGTAGTCGAGGCGCGCCGAGCTGAGCCGCCCGGAGCGATACGCGACCCGTCCGCGCCGGAGGCCGAGCTCCGCGAGCACCGCGCCGCCGCAGCCGATCTGCTGCGCGACCGCGATCGCTCTTCCGTAGTGGTCGAGCGCCTCTTCGGTCGCGTAGACGCGCGCGGCAGCGTCGCCCGCGGTGCGGAGGTGACCCAGCGCCTCCTCGAGGAGGCCCGCTTCGAGCGTGTGGTGGGCGAGGAGGGCTGCCTGCTCCTCGACACGATCCGAAAACAGCCCGACCACGGCCGCTGCCGCGCGCGCGTGCAGCTCCCGACGGTGCTCGCGCACAAGGCTGCGATAGGCCGTCTCCTGGATCAAGGGATGCTTGAAGCTGAACTCCCGCTCGGGCCAGCGACGGGTCTCGCGCAGCAGGTCCAAGCGTTGTAGCTCGCGGAGCGATTCGTCCATACCCGCACCGCCGAGCGCCTCGAGCAGCGGCAGCGGGAACTGTCGACCCAGCACCGACGCCGCGGTGAGAAGCGCACGGCATGGCTGCGGCAGCCGATCGACCCGTGCGAGGATGACGTTCTGAACCGATTCCGGGATCGCGATCTCCACCTCGCGCACCAGCCGCCAGCCGTCGTCCTCTGCGACGAGCGCCCCGGCGTCCCGGAGCGAGTGCATCAGCTCCTCGAGGAAGAACGGGTTCCCTCCCGCGGCGGCGAGCAGCCTCGAGCGCAGCTCGTGCGGTAGCGTGCCCCG
>JAVKST010000213.1:0-2417 GCA_039583515.1 Gaiellaceae bacterium
CTCGGCCGTCCCGATAGCGCAACTATCGAGACGGCCTGCGTCCTTGCATCGCTTGGTGCTCGCGACCCGGAAAGCGGACAACGTTACCGGCCACATCACTAGTCGAGCTGCCAGGTCTCGCTGCGGATGAGGGGGATCTCCGTGCCGTCGACGAGCAGCGCGTCGACCTCGAGGGCGGGGCCGCCGACCATGAAGTCGACGTGGAGCTTCGCCACGTTCGCGCGCTCGTCCGGATCACCCTCGAACGGGTAGGGCAGCCCGGCGCCGTACGCGATGTGACAGGTCGCGTTCTCGTCGAACAGCGTGTTGTAGAACGTCGTGCCCGTCTGGCCGACGCGGGACTCGGCGGTGACGAGCGCGAGCTCGCCCAGGCGATCGCACCCCTCGATCGTCTCGAGCTCCTGGCGCACGACCTCGGCTCCCTGCTCAGCCTCCGCGCCGACGATCCGCCCCTCCCGCAGCGTCAGCTGCAGGCCCAGGATGACCTGGCCCTTGTGGACGAGCGGCAGGCTCGAGCGGACGGTTCCCTCCGCGCGGGTGCTGTCGGGCGTCGTGAAGATCTCCTCGGTCGGCATGTTCGCCACGTACGGGATGCCGGCGGCCGTCGCGAAGCGGGCGCTCAGCCAGCGCGCGGTCGGAAGCAGGCCGACGGTGAGGTCGGTCCCCGGACCGCGGTAGCGGAGCGCGTCGGGGCGAAGCTGGGTCAGGGCGGCGGCGCGCGCGTCGAGCCGGTCGAGGTGATCCCGCCACGCCTGGACGGGGTCGGGCTCGTCGAGGCGCATGCAGTACGCGACCTCGTTCCACAGCCGCTCGAGGGCGGGCTCGCCGTAGACCTGCCGCGCCCAGCCGAGGCTCGGAGCGCCGACCCCACACCAGTTGACGGAATTCGCGCGGTGCTGCCGCTGCCGGATCTCCTGGAGCTCCGACAGGTTCGCCCGCCCGGTGCGCGCCTCGTCGAGCCTGCCCGAGAGCTCCGGGTCGGGGTCGCCGAGGGTTGCGAGCACCGCCTGGCCGTCGAAGGACTCCGCGTACGTCTTGAGCCAGGGGGGCGTGTAGTCGAGCGCCTCGTCGGGGGCGAGCTCGAGCGTCGCGCGGTTGAGGAAGGCGTTCATGTCGGAGTACACGGCGTGGACGTAGGACGCGCCGGCGCGATACGCCTGCCGCGCGAGCGCGCGCGTGACCGGCGCGTGCTCGACCAGCGAGTTGAGGAAGACCTCCTGGCCCGGCTGGACGTTTGCGCCGACGCGGACGGCGATCTCGGCGTAGCGCTCGAGGCGTTCCTCCACGCGCGGATCGTATTCGCCGCCGACGGTCCGGCCCGCCCGCTACGCCAGCCAGCCGCCGTACGGGACCGCCCGCGTGCGAGGCACGTCCGCGTACGCCTCGACGGGATCGGTCGTGTGCGCGACGCCCGGCGGGCAGTGGAAGAAGTCCCAGCGCCGGAGACGGTGCTCCTCCTCCTCGACGACGAGGATGCACTCGCCGTCGAGCACGAGGAAGTCCTCCTCGTGCCCCGGCTCGAGATGGTAGCGGCCGAGGCTCTGCCCCGGCTCGAGCACGCTCACGTTGATGCCGAGCTGGAGGAACCGGAGCTTGCCCTCGAACGCGCAGTAGAGGCCGAATGGCCCCGAGTCCTTCCAGCGAGCGTCGGCAGCGTTCACCACGAACCAGCCGCGCCCGTCGGGGACGAGGCCGCCTTTCGCCCGCCTCAGCGGTGCCCGGCGCGTAACCACGGCTACCCGGCGCTCACGGCGGCCGCCTCGTCGCGCGGCAGCCGCCGCGAGACGATCTGCGAGACGCCGTCGCCGCCCATCGTGACGCCGTAGAGGGCGTCCGCCGCCTCCATCGTGCGCTTCTGGTGCGTGATCACCACGAACTGCGCTCGGTCCGAGTAGCGGCGGAGCAGCTCGACGAAGCGGCCGATGTTCGTGTCGTCGAGCGCCGCCTCGACCTCGTCGAGCAGATAGAACGGACACGGCCGGGCGAGGAAGAGGGCGAAGAGGAACGCGATCGCGCCGAGCGCCTTCTCGCCGCCGGAGAGGAGGGTGAGCCGCTGCACGCGCTTGCCGGCCGGACGGAGCTCGACCTCTACGCCGGGCTCCTCCCCGTCCTCCTCCGGCTCGGTCAGCCTGAGCCGGCCCTCGCCGCCGGGAAAGAGCGTCGCAGCGACCTCCTGGAAATGCCGCTGCACGGCCCCGAACGTCTCGGTGAACCGCCGCTCCACCGTCTCGGCCAGCTCGGCGCCGAGGCGCTCGAGCTCGGCGAGACTGGCCTCGAGGTCGGCGCGCTGGATCGCGAGCTCGTCGAGCCGCGCCTTCTCCGCCTCGTACTCCTCCTGCGAGAGCGGGTTGACCTGGCCGAGCGTCTCGCGGCGGCGTTCGAGCCGCTCCGCCTCCGCGGCGAGCGCGTCGCGATCC
>JAVKST010000214.1:0-2405 GCA_039583515.1 Gaiellaceae bacterium
CGCGGGGTACGGCCGATCGGCTTCTGGTCGATCTCGATCACCTTGTCGAAGATGTCGATCCCGTCGACACCGTCGTGCGCGCCCGGCTTGACCCGGGCACGGTTGAGCCGGTTCGCGAGCGCCTTGAAGACGATCTCGTTCACGAGCGTCGACTTCCCGGAGCCGGAGACGCCGGTGACGCAGATGAACTTGCCGACCGGGAACTCGACGTCGATGTCCCGCAGGTTGTGCTGCGAGGCGCCGCGGATGACGAACGAGCCGCGGTCGTCCTCCCGCCGGTCGGGCACCGCGATCGCGCGCTTGCCGGAGAGGAACTGCCCGGTGACCGACTTCGCGACGCGCTCGACCTTGCCCGCCGCCCCCTCGGCCACGACCTCGCCGCCGTGCAGGCCCGCGCCCGGCCCCATGTCCACGAGCCAGTCGGAGCGCCGCATCATCTCCTCGTCGTGCTCGACGACGACGACGGTGTTGCCGATGTCGCGCAGCCGCTCCAGCGTCTCGATCAGCCGCGCGTTGTCGCGCTGGTGGAGCCCGATCGACGGCTCGTCGAGGATGTAGAGGACGCCGACGAGCTGCGAGCCGATCTGCGTGGCCAGCCGCAGCCGCTGCGCCTCGCCGCCCGACAGCGTCGCCGCCGCCCGGTCGAGCGTGAGGTAGCCGACGCCGACGTCGTCGAGGAACGTCAGCCGCTCCCGGATCTCCTTCACGATCCGGTGCCCGATCAGCTCCTCGGTCGGCGTCAGGCCGAGCTCGTCGAGGAACGCGAGGGCGCGGGTCACCGACATCTGCGTGAACTCGTGGATCGAGCGCCCGCCGACCGTCACCGCGAGCACCTCCGGCTTCAGGCGCGCGCCCTTGCACACGGGACACGGCCGGAAGCTCATGTACTCCTCGATCCGCTCGCGCTGCTGCGAGGAGTCGGTCTCGCGGTAGCGCCGCTGGAGGCTCGCGACGATCCCGTCGAAGGCGAGCATGTACTGGCGGCGCCGGCCCATCCGGTTGCGGTACTGGACGTAGACGCGCTCGCCGTCGGTGCCGTGGAGGAAGAGCCGCTGCTCGTCCTCCGTCAGCTCGGACCAGGGCCGTGACGTGTCGATCTCGTATCGCTCGGCGATCGCCTGGATCACCGCCTCGTAGAAGCCGGACGAGCCGCCGACCGACCACGGCACGAGCGCGCCGTCGTCGATCGAGAGCGACGGGTCCGGGACGAGCAGGTCGGGGTCGATCTCCTGCTGCGAGCCGAGACCGGTGCAGCGCGGGCAGGCGCCGTGCGGCGCGTTGAACGAGAAGATGCGGGGCTGCAGCTCCGGCAGCGAGACGCCGTGGTCGGGGCAGGCGAAGTTCTCGGAGAAGAGCAGCTGCTCGCCGGCGTCGACGCGGTCGATCCCGACCAGACCGTCGGCGAGCGCGGCGGCCGTCTCCACCGACTGGGTGAGACGCAGCCGGAGGTCGCCCTTCAGGACGAGCCGGTCGACCACCACCTCGATCGTGTGCTTGAACTTCTTGTCGAGCTCCGGGACGCCCTCCTCGAGCACGTACTGCTCGCCGTCGACCTTGACGCGCGTGAACCCCTCGCGGATCAGGTCCTCGAAGACGTCCCGGTACTCCCCCTTCCGGTCGCGCACGACCGGCGCGTTGACGGTGAAGCGGGCCCCGTCCTCGAGCTTCATCACCTGGTCGACGATCGCGTCGAGGCTCTGGCCGGCGATCGGCTTGCCGCAGATCGGGCAGTGCGGCCGGCCGACGCGCGCGTAGAGCAGGCGGAGGTAGTCGTAGATCTCGGTCACCGTGCCGACGGTGGAGCGAGGGTTGCGCGACGTCGTCTTCTGGTCGATCGAGATCGCCGGGCTGAGCCCGTCGATGTGGTCGACGTCCGGCTTCTCCATCATCTGGAGGAACTGGCGCGCGTACGCCGAGAGCGACTCGACGTAGCGGCGCTGCCCCTCCGCGTAGATCGTGTCGAAGGCGAGCGAGGACTTGCCGGACCCGGAGAGGCCGGTGATGCAGATCAGGCGGTTCCGCGGCAGGCGGACGGTGATGTCCTTCAGGTTGTGCTCGCGGGCGCCGTGGACGACGAGCTCGTCGGCAGCAGCCATGTCCCGGCCATTCTACCCGGCGAACGTGTGTTCGTGAAGGCGGGCTATCGCCGTTGCTGGAGCGCGTCGGCGACCCGCCGCGGGACGCCGTCCACCTCGAGATCGCCGGCGACGACGGTGCCGTAGCCGAGGACGCGGCCGAGCAGCGTCTGCTCCACCTCGACCGTCCGGCCGGCGTCGAGCGCGACCGAGGCGCGGTAGCGGCGCACGACTCCGCCGACGACGTGCAGCGCGTCGGGCGTGAGCACGAGGTGGGTGCGATCCCAGCGGGCGACCGCGGCGAGCGCCGCGAGAGCCGCGCAGCCGAGG
>JAVKST010000215.1:0-2224 GCA_039583515.1 Gaiellaceae bacterium
TTCGGGTCGGGCCCGCGCAGCTCCGGGCCCGCGGGCCGTTCCTCGGTTTCGGTGCCGCGTTCGTCCATCACCTGTCTGAACGGGCCAGCACCGTCGACGGGTGCGCCTGATCGTCACGCGCTGCGAGGTCGACGACGCCCGCGGCTACAAGCCGCCCGGGGGTGTAGCGCGATGGCGTGGCGAGTCGCGCGCCACGCACGAGCCCGCGGCTCGACTCCGAAGCAGCGCCGATTGCGGCGCGACGCACCTGTCCGAAGGGGACAGTAGGTTCCGGCGGATGCGCCTGATCGTCGCCCGCTGCGAGGTGATCTACACCGGCCGCGTCGCCGCCGTCCTGCCCGAGGCGGTGCGGCTGCTGATCCTCAAGGCTGACGGGTCGGTGCTCGTCCACGACGACGCCGGCGGCTACAAGCCGCTGAACTGGATGACCGCGCCGACGTTCGTGCAGGAAGACGGCGACCGGGTCGTCGTCACCAAGGCGAAGAGCGACGACTCGCTCGAGATCCGCCTCGTCGAGGTGCTGAGCGACGTCGTCCACGACATGGGCGAGTCGGCGGCGCTGCAGAAGGACGGCGTCGAGCGTGACCTGCAGGAGGCGCTCGCGGCCGTGCCGGCCGAGCTGGGCGAGCCGCTCACGCTCGCGAAGCGCGAATGGGCGACCGAGGTCGGGCCGGTCGACCTGATGTGCCGCGACGCGGCCGGCGGCTGGGTCGCCGTCGAGATCAAGCGCGTCGGGACGATCGAGGCGGTCGAGCAGCTCACCCGCTACCTCGACTTCATCCGACGCGATCCGGCGAAGGCCGACTGTCGCGGCATCCTCGCGGCCGAGCGGCTGAAGCCGCAGGCGGTCGCGCTCGCGGATTCGCGGGGGCTCCGCTGCGTCGCCGTCGAGCTCGCCGTGCTGCGCGGCGAGCGCGAGCCCGAGCTGACGCTCTTCGCGGCCTAGCCGATCGCGTCGACTGCCGCCGCTACGCCGCCGCGCGCGCCCTGCGGGTGCGCGTACGCGGCCGACCCGAGGAGGAGCATCACACCCTCGCGCGTGCCTGCCCGCTCGAGCTGCTCGCGCGCGTTGTCGGCGCCGACGCCGCCGCCGATCACCGCCGTCGCCGGCCGCGCCGCCGCGATCTGCTCGCGCACCTCCTCGTCGGTGTCGAACGTCCGCGGCGAGAAGGAGCCGACCTGCACGTAGTCGGCGCCGAGCAGCCGTGTCAGCTCGGCGAGGACGCCGGCGGAGACCGCGACCTCGCCGCCGCGACGGAGGAATGCCGCGCCGACGCGGTGGACGAAGATCGGCAGGCCGTACTCGCGCAGACGGCCGATCGAGCCGAGGCCGGCGACGAACGCGTTGACCATCAGGGCCCGCGCGCCGGCCTCCACGATCGCATCCACCTCCGTGCCGGTGACGTTGGCGGCGTAGAGGACGTGCTCCGGGATGGCGTCGTTGATCGCCCGCACGCGCTCGGGCGACGATCGCTGGAGCTCGTCGTCCTTCACCAGCACGGCGCCGCCGGCGGCGAGGTCCGCGGCCACGGCAGCCGCCTGCTGCGGCGCCAGCCCGAGCGCCGGCTTGACGATCGCACCGATCGAGACGCCCGGTCGAGCCGGGAACGCCGGTCCCGGCAGGCCCTCCGGCCATTCCACGGCGACGAGCCGGCAGCGCTCGACATCGCCGCGGTCGGCCCATTCGCCGGCGACGCAGGCGACGAGCAGCTGCTCGGCGGCCGTCTCGCCCTCGAGCGCGCGGAAGTCGATCGTCACCCGCTCGCCGTCGACGTCGACCACCCGCGCGCGCACATGCTCCGGCCCGTCCGGAAGGCTGACCGACTGGAGGATCGCGAGCGTCTTCCCCCACGCGGGCGGCCGGATTTCGAAAACCGCACGCACCGCCGTATCGTAGGTCCATCCCGTCCGCTGGGAAGGAGAAGCCATGGCCGTGAAGCTGCACCGCTGCTCGGGCGAGTGGGTGAAGATCAAGGCGGGATCGAGTACGAGCGCGCCCCTGGTCCGCAGTCGCGGGGCAAGCGCGCTGCGGTGATCGAAGGAACCGGGCAGCCCAAGTACCCCGCGATCCAGTTCGACGGCGGCTGCTGGTACCGCGAGGAGTCGAAGGCCATGGAGCGGACGATCCGGGACGGCCGGCTGCTGCAGCGCGCGGCGGACGCGGCCGGGGGCGCCTCGCTACACTGAGCCGCCGCGGGGCTATAGCTCAGCTGGGAGAGCGCCT
>JAVKST010000216.1:0-2186 GCA_039583515.1 Gaiellaceae bacterium
GCGCGGCGACGTCCTCGTCACCCCCGGCTCGTTCAGGCCGAGTTACCGGATCGACGTCGCACTCGACCCGGTTGCGACGATCCCGGCGCGCGTGCAGCTGCACCACGGGACCGCCGAGACCGCGGCCCGAGTGGCGCGCGCGGGCGAGCGGTACGCGCAGCTGCGGCTCTCGGAGCCGGTCGTCGCCGCCCGAGGCGACCGCGTCGTCCTCCGCGCCGGCACGACCGTCGGCGGCGGAGTCGTCCTCGACCCTACGCCGCCGCGCCACGCCGAACCCGCGCGCTTCGCGGCGCTCGAGCGCGGCGAGGTGCTCGTGCACGCTCCCGTGCGCGTGGACGGGGAATGGCGCTGGTCCCGCGAGTGGCTCGACGAGCTCCGCAGCGATCTGCACCGCGGCATCGACGCCGCCGATCCGCTCGATCCCGGCGTCCCGCTGCCCGCCGCAGAATGGGCGAAGGCGGTCATCCCGCGCCTCGGGTTGGAGGTGCGCGGCGCGAAGCTCTACCGTCCGGGCGCGACGGCGGCGCTCGGCGAGCGGGCCGAAGCCGCTGCTTCGCTCGAGGCGCGGCTCGGCCTCGAGCCCGTGCGCGTGGAGGACGCCGCGCTCGCCCGCTACCTCGAGGAGGAGGGACGGCTCGTCCGCGTCGGCGACGGGATGGCGATCTCCCGCGACGCGTACGAGCGCGGGCGCGCCGCGCTCTTCGAGGGGATCACGCTCGCCCGGTTCCGCGACGCTCTCGGCGTCGGCCGAAAGGCTGCGCAGCTCTACCTCGAGCGTTACGACGCGGACGGCCTGACACGCCGCGTCGGAGATGCGAGAGTGCTCCGGCGACGGACGTCCGGGAGCTGATCGAGCGCCGAGGCGTCCCGATCGAGGACGACCCTCGACCTGGGCGCACGCGGCCATCACCGGGCGCGCCACGCCTGGAGCCTGTCCGCGTACGCTGCATCGCCCATGGCGATCCGGGCCTTCCTCTTCGACTTCGACGGGCTGATCCTCGACACCGAGCTCGCGTCGCGGGCGGGTTGGGAGCTGCTCTACCGCGAGCACGGGCACGAGCTGCCGCCGGAGCTGTGGGCGCAGGTCGTGGGGACGCACGGCAGGTGGGACCCGATGGCGCACCTCGAGGAGCTCGTCGGGGAGCGGCTCGAGCGCGAGGCGTTGAACGAGCGCCGCTATGCGCACGAGATCGCCCTGATCGAGGCGGAGGAGCTGCGGCCGGGCATCGAGGACTACATCGCCTTCGCCGGCCGGCACGGCCTCAAGCGCGCGATCGTCTCCAGCTCCTCCCGCCGCTGGGTCGACATGCACCTCCGGCGGCTGGAGCAGGCGGTCGGCTGGGAGGCGATCTGTACCGCCGACCGGGACGCGTCGCGCGCGAAGCCCGCGCCGACGCTCTACCTGGAGGCGCTCGACCTGCTCGGCGTCGCGGCGGGCGAGGCGGTCGCCTTCGAGGACTCGCCGAACGGCGTCGCCGCCGCGAAGGCGGCGGGCATCTTCACGGTCGCCGTCCCGAACGAGGTGACGCGCGAGCTCGGCCTCGAGGAGGCCGGAGCCGATCTCGTGCTCGACTCGCTCGCCGACCTGCCGCCGGAGGAATTGGTCGAGCGGCTCGCACAGGCGTAGGCTCCTGCCATGCCCGCGTACGAGAAGGCCCACCTCGAGGAGATGGCGTCGAGGCAGTGGCCGCACTGGATCCCGATCCGGCATCACTTCGGGATCGAGACGTTCGGCGTCAACGCCTACCGCCGCGACGCCGGCGAAGGAGCCGTGCCCGAGCACGACGAGACGGACGGCGGGGGCGGGGAGCTCTACTACGTGGCGAGCGGGCATGCGACGTTCACGGTCGCGGGCGAGGAGGTGGACGCGCCCGTGGGGACGTGCGTCTGGGTGAGGGAGGCCGGAGCGCGACGCTCCGCGACGGCAAAGGCGGACGGAACGGTCATTCTCGCCGTCGGCGCGGGCGCAGCGCGCGGCGAGGCGTACGAGCCCTTCGGCTGGGACTCGCGCTACCTCGCCCACGAGACCTGATCGCCCGCGTCTGGCGCGGTGCGACGCGCGCCGAGGACGTGCTGCGTCGCATCTACGCTGACGTCGGAGCGGCCGGGTCCGGTGGCCCAGCGGGTCTTCAAAACCCGTACGGTCGTGCAGCCCACGGCTAGGTCGGTTCGACTCCGGCGCCGCT
>JAVKST010000217.1:0-2138 GCA_039583515.1 Gaiellaceae bacterium
CACCACGACGGTGTCGTCGGGCTCGTAGTCGCTGCGGAACGTGATGTCGGCCGCTGCGACGCCGCCTCCGTTCGAGGCGGCGTACTGCTCGGTGAGCGCGAGGGCGGTCGACGGATCGGTCGGGAGCGCCTGCGCGCCGGCGAGCGCGGCCGCGTCGGCCGTCGCCTGCGCCTGCCGCTGCTGGCGGTACCAGGCGCCGAAGTCGACCGTCAGCGCGGTGGCGCCGACGAGCACGACGAGGAAGACGAGC
This sequence comes from Gaiellaceae bacterium, assembly GCA_039583515.1. Classification (GTDB taxonomy): domain Bacteria; phylum Actinomycetota; class Thermoleophilia; order Gaiellales; family Gaiellaceae; genus Palsa-739. The sequence goes on from JAVKST010000217.1 coordinate 251, forward strand.
GTCAGGACGAGCGCCTGACCGTCCTCGGAAGCCAGGCGGGGCCTCATTCGAGCCGCTCCGCCATCGTGCTCGTGAGGTTCCCGGAGGAGACCACCCAGCCGAGCACGTTGATCGAGTACGGGTACGTCACCGTGACCTGCACCGTGCTGCCCGCGTGCTGGAGAGTCGGGTCGCTCGGGTCGCTGACGCTGACGCCGAGCTGGCCCGAGTTCAGGTCGGGGGCGGCCTGGCGTACGGCCGCCGTGACGTCGCTCGTGGTCAGGTTGCCGACGCGCAGGAGCGCCGCCTTGCGCCCGCCGGCGCGGGCGGCGTCGGTGACCGTGAGGTAGTGGCTGAACGCGATCCCGCACTGGAGGATTCCGAGCAGGAGCGCGATCAGCGCCGGGACGACGATCGCGAACTCGACGGCGGCCTGGCCGTCGTCGGCGCTGAAAAACGGGAATATTCTGCGGCTGGTCACGGTGGGCGGAATTGGGTGACGGGGCCGCAGGAGCCCGCCACCCGCGTCGGTCGGTTTTCTAGAGCTTGCTCGTGACCGTGTTGAGCGTGCTGGAGATGCCGCCCTGGAGCGCGACGAACGCGGCGACCGCGATGACGGCGACGACGGCGAGGATGATCCCGTACTCGGCCATCGTCTGGCCGTCCTCGCGCTTCCAGTCCGCCGTCAGGATCCGGTACGCAACCGAGTATGCAACTGCGAGCATTGTCTGACCTCCGAGAGTCTCGTGACTGCTTACGACGTAACTGCTGTGACGATCGGGCCGAACATCGACACGATCGCCTGGCCGAAGATGAGGAATGCCGCAGTTGCGAGGAGGCCGACGGTGCCGAGGATGATCCCGTACTCGGCCATCGTCTGCCCCTCCTGGTTGGATGCGATCGACCGCCTCCTTTCAGCTGGCGGGTCGTTCACGTCGTGGATGTGGAGTACCTCGTTGATGCCAGCTAAGACACCAGGAATCGGCGGTTCTTTCGCCTGCGCCGCGAGAATCACCCTTTTTCGCAGGGAAATCACCCGTTCGAATGGGACGGACATCACCCGTTCGAATGAGGTCCGGGGATGCGGATAGCCGTTCTTCGCAGGGAGGACGGAGACGTCGTCTGTGCTCGCTGCGAGATCGCCGACACGCCGTTGCGGCGGATGCGCGGGTTGCTCGGGCGGCGTTCGCTCGCTGCCGGCGAAGGCCTGCTGATCCGGCCGGCCGGGTCGATCCACATGCTGTTCATGCGCTTCGCGATCGACGCCGTGTTCTGCGACCGCGAGCTCCGGGTGGTCGCGATCCGCCGGGAGCTGCGGCCGTGGCGCTTCGCCGCCGCGAGCGGAGCCCGCATCGTGGTCGAGCTGCCGGCCGGAGGCGCCTCGACGCTCGCCGTCGGCGACAGGCTCGTGCTGGACGGACTCGAGAGCGGCTGACGCCGCCCGGTCCGGCGCAGGATGGCGATCTGCGGGCTGCTGCCGACCAGCCGGAATCGTCCCCCCGCAGTCAATCCGGCCTGAAGCGGGCGTTCGAGCGTCGGGTCGAGGACGATGACGGCGTATCCGTCCGCGGCCGCGCGCCAGTCGTCGCCGATGCGGTTCCGGTAGTCGAAGAGGAGGCGGATCGTGCGCATGGGGAGGAGCTCGAAGCGGACGTCGTACGCGACGCGACCGCGCAGCCGCGGCTCCGTCCAGAGCAGCCAGTCGGCGTAGCGGTCGTCGGCGAGCACCCTCGGAGCCCGTCCATGAGCAAGCGTCGCGACCCGCTCGGCCTGCGCGAGGGGCCAGTCCCGTGTCAGCCAGCCGCCGGGACGCGTCGCCGCGAAGGCTCCCGTCGCCAGCAGCGTCGCGCCCGCGACGGCGGGCGCGAGGGGGGCGAGGCGGGCGAGAAGGCGGAAGCGGATGTTCCCG
>JAVKST010000218.1:0-2074 GCA_039583515.1 Gaiellaceae bacterium
CCGCGCGCACAGCCGGGCCGAGCGCGCTCGCGAGCGCGTCGGCCGCGAGCGTCTCCCCCCCCACGGCAGCGGCTTCGAGCAGCGTCAGCCCGACGAGGTCCCGCTCGAGGCCGGGCGCGTCCGCCTCGACGATCCGGTCGCCGTCGACCAGAAGCCGCACTGCGGCCCACCGGCCGTACCGCGTGGAGTCGCCGAACAGCTCGCGCATGCCGCCACCGTAGACGAGGCCGGCCCCGCCACCCGAACCGAGCTATGTGATCCTGGTCTCCCAGGTGGGTGCCGTGCCCTTCCGCGGCTCCGCCTCGGTCGGGACGCCGGCTCCCTCTCACGTAGCGTTGGATCTACATGTCGCCCGATTCGCGCGCAGGGCCGGGCAAAGGGACTGTAGCGGCGGCTACTCCGACTGGGTCGGCGGCTGGAGCAGCTCGATGCCGAGCTCCTTCAGATGGCCGGGATCGGCGTCGCTCGGGGCCCCGTTCATCGGATCGACGCCGGCCTGGTTCTTCGGGAAGGCGATCGTGTCGCGGAGGTTCGGCTCGCTCGCCAGCACCATCATCGTCCGGTCGATGCCCCATGCGATGCCGCCGTGCGGCGGCGCCCCCATCGCGAGCGCGTCGAGGAGGAAGCCGAACTTCGCCCGTTGCTGCTCCGCGCTGATCCCGAGCAGGTCGAACACGCGCGCCTGGATGTCGGGCTCGTGGATCCGGAAGGAGCCGCCCGCGAGCTCGTTCCCGTTGCCGATGAGGTCGTAGGCGAAGGCGCGCGCGGCGCCGGGATCCTGGTCGAAGCGCTCCTCCCATTCCGTGGTAGGCCGCGTGAACGGATGGTGCACCGCCGTCCAGCGGTCGTCGGTCTCGGACCACTCGAACATCGGGAAGTCGGTCACCCACATCCACGACCACGCCTGCTCGTCGATCAGGCCGAGCGTCTCGGCGAGATGCACGCGCAGCGCCCCGAGCACCCGGGAGGTCATCGGCCGCGCGTCGGCCGCGAAGAGGAGCGTCTCGCCGGGCTTGCCGCCGAGGGCGGCCAGCGTCTCCTCCGACAGGAACTTCGCGATCGGCGAGCGCAGCTCGCCCGCCTCGTCGTAGACGAGGTACGCGAGCCCCTTCGCTCCCCACTCCTTCGCGAGCTCCTCGAGCTGCGCGAGCTCCGTGCGGGAGAAGGCGCGCGGCGCCCGCAGGAAGCGGACGGCCTCGGCCGAGGCGAAGACGCCGAACTCCGAGCCGCGCGTCTCCTCGGTCGCATCCTCGATCTCGAGCCCGTAGCGGAGGTCGGGCTTGTCGGTCCCGAACCGCCGGTCGGCCTCCTCCCACGTCATGCGCAGGAACGGCGTCTCGAGCTCGACGCCGAGGCACTCGCGCCAGATCGTCTGGACGAGCTGCTCCGTCAGGCCGACGAGGAGCTCGAAGTCGGGGAACGCCATCTCGACGTCGAGCTGCGTGATCTCCTGCACGCGGTCGGCCCGGAGATCCTCGTCGCGGAAGCAGATCGCGACCTGGTAGTAGCGCTCGAAGCCGGCGATCACGAGCAGCTGCTTCGCGATCTGCGGCGACTGGGGCAGCGCGTAGAAGTGGCTCGGCTGCAGGCGCGCCGGGACGAGGAAGTCGCGCGCGCCCTCCGGCGTCGGCTTCCAGAGGATCGGCGTCTGGATGTCGACGAAGCCGGCGGCTTCCATCAGGCGCCGCATGACGCCGACCATCTGCCCGCGCAGCCGGATGTTCCGTTGCAGCCGCTCGCGCCGCAGGTCGAGCCAGCGGTAGCGGAGTCGGAGCGTCTCGTCGACGTTCTCCTCGTCGAGCTGGAACGGAAGCGGCGTCGAGCGCGAGACGATCCGCAGCTCGTCGACCTGGATCTCGATCTGCCCGGTCGGCAGGTTCGGGTTGACGAGCTCCGGCGCGCGGGTCACGACCTCGCCGGTCGCCTGGAGGACGAACTCGTTGCGGATCTCGTGTGCGGTCTGGGTCGCCGCGCTGGCGCGCTCCGGGTTGACGACGAGCTGCACCTTTCCCGTTTGGTCGCGGAGGTCGACGAAGACGAGCCCGCCGTGGTCGCGCCGCGTGTCGGCCCAGCC
>JAVKST010000219.1:0-2012 GCA_039583515.1 Gaiellaceae bacterium
CGTCGGCGAGTTCGCGCACGGCGGCCTTCATCCCGGCTATGCCTTCCCGCTCTGGCACGGCTGGATGGCGCTCGTCGCACGGGTCGCCGGTGCCGACCCGACCGCGGTCGCCGTGCACGAGTCGAGCCTGCTGCTGCCGCTCGCGCTCGTGGTCGCGTACGAGATGGGCTGGGCGATCTTCCGTTCGGCCGGACTCGCCCTGGCGGTCGTGGTCGCGGATGTCGCCCTCGAGGGGCTCTCCCCGCCGCACGGGGGCGTCTACCCACTGCTCTGGCAGCCGGGAAGCGCCGCGCACATGCTCTTCGCCCCTGCGGCGATTGCGCTCTTCCTCGCCTTCGTCCGCAGCCCGTCGTGGCGGACGGCGCTGGCGCTTGCCGCGGTCTCGGGGTCGCTCGCGCTGGTCCACCCGACCTACGCGGTCTTCCTCTCGATCGTCCTCGCCGCCTTCGTGGTCGTGCGCGCGCTCCTCACCCGCGGCACCGGCCTCCGACGCGGCATCGGCGCGCTCGTGGCGCTCGGGGCTCCGCAGGGCCTCGCGTGGATCTGGCTGCAGCCAATCACCGCGCAGACGGTCGCGCTTCACCTCGGGCCGAGATCGCTCGCGCGCAGCCTCCACCACTTCGGGGGCGATCTCGTCGTCGACTCGCTCTCCCGCTACGCGCTGTCCCCGCAGCTCGTCGACCGGGCCGGCCCGGTCGCGATCGCGGCGCTCGTGCTCGTGCCGCTCGCGCTGCTCGAGCGCCGCCGCCGGTGGAGCGCCCTCGTGCTCGGGGCTTCCGTCACGCTGCTCGCGCTCGAGCTGTGGCCGCTCGCGTTCCCGCACTTCTCGAACTTCCTCTCGCTGTCGCAGTCGCGACGCGCGTACCTGTTCATCCCGTTCGCGATCGCCCTCGCCGGAGGAGCCGCCGTCCTCGCGCGCCTCTCGCGCATGCTGGCGCTGGCCCTCGCCCTCGCCTTCGGGATCTGGCTCGAGCTCGCCTACCCGGGCAACTTCGGGATCCGCGTCGCGCACACCGCTCCCTCGCTTCCTGCCTGGATCGCCCTCTACGGCGCCGCCGCGGCGATCGTCGCGGGCTCCGTCCTCGCCTGGCGGATTCGTGACCCACTCCCGGCAGCGGCGCGGCGGCGAACCGTCACCGCGGCGCTCGCAACGCTGCTCTTCGTGCTGCCGGTCGCGGTCGACGGCTTCGCGAGCTGGAATGCGCCCCGGTCGCGCGAGTTCGTGCTCACGCCCGGCCTGATCCAGTTCCTGCAGCGCGACGTGCCGGCGCGCTCGGTCGTCTTCGCCGATCTCGAGACGAGCTATCGCGCGGTCGCCTACGCGCCGGTCTACGTCGTCGCCGTGCCGCCGTCGCACGTGGCGAACACGAAGCCGAACCGCGTGCCCGAGCGCAAGCGCGCCGTCCTGCGCTTCTTCAAGACGAAGGACCTCGCGATCCCGCGCAACTGGCACGCCGGCTGGCTCGTCCTGCGGCATGACGGGCCCGCGCGGGCGATCGAGCGGCAGGGGCTGCGCCCGGTCTACGAGGACGGCGGCTTCGTCGTCTTCCGGCTATGACCGGTCAGTACCGTTCGTCCGCGTGAAGCTCCTGCTCGTGACGTTGTATTTCCCTCCCGCGGGCGGAGGAGGAGTGCAGCGACCGCTGAAGTTCGCGAGCCACCTGCCGGCGCTCGGCATCGAGACGCACGTGCTCGCCCCGGATCTCGCCGGAGCGGCGCCGGTCGACGAGGAGCTCGAGCTGCCGACCCAGGCGTGGGTGCACCGCGTCCGCTACGTCGGCCCGCGGGGCGACCGGCCGTCGGAGCGGCTTCGGGACAAGGGCGGGCTCGCCCGCGTGGGGACGCAGGCGGCGCTGCTCGGGCGGAAGCTGCTCGTCCCGGACGAGAACGTCCCGTGGAGCACGCTCGCGCTGCCGAGCGCGTTGCGGATCGCGCACCGCGAAGGCATCGACGCCGTCCTCACGACGTCGCCGCCGGGGTCGCTCCACCTGGTCGGCGCCGCGGTCAAGAGG
>JAVKST010000220.1:0-1887 GCA_039583515.1 Gaiellaceae bacterium
TCGGCCAGCGCCGCCTCGCTCTCGTTCGTGAGCGCCGCCGCGACCACCTTCTCCTCCGGCGCGAAGTAGAGCCGCGCTATGAAGCCGGGCATCGAGCCGCCGTGCCCGGCGAGGATGCGTTCGCCGTCCCTGCGCAACTGCAGGCCGAGCCCGTACCCCCAGAGCCAGCGATGGTGGTCGTCGATCGTCTGGACCGTCCGCATCTCCTCCGCGCTCGAGCGCGAGAGGACGGACTCGTCCGGGTCGGCGAGGAACGCCCCCCAGCGGCAGAGGTCGCCGACCGTTCCCCAGAGCTGGCCGGCCGACGCCCAAGCGCCGGTCGAGACGGGGACGGTGTCCCAGACGCGGTCCGCGTACGGCTGCACGAGGTAGCCGTTCGCGGCCGGCGGCTCCGGCTCGAAGCTCATCCGGGCCAGGCCGAGCGGCTCGAGCAGCCGCCCGCCGACGTAGTCCACGTACGGGATGCCGGAGACGCGCTCGACGACGACGCCGAGCAGCGCGTAGGCGAGGTTCGAGTAATGGAAGCGGGCGCCGGGCGGAAGCACCAGCTCCGCGCGGCCGAGCGTCTCGAGCAACTCGTCGACCGCGGCGAAGCGCAGGGTCAGCCACGAGTCGTCCTGCGTCTCGCGCTGCAGCCCCGAGGAGTGCGAGAGGAGCCGCCGCAGCGTCGGCCGGTGCGCGGCGCCCTCGACGTGGCGGTCGAGCGTGTCCTCCAGGTCGAGCTTGCCCTCGTCGCGCAGCTGCATGATCGCGGCCGCCGTGAACGTCTTCGTGATCGAGCCGACGCGATACTGCGTCTCGGGCGTCGCCTCCACTCCCGCCTCGACGTCCGCCGCGCCCACCGCGCGCTCCCAGACGAGCTCGCCGTCGCGGAGGACGGCGGCGGCGAGGCTCGGCAACCGCTTCTCACGCTGCTCGACGCCCACGAGCCGGTCGAGCTTCGCCACGAGGCGCTCAGGCGTGGACAGCGCGCACCTCAGCGATCCGCTCGATCGCCTCGTCGATCTCGCTGTCGCCGACGTCGAGGTGCGTGACCGCCCGCAGCCAGCCGGGCCGCAGCCCGCCCACGCGGACGCCGCGCTCGCGAATCCGGTCGCGCAGGCCGGGCTCGTCGGGGATCGGGACGAAGTTCGTCTCCACGGTCGCCGCGTCGATCCCGACGCCGGCCGCGAGCCGCTTCGCCCGTGCGTGGTCGTCGGCGAGGCGCTCGACGTGGTGGTCGAGCGCGTAGAGCATCGCCGCCGCCGCGACTCCCGACTGCCTGAGGGCCCCGCCGAGCAGGTACTTCCCCTCCCACGCCCGTTCGATCGTCTCCGCCGAGCCGGCGAGGACGGCGCCGAAGGGGCAGCCGAGACCCTTGGAGAAGCAGACGGTGACGGTGTCGGCGAGCGCGCCCCACGCCGACGGCGGCAGCGCGGCCGCGACCGACCCGTTCATCAGCCGGGCCCCGTCGAGGTGGACGGCCGCCCCGCGCGCACGGGCGGCATCGACCACCGCGCGGTACCCGTCGAGCGGCCAGATCCGGCCGCCGGAGCTGCGATGCGTGTTCTCGAGCACCAGGACGCTGCCCGGGCCGAAGTGGTCGAGCTCCGCGATCTGCACCGGCGTCGGCCGCCCCGCCTCCGCGGGGAGGCCCTGCATCACGAGCCCGGAGTGGATCGCCGGGCCGCCCCACTCGTAGATCAGGATGTGCGTTCGCTCCTCCGCGACGACCTTGCAGCCCGGCCTGGAGAGCGCGCGCAGCGCGACCTGGTTCGCCATCGTCGCCGTCGGCAGGAAGAGCGCGGCCTCGTGTCCGAGCAGCTCGGCGGCCCGCCGCTGCAGCTCGTTCGTCGTCGGGTCCTCGTGGAACTGCTCGTCCCCCACCTCGGCCGCGGCCATCGCGGC
>JAVKST010000221.1:0-1825 GCA_039583515.1 Gaiellaceae bacterium
CGGCGGGGCCGCGCGCCGCCCCTCCCGGCCGCGCCGCCGCCCCTAGGATCGGGTCCCATGACGGCGCTCGGACGCTGGACGCTCACGGCGAGCGTCCTCGGCTCGTCGATGGCGTTCATCGACAGCTCCGTCGTGAACGTCGCGCTGAAGGCGATCGAGCGGGATCTCGGCGGCGGTCTCGCGGCGCAGCAGTGGGTCGTCGACGCCTACCTGCTCACGCTCGGCTCGCTGATCCTCGTCGGCGGCTCCCTCGGCGACATCTTCGGCGAGCTGCGCGTGTTTGCGATCGGCGTCGCGTCCTTCGCGGTCGCGTCGGTACTGTGCGCGGCCGCCCCGGACATGCCGGCGCTGATCGTCTTCCGCGGCGTCCAGGGCGTGGCCGGCGCCCTCCTCACGCCTGCCTCGCTCGCGGTCATCGCGGCGACGTTCTCCGGCGCCGAGCGCGGCGCGGCGATCGGCCAGTGGACGGCGTGGAGCGGGATCTCGTTCGTGATCGGCCCCACCGTCGGCGGCTGGCTCGTCGACGTTTCGAGCTGGCGCGTCATCTTCCTCATCAACGTGCCGATCGCGCTTACGACGCTGCTGCTCGTGCTCCGCCTCGGCCGGATCCGGCAGTCGCGGCGCGCCGATCTCCGGCTCGACCTGCCCGGCGCGTTCCTCACCGCGGCCGGGCTCGGGCTCCTGGTGGCGGGATTCATCGAGCAGCCGCACCTCGGCTGGAGCAGCCCGCTCGTCGCGGGCGGACTGGCCGGCGGCGCCGTTCTGCTCGGGCTGTTCGTCCGGTACGAGCTGCGGGCGCCGATGCCGATGCTGCCGCTGCGGCTGTTCCGGCTGCGGAACTTCTCGGTCACGAACGTCGAGACCCTCGCCGTCTACGGCGCCCTGCAGGGGTTGAGCGTGTTCCTCACGCTCTTCCTGCTCGAGTTCGGCCGCTACTCGGCGTTCCGAGCCGGCGTGGCGCTGCTGCCGATCACGATCGTCATGTTCTTCGTCTCGCCCCGCACCGGCCGGCTGTCCATGCAGCACGGGCCGCGCCTGTTCATGGCGCTGGGGCCGGTGCTCGCAGGCGCTTCCGTCCTGGCGCTCGCGCGGCTTCCCGCGCATCCGGACTACTGGGTCGATCTCCTCCCCGCGCTCCTCGCCTTCGCAGCCGGCCTCTCGCTCACCGTCGCGCCGCTGACGACGACGGTGCTGTCCGACGCGCGCGCGGGCGACGCCGGAGTGGCCTCCGGGGTCAACAACGCCGTTGCGCGCATCGCCGGGCTGGTCGCGGTCGCCGTGCTCGGCATCGCTGCCGCCGGCGGCGGTGACCGTCTCACCGCGCACGGCTTCCACACGGCGATGCTCGTCGTCGCCGGCCTCCTCGTCTGCGGCGGCCTGATCGGCGCTGTCGGCATCCGCAACCCTGCACCTGGCTAGGGGTTGCGCGGCCCGCCGAGACTCGACGGTCCGGTTCGCGTGGCGCGGTAGGCGTCGACGGCGAACGGCAGCCTGAGCCGGTCACCCGCGCGGAGGGATGGGTCGGCGTCGAGGATGTCCGCCACCGCGCCGAAGACGCGACGGCGTGCGTCGCCCGGAAGGAGCGCGAGGCCGGAGTACGAGATCAGGTGGTCGTCGAGCGCCTCCCGCGGCAGCTCGTGCACGTGCTCGAAGAGCGTCTGCTCGACGTCGCGGAACCGCCCCTTCGCCGTCACCTCGGCCGTCCAGTCTCGCGTCGACCAGCCGCGGGAGGGCGCCCGACCCGCGTGGATCGCCGCGGACATGAGCGCGATCGTCGGATGCCGCATGTCGCGGTGGTTCCACCCGAACGCGAGGCGCCCGCCCG
>JAVKST010000222.1:0-1804 GCA_039583515.1 Gaiellaceae bacterium
ACCAGCAGGCCCCCGGCGAGCGCGCCGAGGTTGGCGATCACGTAGTAGTAGGGGACGGTTCCGGCGCCGACGTCGACGACGCCTTTGGTGAGCACGAACACGGGGATGAACGAGAACAGGCCGTAGTAGCCGGCGGCCTCGGAGAAGTCGAGCGCCATCCCGAAGGCAAGCCGCCCGCGGTGAGCGCGCCAGAGCTCCGCCAACTGGGAGCGGACGCCGGTGTTCAGCTCCACGGGAAGGTACTCGGCGCGCTCGCGCTTCACACCTGTGACGTGCTCGATCACCGCGTTCGCCTCGTCCAGGCGGCCTTGGGAGGCCAACCAGCGGGGTGATTCGGGCACCAGCCGGCGCGCGTACAGCGCGTACGCGGCGCTGAGCGCGCCGAACAGCAACGCAACGCGCCAGCCGTGGGTCCCCAGCAGCGCGGAGACGAACAGGATCGACACCAGCCCGGCGACGATCCCGCCGAGCGACCAGAAGTTCATCACCAGCGCATTGGTGCGCCCGCGCATGCGGGCGGGCATGAACTCCGCGATCGCGGAGGCCACCGCGGAGTACTCGCCGCCCACGCCGAGCCCGGTGAGGAAACGAAACACCATGAACACGCCGTAGCTCGGTGACGCCGCGGTGGCGATCGCCGACAGCGAGTACAGCAGCAGGGTGGCGACGAACAGCCGGCGGCGGCCGAGCTTGTCGGCGAGGTAGCCGAACAGCGCCGCGCCGCTCCCCAGGCCGAGGAACCAGATCACGAACACCGCGATCTGCTGGCCCTTGGAGAGGCCGAAGTCGGTGGCGATCGAGGGGATCACGCTGCCGATGATCTGCACCTCGAACGCGTCAAGCGCCCAGCCGACGCCGAGCGCGCCGGCGATCCGGCGATGAATCGGCCTCCACGGGGATCGGTCAAGTCGGTCTGCCATACGGCTCCTCGGTCAGGTCAGCGGACGTTGGGGTACAGGCGGGCCAGGCGCGCGGGCGCGACGCCGGCGATGAACAGCCAGCGGACCAGCACCCACGAGGCGATCGTGCGAGGCAGCCCCAGGCGCTGCCAGCGCCGAGCGGAGGTCATCGCCGGGCCGGGAAGGCAGACCGTGCGCCCCGCGCGCTCCAGACGGCGAACCAGGTCGTAGTCCTCCATGATCGGCAGCGACCGGAAGCCGCCGAGCTGTTCGAACACGCTGGCGCGCAGCCAGATCACCGAGTCGCCGTAGTAGATCCCCGCGCGGCGCTGAAGCCCGTACCACGCACCGAGCACGCGTGAAAAGCGGTCGGCGCCGTCGAAGCCCAGCCTGAAGTTGCCGCCGAGCACGCTCGGATCAGCGATCGCCCGCGCAAGCGACTGGTACGCATCGGGCGGCAGGCGGGTGTCGGCATGCAGGAAGACGACGACGGCCCCGCGGCCGGCGGCCGCACCCGCGTTGCACTGGCTCGCTCGTCCAGGCGGTGCTCTGACGAAAAGCGGCTGTAGCCGGTGCTCCCGCGCCAAATCGCCGGTCCGATCACGGGACCCACCGTCGACCACGATCGTCTCAAACGGTCCAGGCAGGGTCGCGAGATGGTCGAGCAGGCCGGCGATCGTCGGCTCCTCCTCAAGCACGGGCACGATGATCGAGACGAGCGCGTGATCGCTCACAATGCGCTTCGATCCTTGAGGATCTCCCTAACCGCGGGCGGGCAGCGGGGGTCGGCGGCCACGTAGTTGGCGTCGTCGGGCGTGTCGAGGTCGCGAACCGGCTCCAGCACTGTGCAGGAGCACCCCGCGTTTTCCAGCGCGCTCAGCGTCAGTTCGAGCACCTGAGGGCCG
>JAVKST010000223.1:0-1804 GCA_039583515.1 Gaiellaceae bacterium
TTGCGCTATCGGGACGGCCGAGGACGCCGCAGCGCGTAGCGTGCTCGCGGGCCGGGGAGCCGGCGAACGTTGCCGGTCACGTCACTAGAAGTCCGAGACCCGCGCGAACACCCGGAACGTCGGCGACCCCTCGGGCAGCTCCGCGAACTCCGGATTGACGCAGCCGAGGTCGCTGCCGCGGCTCGTGAAGGTCTCCTGCACCGCCGAGTCGCACATCGGGAGCGGCCCACGCAGCGCCCGCACGGGGCCGAACCCGTCGCGCCGCCGCTCGGCCGCACGGAGCATGTCGAGCTCGATCTCCGCGGTGAAGACCTTCTGCAGGCAGCCCATGAACGTGTGCCCGTGCTCCTCGTATGCGTACACGAACGGGCACGACCGCTCGAGGCACGAGGCCGGGTAGACGACCTTCTCGCAGTGCACCTCGCAGCGGCGGCACGCCGCCTCGTCCTGCGGACGCAGCGGCAGCGTCAGCGTCTCGCGTTGCTGCTCCGGGGTCATGGAGCCATTGTCCGAGCGGTTCCGGAGCTCCGCAAGACTTGACTTACGGGCGGGATCGAGCTAAGCGCTCCGCCGCGTTCAGGACGTCCATAGCCGTGAAGGCCGTGAAGTCCGGCTCGATCCCTGGAGTGTCGTCCGCCCTGAACCACAGCGCCTGTGCCGTCGTCATGCCCGCGGCGGCCGCGCCTTGCACATCGCTGGCGAGGTCGTCGCCGACGAAAAGTGCGGCGCCGGGCTCGATCCCGAGCTCGCCGCACGCGCGGAGGAAGATCTCCGACGCGGGCTTGCGGACGCCGACGTCGGCGCTGAAGACCATCGCGTCGAGCAGCGGTGCGAGCCCGAGCGCCTCGGCGTCGGCGCGCAGGATTCGACCCGGATCCGGCCACGAGTTCGCGACCAGCCCGGTCTTCAGGCCGCGCCCGCGCAGCGACTGGAGCAGCGCCGCGGCCGAGGCGAGGACCGCGTACCGCGGCCGCCAGACCTCGTGCTCCCGGTCGATGAACCCATCCGGATCGTGGACGCCGAGCTCCGCGAGCAGCTCTGGGTAGGGCCGGTACCCGTGCGCGTCTCCGAGCAGGAGCTCGCGCCAGCGCGCGGTGAACTCCGGGTCGTCCCGCCCGAGCGCGGCCCGGTGGCCGGCGAGCACGCGCGCGTCGTCCCACTCGAGGTGGACGAGCGTGTCGCCCCAGTCGAAGAGGACCGCCTCGAGCACCGCTCAGTAGGGTAATTCGGTGGGCCGCAAGCTCCTCTGGGCGTCGCTCCTCCTCGCGCCGCTCACGGTCGCGGTCGACAGGCTCACCGGCCTCGGCGACGTCGCGCTCTTCGTCCTCGCTGCCGCGTCGCTCGTCCCGCTCGCGTGGCTGATCGGCGAGTCGACGGAGCACGCCGCCGAGCACACCGGCCCGGGCATCGGCGGCTTCCTCAACGCGAGCTTCGGGAACGCGCCCGAGCTGATCGTCGCGCTGTTCGCGCTGGGCGCGAACCTGCCGCAGGTCGTTCGCGGGTCGCTCTCGGGGAGCGTGATCTCGAACCTCCTGCTGGTCTTCGGCGTGACGCTCCTGGCCGGCCCCGACGGCGAGGAGCTCGACCGCCGCTCGCTGCTCGCCCAGGTCGGGCTGGTGGCGCTCGCCGTCGTCGCCTTCGTCGCGCCGGCCCGGCTGGGCTACGAGGCGAACCCGAACCGGCACGCAGTCGTCGTCGCGTCGGTTCCCGTCTCGGTCGTGCTCCTGCTCGTCTACGGCGCGATCGTGGGTCGCAACCTTCGCCGTCACAGCCGCACCGAGCGCGACGAGCCGCGGGCCGACTC
>JAVKST010000224.1:0-1799 GCA_039583515.1 Gaiellaceae bacterium
CGGCTGCTGCGCGCGCGACGTACCTGCGCTCGTGCATCCGTCCGCCTCGTTCGGCGCCGCCATCCGGTGCCTCGCGACGAAGAACGAGGACATCGCCGCGCCACGCTGCTTCGCGATCGAGCGGCGGCTGCGAGAGACGCTCGACATGCGGACCGGCGTGGCACGCCGCTCCGCCACGGCTTCTCCCGCGCTGCTTCCGCAGTCACCGCGGATGCCGCTCCACCAGGCCGCCGCAACCATGCGTCGGCGGCGCGACGAGCCCCGGCGTGATCAGCTGCCCGCCGCCGCCCAGAGGCGCCTGCTGGTCAAGTAGGCGGCTGAACCACCCAACCGGTGATGGATGAAGCGGCGGCGCGTCGGCGATGCTGCGCTACGTGACCCACCTGCTCAACCTCCTCTGCGTCACCGTCCTCTTCTACGCGGGCGTCACCCGTGGAGGCCTGGCGGTCGCACGCGTCCTCGAGCGCGTCGTCCGGAACTAGGTCCGACTCCTAGCGGGTCCCGAGCTCCATCCCGAGCAGCCGCGGCAACCTCGCCACGACCCGAGCGTGCAGCGGCGGCGCCTGCTCCCGCTCGTCGGCTTCTTCGCACGTCATGATCGCGCGCCGGACCAGGCCGCCGCCGAGCCGCCGGAACGGCTCCCGCGGCAGGCGCGGCACGCGCCGCGTGGCGAGCGGCAGCCGCGTCCACTCGTCGTCGGCGCCGAGCGCGAGCGAGGCGAGGATACGGCCGCCGAGCCAGCTCGGCCCGACGCCGTGCCCGGAGTAGCCGGCGCCGAAGTGGACGCGCGTCCCGGGCTTCGTGGTGAAGAAGGGCAGGTGGTCGGCGGAGACGTCGATCGGGCCGCCCCACGAGCGCTCGACGCGGGCGCCGTCGAGCCCCGGCAGCAGCCGCCGCAGCCCCGCTTCGGCTCGCGCGCTGGTGGGCCGGTCGCGCGAGAACCGCCCGTCGACGCGACCCGCGAAGCCGATCGGGCCGCTGCCGCTGCCCATCAGCACCCGCCCGTCGTCGGTCGTGCGGAAGTAGTGGACGAACATCCGCCCGTCGACGATCGCCTCGCCGCCGGTCCAGCGAGTCCGCTCGAGCAGCTCGGGCGCGGGCTCGGTCAGCACGACGTAGGAGCCGAAGTTCGTGAGGCTGCGCGAGGCCGGAGACCAGCCCGTCAGCCACGCGTTCGTCGCCAGCACGACCTCCGGCGCGCGGAGGACGCCGCCGGCGGTCTCGATCTCGTTCGGGGAGCCCTCGCGGAGCTTCGTCACCGGCGTCCGCTCGTGGAGCGTGACGCCTGCCTCGAGGGCCGCCCGCCGCAGCGCCCGCACCAGCAGGCCGGGATGCACGGTCGCGCCGTCCGGGAAGAAGACGCCCCGGCGGAAGACCGGCGACGCGACGCGCTCCGCGAGCTCGTCTCGTGAGAGCGGCACCGCCTGCTCGGGGCGGCCGAGCGCCGCCGCGGCCGCCGCGGCGTGCTCCACCCCCGCGTCCTGTGCCGGCGCGGCGGAGACGTGGAGCATTCCCGCCTCGCGCAGCCAGACGTCCTCGCCGCGAGCCCCGGCCCACGCGCGGATGCCGGGGACCACCTGCTCGCCGGCACGCGCGAGCGCAGCGGCCCGCTCCTCGCCGAGCAGCGGGACGAGCGAGCCGATCGCGGCCCAGTAGCCGTGGCAGAAGCCGCCGTTGCGGCCGCTCGGGCCGTGGCCGCAGATCTCCGCCTCGAGCAGCGTCACGCGTAGCTCGGGCGCCCGCCCGCGAAGCGCAAGCGCCGTCCAGAGGCCGGTGTAGCCGCCGCCGACCACCGCGAT
>JAVKST010000225.1:0-1704 GCA_039583515.1 Gaiellaceae bacterium
GGCGACCCCGACGCCCGAGACGGAGCCGCCTCGCCGGGCGAGCCCGGCGACGCCCCAGCGTGCGAGCAGCCGGTCGCCGGCGAAGCGCGAGAGCGCCATCGCGATCGAGAACCCGACGACGCCGCCGGCCGCGACCGCCGCGCCGGCGTGGGCCGGCCCTGCGAGGAAGACCGCGCTCCAGTTCATCGCGGCAGACTCGAGGAACATCGAGCAGAACATCAGCAGCGCCGGCAGCGCGACCTCCCCGCGGGGGAGCGCAAAGCCCGCGGTCTCGGCGTCCTCCGCGCGCGGCAGCAGGCGGGGAACGGCGACCAGCGCGAGCACGACGACGCCGCCGGCGACCGGCGGGAAGTTGCCCCGGACGCCCACGGCGGCCGCCGCTGCGGCGGCTGCGACGACGGAGCCTGCGAGCAGCCCGACGCTCCACATCCCGTGCAGCGCCGAGAGGATATGCCGTCCCAGATCTCGCTCCAGCGCGACCCCGTGCGCGTTGGCCGCGACGTCGACGATGCCGAAGCCGCCGCCGATGACGACCGCCGCCGCCGCGAGCTGCGCCTCCCCGGGCGCGAAGGCGGCCGCCGAGAGCGCCCCCGACATCACGAGGAGACCGAGCGCCGCGGGGCCGCGGCTGCCGAAGCGCGAGGCGAGCCAGCCCGCGAGCGGCAGGACCGCCGTGGCCGCGCCCGAGACCGCGAAGACGACGAGGCCGAGCTGGCCGCTGTCGAGGGAGAGCCGTGCCTTCAGCGCGGGAAGCCGTGCGGCCCACGTGCCGTCGACGGCGCCGAACGCGACGAACGTGAGCGCGAGCGCGACGTGCGCGCGGCGCAGCCGCGACTCTCTCCCCACGCGGCGGAGCGTAGACTCGGACGCCGTGGAGGTGCGCGAGGGGACCGTCCCGCTCCCGCTCGACGGCGAGGAAGCGCAGACCTGGTACCGCGTGGCCGGCGAGCTGCGGCCGGGCGACGAGGAGGCGCCGGCGCCGCTCGTCGTCCTCCACGGCGGCCCCGGCGCGACGCACGACTACCTCCTCTCCGTCGCAGACCTCGCCGGGCCGCGCGCGGTGATCCACTACGACCAGCTCGGCAACGGCCGCAGCACCCACTATCCCGACCGGGGTGCCGGGTTCTGGACGGTGGAGCTGTTCGTCCGCGAGCTCCACAACCTCGTCGAGACGCTGGGCATCGCCGGGCGGCACCACGTGCTCGGCCAGTCGTGGGGCGGCTTCCTCGCCCAGGAGTACGCGTTCACCCGGCCGTACGGCCTCCGCTCGCTGGTCCTCGCCGACACCGCCGCATCCTTCCCCGCCTTCGTGGCGGAGTGCAACCGGCTCCGGGAGCTGCTGCCGCCGGAGATCGAGGCCGCCCTCCGCCGCCACGAGGAGGCGGGAACGACGGACGATGCGGAGTACGAGGCCGCATGCGAGGTCTTCTACCGCCGGCACCTCTGCCGGCTCGACCCGTGGCCGGACGAGCTCGTCGCGTCGTTCGAGTGGATCCAGCGCGACCCGACCGTCTACCACACCATGAACGGGCCGAGCGAGTTCCACGTGATCGGTTCCATCCGCGACTGGCAGTCGAAGGAGCGCCTGGACCGGATCGACGTGCCGACGCTGCTGGTCTCGGGCCGCCACGACGAGGCGACGCCGGCGCTGCAGGAGACGCTGCTCGAAGGCATCGCGGGCGCCGAATGGGTCTGCTTCGAGGA
>JAVKST010000226.1:0-1686 GCA_039583515.1 Gaiellaceae bacterium
CCGCACGGACGAGCCGCAGCGCCTCGAGGATCGGCGCCCCCCACTCCTCGGCGTCCCGCACCAGCAGCCGCTCGACGTCCGACCCCGACTCGACCGGCCGCTCGACGACCGGCCCGATGCCCTCGACGAGCTCGACCTCGGCGCCCATGCCGACGACCGGCGACATGATGTCCGCGAACAGCACCGCCGCGTCGACGCCGTGCCGGCGCACGGGCTGGAGCGTCACCTCGGCGCAGAGCTCGGGCGTCCCCGCCAGCTCGAAGAAGGCGTGGCGCTCGCGCAGCGCGCGGTACTCCGGCAGCGAGCGTCCCGCCTGCCGCATGAACCACACCGGCGTGCGCTCCGTCGGCTCGCGCCGGAGCGCGCGGACGAGAAGCGGCTCCACGGCGCCGAACAGTAGCCCGGGGGTTACCCTTGCCTCGTGCGCGTGCTCGTCACCGGAGGCGGCGGCTTCCTCGGGTCGCACCTCGTCGAGCGGCTCCGCGCCGACGGGATCGAGCCGTTCGTCGCGCGCCGGCGCGACTACGACCTGACCGTCGCCGCCGACGTCGAGCGGCTGTTCGTCGACGCCGCGCCCGAGCTCGCGATTCATCTCGCAGCAGAGGTCGGAGGCATCGGCGCCAACCGCGCCCATCCCGGCCGCTACTGGTACGCGAACCTGCTGATGGGAGCGCACGTGCTCGAGCAGGCGCGCCTCCAGGGCACGGAGAAGACCGTCCTCCTCGGCACGATCTGCGCCTACCCGAAGCTCGCTCCGGTGCCGTTCCGCGAGGACGAGCTCTGGGACGGCTACCCCGAGGAGACGAACGCTCCCTACGGCGTCGCGAAGAAGGCGCTGCTCGTGGGGGCGCAGGCCTACCGGGAGCAGTACGGCACGAACGCGATCTACCTGCTGCCGGTCAACCTCTACGGCCCGCGCGACAACTTCGACCTCGAGACGTCGCACGTGATTCCGGCGCTGATCCGGAAGATGGTCGAAGCGCGGGAACGAGGCGAGCGGGAGATCGTCCTCTGGGGCGACGGCAGCCCGACGCGCGAGTTCCTCTACGTGGAGGACTGCGCCGAGGCGATCTGGCTCGCCGCGCAGCGCTACGACGGCGCCGAGCCGGTCAACCTCGGTACCGGTGACGAGATTGCGATCCGGGAGCTCGCGGAGCTGGTCGCGGAGCTGACCGGCTTCGACGGCGACATCGTCTGGGACGCGTCACGGCCGAACGGGCAGCCGCGCCGCCGGCTCGACGTCACGCGCGCCCAGCAGCTGTTCGGCTTCCGCGCGCGCACTCCCCTGCGCGACGGGCTCGAGCGCACGGTCGCGTGGTACCGCGCCAGCGTCGCGGCCGCGGCGGCCTGAGAGCACGCGCCGCGTCAGACGGAGACCGACTGCGGCTCGAGCGTCCCGAGCATCCGCCGCAGGCCCTCCTCGAGCGACACCTCGGGCTCCCAGTCGAGCAGCTGGCGGGCGCGGGTGATGTCCGGCTGGCGCACCTGCGGGTCGTCGACGCGCAGCGCCTCGAAGACGATCTCGCTCGACGAGCCGGTGATCTCCTTGACCGTCCTCGCGAGCGCGAGCAGCGTTCGCTCGTCGGGATTGCCGATGTTGACCGGCAGGTGCTCGCCGCTCTCGGCGAGGAGGACGATCCCGCGGATCAGGTCGTCGGCGTAGCAGAAGCTCCGGGTCTGCGAGCC
>JAVKST010000227.1:0-1658 GCA_039583515.1 Gaiellaceae bacterium
GGCGCGGCGGCCGTTCACCTCGGGGACGACGAGCGGATAGCCCTCGGCGAGACGGTACGCGCTCGACTTGTCGACGGCGAGCGCGCCGCCGTCGACGGCGGCGGGCACCAGCTCCCGCGAGGCGCTCGTGCCGCACGAGAAGAGCACGAGGTCGAGCTCCCCGGCGGCGAGCGCCTCCGCCGTCGCCTCCTCGACCACGAGGCCGCCGTCGAGCCGGCGTCGGGCCGAGCGTGACGAGGCGAAGGCCCGCACCGCGCCATATCCGCGCTTGCGCAGCAGCCGCAGCGTCACCGTGCCGACGGCGCCGGTCGCCCCGACGACGCCGATCCGCGCTTCGCGGGTCATCCGAGCTCGAACGCGTCGTGGAGCGCCGAGACCGCCTTCGGCACGTCCTCGGTCCGCACGTGGCAGGCGATCTTGATCGGCGAGGTGGAGATCACCTTCGCCTCCACTCCGGCCCGCTCGAGCGTGGCGAAGGTCTTCGCGGCGATGCCCGGGTTGCTCCGCATTCCGGCCCCGACGAGGCTGACCTTGCCGAGGTCGTCGCGCATCGACCACTCGACGTCGAGCCCGCCGAGCAGCTCGTCGCACGTCCCGCGATCGTCGAGCGGCGCGCTGAAGACGATCTCGTCGCTCGTCACCTGGAGGATCGTGTCCACGTTCACGTGCGCCGCCGCCAGCTTGTCGAACAGCCGTGCCGCGTCGATCTCGCGCACGCGGTAGAGCGGCTCGCACTCCGTGTGGGCGACACCGCTGATGATCGCTTTCTCGAGCACCGCATCCTCCTCGTCGACGATCCACGTCCCCTCGCCGTCGGAGAACGTCGACCGCACGTGCAGGCGAACGTCGTGGTTGCGCGCGAACTCGACCGAGCGTAGCTGGAGCACCCGGGCGCCGCCCGCCGCGAGCTCGAGCATCTCCTCGTACGTGACCGCCGACAGCTTGCGGGCGTGCGGCACGAGACGGGGGTCGGCGGTGAAGACGCCCTCGACGTCGGTGTAGATCTCGCACGCGTCGGCGCCCAGCGCGGCCGCCAGCGCGACGGCGGTCGTGTCGGAGCCGCCGCGGCCGAGCGTCGTCACGTCGTGCGAGTCTGCCGAGACGCCCTGGAAGCCGGCGACGAGCACGATCTTCCCGCCGTCGAGCGCGTCGTTGATCCGCGTCGCCCGCACCTCGGCGATCTTCGCCTTGCCGTGGACGGTGTCGGTGACGATGCCCGCCTGCGAGCCGGTGAGCGAGATGGCCTCGTGGCCGAGGTCGTGGACGGCCATCGCGCAGAGGGCGTTCGAGATCCGCTCGCCGACGGAGATGAGCATGTCGTACTCCCGCGGGTGCGGCCGAGGCGAGATCTCGTGCGCGAGCCGGATCAGCTCGTCCGTCGTGTCGCCCATGGCGGAGAGGACGCCCACGACGCGGTGCCCGCTCTGGCGTGCGCGCACGAGGCGGCGCGCGACTTCCTTGATCTTGTCGGTGTCGGCGACGGACGAGCCGCCGAACTTCATCACGACCAGGTTCGGACGGTGCGGCGCCGCGTCCGCCGCGACCTGCGGCACCGCCTCGTACTGCGTCGTCGCCACGCCGGAAGTGTAGGCGGGGCTTCCGGCCGCCCTCGGAGCCCCGCGCGCGACCCGTACTAGGGGGTTGATGTGAAAGGCGAG
>JAVKST010000228.1:0-1633 GCA_039583515.1 Gaiellaceae bacterium
CTCCCGAAGGGCGGCGCCACCGAGCCGTGGCTCGCGGAGCTGCGGGCGAGCTTCGGCTGCGCGGCATGTCCGGAGGACGCGACCGGCGCCCACACGCTCTTCCGCCTCGCCGACGAGGCGCTCTACGCCGCCAAGCGGAACGGCTCCGGCCTCCGCTTCGCCGCGCGCGCGTAGTCCCCCGCGCGCGGGCGTACGATCCGCCCGTGCAGAAGGTCGTCCTCAGCGAGCTCGACAGCGGCGAGCGCGTCGTCTCGGAGCGGGTTCCGAGCGTGCGCTCGATCGCGCTCGGCTTCTGGATCGACGTCGGCTCGCGCGACGAGCGCACCGACCGCGCGGGCGTCTCCCACTTCATCGAGCACCTCCTCTTCAAGGGGTCGCGCCGCTTCGACGCCCAGCAGATCGCGGAGACGTTCGACGCGATGGGCGCCGAGCTCAACGCGGCGACGTCGCGGGAGAACACGGTCGTCTACGCGCGCGTCCCCGACCACCACGCCGACACCGCGCTCGAGGTGATGACGGACATGGTGTTCGCGCCTGCGTTCGCCGAGGTCGACCAGGAGCGGGAGGTCGTGCTCGAGGAGATCGCGATGTACGAGGACACGCCGCAGGAGCTCGTCCACGACCTGTTCTCGGAGGCGGTGTTCGCAGGCCACCCGCTCGGCCGGCCCGTGATCGGCACCGCGGACGTGATCTCGACCGTCAGCCGCCGCGCACTGGCCTCGTACCACCGCACCGCCTACACGCCGGGGAACGTGGTCGTCGCCGCCGCCGGCAACATCGAGCACGACCGGCTCGTGGCCCTCCTGCAGCGGAGCGAGCGCCGGGCGGGGGCGCCGGCGCGTGCCGGCACGCGCGTCCGCCGCCCGCTCGCGCAGCTGCCGCTCCCGGGCCTTCGCTTCCAGCGCAAGGAGACCGAGCAGTACCACCTCTGTCTCGGCGCGACCGGTATCTCGCGCTCCGACCGCCGCCGCTTCGCCGCCTCGCTGCTCGACTCGATCCTGGGCGGCTCGGCCTCGTCGCGGCTCTTCCAGGAGATCCGGGAGAAGCGCGGCATGGCGTACGCCGTCTACAGCTTCGGCGCGCAGTACACCGACACCGGCGTGATCGGCGTCTATGTCGGCACGCGCGAGGAGAACCTCGGCGCGTGCGTCGAGATCGCGGTCGAGCAGATCGCGGAGATCGCGGGCGGCGGCCTACGCCGCGGCGAGCTCGAGCGGGCGAAGGAGAACCTCAAGGGCCGCATCGTGCTCTCGCTGGAGTCGACCTCGAACCGGATGAGCCGCCTCGGCAAGTCGCTCGTCACGGACACCGAGCTGCTCACGCTCGAGCGCGTGATCGCCGAGATCGACGCCGTGGACGCGGGCGAGCTCGCCGAGCTCGCTGGCTCGCTGCTCACGCCGGAGCGGATGGCCGCGGCAGGCGTCGGCCCCGACGAGGCGCGCTTCCGCGATGCCGTCTCCCGCGCGAGCACGAGGCTCGGCGAGCAGGCGGCCGCGTGAGAGTCGCCTTCTTCGGGGCGCGAGGAAAGGTCGGCCGGGCACTCGTGCCGGTGCTCGAGCACGCCGGCCACGAGGTGCGCGGCTTCGACCTCGGCGACGAGCCGGACCTCGACGGCTGCGACGCCGCCGTCGAC
>JAVKST010000229.1:0-1632 GCA_039583515.1 Gaiellaceae bacterium
CCGCACTGCGGTGACGAAAAACCCCTCACGTCAGAGAACGGGGGCTCGAACGCGCGGCGTCGCTGTCTCGAGAAACTCCGATGCAGCGGCGGGTCCGCGGCTAATCGCCGCGCTCGCCCTCGAGTGCTTCTAGACCTTCTTTGATCACGAGCGGTACGACGGCGAGTGCGGCGACCGGATCCGCCCACCACCAGCCGAACGCGACGTTCAGTAAGAGGCCGACGAGCACCGTCGCGGACAGGTAGGCGCAGAACACAGACTCCGCGGCGTCAGCCACCAGCATCTGACTCCCGAGGGCACTGCCGGTGCGTCGCTTCAACAAAGACAGCACCGGCATGACCACTACGGCGGCGGCAGACACGGCGATACCCGCCACGCTGGTGTCTGGCTTGCTGGCGGCTATCAACGTGTAGGCCGCGTCACCGACGATGTACGCCGCCAACAGGAAGAAGGTCGCGGCGATCACTCGTAGCGCCTGTTGCTCGCCGCGACTGCTCCGACCGGCCTGCTCTGCTCGGAACGTTTGCAAGACCACGAACGCGGCGACGAACTCGATCACGGAGTCGATCCCGAATGCCATCAATGCGACGCTGCCGGCTGCAACGCCGGCCGCGAGCGCGACGGCCGCCTCGACCGTCATCCAAGACAGCGTGAAGACCTCCAGCGCGATCCCGCGACGCACGAGGCCGTCCCGTCCGGCGTCACGAGCACTCATCGCGGCCATCGGCATGAGGCTGGCAGATCAATCCCGGGACCGAGAGCGGGTCGGGACACGGCGCGGTATGAACGCCAGGGCCGATGGCAAGACGGGATCGGCAGAATTAGCCCGCTGCCCGCCGAGGAGAACAAGCGTCTGGTGCGCCGGCTGATCGACGAGGCCGTGCTAAAGCACAACCTAGACGTCCTCGATGAGCTCGCGGCGGGCGACTTCGCAGAGGTCGCGAAGCGCTGGGTGCGGCCGTTTCAGAGCGCGTTTCCGGACTTCCGGATGCAAATCGTCGATCTCATCGCCGAGGGGGATAAGGTGGTCGGCCACTTCAAATGCTCGGGCACCCATCGCGGCGAATGGCTCGGGATCCCAGCTACGGGCCGCCGGTTCGAGCAGGTCGACGAGATCTACATCTTCCGCGTCCATGACGGCAAGCTGGTCTCAGCGTTCGGCGTCGAAGACAACCTGACCCGGCTACGCCAGCTCGGCATTAGCTCCCCGGTCAGTTGACACCGGTTCGCGTCCCGCCCGCCGGCGGTCGTCATAGATCCCGCGCAGCTAGGCGGGCGCGCAGCGCTCGGTAGCGGTTGACAGCCACCAACGCCCAGACGACCTCGACCACGCCGAACGGCCAGGTCCCGGCCAGGAACCCATAGGCGCTGGAGAGTGCGCAGCCGCAGGCAAAGGCAAGAATGAACCCGGAGTGGCGTCGCTCCAGCGCATACATAAGCATCATGAACGTCACAGCGCACGCTCCGAACGCGGTCAGCATGCACGAAGTATCCCGCCGTCCGTGCGCCCACGAAATGCAGGACCCGACCGCGCCGTAGGCCCCCGTCCCGCTCCTCGCCAAGCGCCAGGCACCGCCAACGAATGAAGAGCTCGTCGAGCTTCAGGCACTAATCGCGAAGAGTGCCTGAATC
>JAVKST010000230.1:0-1600 GCA_039583515.1 Gaiellaceae bacterium
TCCTCCGGTTGGTCGCCGTATGAGGGCCACTCTTCGAGCTTGTGTGCGGCCTCGTTGAAGCTCCGGGCCTTTGTCGCGGTCTGGCCATCTCCATCCGCCGTGATGACCTCGGTCTTATGGGCCGCTTCGTTAAGCGCCGAATGCGGGCGAGTTGCCTCGCCGTCGGTCTCGCCGACCTCTCGGCGCGTGCTGGCGCGAATCGACCTCACTTCGTGCCATCGAAGCTAGAAGTCGCCGCGTCAAGATCCCGCTAAATATCGGCGGGGAGGCGTAGAGAATTCGTAAAACAAGGGTCGCCCGCAGGCGACTTTGGCCGTTTAGCTGGCTCGGTGTGATCAGCCTTCGGCGGGCTGTGGATTCCCGGACTCGGGCGCGGTGCTCTCGCGGCCCGTCGTCGCAGGGACGTCCGGGGCAGTCCGCCGCGCGGCGCCGCCGGGCAGGCGGTCGACCAGCCGTCCAAAGCGGTCGATGGCCCCCTCCAGCGGGCTCGCCATTTCGAGGGCTCGCTCAAGCGCAGGCAGAACGCCGATGAGGTCAGAGCCCGTCTCCACCACGCGGGCGGCGCGATCAACGATCTCAGCGCCGCGCGCGTCGACCTGCTGGCCGACCTTCTGCATCTGGCTGCCGAGGTCGACGAGTTCGCCCGCGCGGGCGTCGAGTCGCTCGCCGATCGACAGCACCGCTTCGGCGCGCCGGTCGAGCCGCTCGGCGATGTTGAGGACCTGTTGTCCGATCGCCACCATCTGCTCGCCGAGCACCAGCATCCGCTCGAACTGCCCGGGCACGGTGCGCGCCAGTCGCGCGATCGCCGCTAGATCCGAGACCGCGCGGTTGACGACAGTCTGGGGCGACTCGATCGGAAACCCGAGGACGCGCATGCGGGCAGGGGAGCCTAGCTCAGGTCTCTGAAACCGCTTGTGGCGAGCGGCAACGCCTTCGTGGCCCCCGCTCAGGAAACCGCACGCTCGAGGGCTGCGCGATCCGTTGGCTCGCCGTGCGCGGGAAGCACGAGCTCGACCGGCAGGTCGAGTAGTGGATGAAGCCGTCGGATCACATCGTCGCGCGTCAGGTGCTTGCGCCCGCCGAGCTGGATGTCAAGCCCGTCGCCGAAGTCGGAGAGCGAGTCGCCGCTGACGATCGCGTTGATCGGCGGCAGCCAGAGGATGAGGTCGTTGTCCTCACGGCCCGCGTACGCGTGGATGCCGAACGGCCACGTTCCGGGACCGTGGAAGTACCCTTCGCCTTCGCCCGCCCGTAGCCAGGCGAGGTCGTCACTCTCCATGCCGCGCACACGGTCGGGGTCGACGCCGAACTTCTCGACCCAGTCCTGCCAGGTGTCTGCCGGCGGCGTGTGCACGGGCAGGCCGAGCCGGCGAGCGTCGCGCTCGTGGTACGGCGCAGTCAGGATGACGGCGGTCGCTTGCTTGCGCACCTCGTCTGGAACGGCAAGCGGGTCGAACAACAGAAACTCGTCGTCGAGCTCGATCGCGTACGACGAGACGAGCTGGGGCCACCACTGCCCTTCGTCCCAGTCGGGATGCGGTGATTGCCAATGCCAGACACCCGGGCGCAGCTCACGCACGGTCCGCGATGTTAGGCC